>JBAQZI010000129.1:0-15483 GCA_049790835.1 Solirubrobacterales bacterium
CCACCGCCGCCGCCTGCGCCGACGGGCCCGCCCAGGCCCTGGCCGGCTCGACCCGGGCCGCCGTCGGCACGCTCCTGATCGCCGGCTGGATCGGCCTCACCGTGCTCGGCTCGCTGCTGCACCTGCTCGCCGTCGTGGTGCGGGTGCGAGGCGGCTTCGCGGCGAAGATGCCGACCCCGCGCCCGCGCCTCGACATTCCCCTGGCGGCGCTGGCGGTAGCGGGCATCGCCGGCCTCGCCCTCTCCCAGCGCGCCGGCCTGGCGGCCTGGCACGACCCCGCGACGGTGCTGATCCTCGCCGCCTACGCGACCCTCGCCGCCCGCATCGCGACCCTCGCCGCCCGCGTCCTCAGCGGCGCCCGGCCGCGCATCTGAGATGGCTCCCGCGAGGACAGCCGCGTGAAGCGCGCCGAGGCGCTGCGGCCGCTCTCGCGCGAGCACCTGGCCGCCCTGCTCGTCGCCAAGAAGCTCTCCGAGGCCGCTGACGCCGAGCCGGCCGCCCGCGCCTTCCTCGAGTTCTGGGAGCACGACGGGCAGCAGCACTTCCGCGTCGAGGAGGAGGTGCTGCTCCCCACCTGGGCGCTGCACGCCGAGGTGGATCGCGCGGCAGTGGCGCGGATGCTCGAGGACCACCTGGCGATCCGCCGCGAGGCCCTTCACCTGGCGACGGGCGGGGCCACGCTGGCGGAGCTGCACGAGCTCGGCCGTCGCCTCAACGCGCACGTCCGCTTCGAGGAGCGCGAGCTGTTCCCGCTGATCGAAGCGGCGCTGGACGCCGAAAGCCTCGATCGCCTGGCCCGGGCGATCGAGCTGGCCGAGGGGCTGTGCTAGTTTTTTCCATTATCAGTGTGTTAAATCTGAGATCCCGGTTTCGTGGCAACTGAGGCTCTGGCATCCCCGGCCGTGAGCGCGCCCCCGGAGGCCTTCGGGATCTCGGCCGAGGGGTTGCGTCGGCGCTGGACGCGGGGGGCGGCAGGGGCCCTGGCCGGCGGCGCCCTCGGCTTCTTCCTGGTGATCGGGTTGCGGGCGATCTCCGGGCTCGACCTCCTGCAGACCGAGCAGACCGGCTACCCCCACGTGATCGTGCCGCTGGTCCTGGCGCCGCTGGGCTTCCTGCTCGGGTTCGGTGCCTTCGACTACTGGCTGCGCTGGGCGATGGGGATGCCGACCCGTCCCGAGGACCACGACGACCACGGCGCCTCGACCTGGCGCGACTACTTCAACTTCAACACCGATCACAAGGTGATCGGCATCCAGTACATCGTCGTCACCTTCTTCTTCTTTTTCATCGGCGGCCTGCTGGCGATGCTGATCCGGGCCGAGCTGGCCCAGCCGGGCACCCAGGTGGTCGGTGCCGCCGACTACAACTCGATCTTCTCCGCCCACGCGGCGATCATGATCTTCCTCTTCGTGATCCCGGTCTTCGCCGGGATCGCCAACTACGTCCTGCCACTGATGCTGGGGGCGCCGGACATGGCCTTCCCGCGCCTCAACGCGCTCAGCTTCTGGCTGTTGCCGATGGCCGGGATCGTCTTCATCGCCAGCTTCCTGGTGCCGGGAGGAGCCTTCGACGCCGGCTGGACCGGCTACGCCCCGCTCTCCACGGGGGCGCCGCTCGGGCAGAGCTTCTTCAACATCGGCGTCCAGTTCGCCGGCGTCTCCTCGATCCTCGCCGCGATCAACTTCCTGGTCACGATCGTCACCATGCGTGCGCCCGGGATGACCTTCTGGCGAATGCCGCTGCTGGTCTGGGCCAACCTCGCGACCTCGCTGCTGGTGGTCGCGGCGACGCCGTTCATCGCCGGAGTGCAGTTCATGGTTTTGCTGGACCGTCTCCTGCACGCCAACTTCTTCAACTTCGCGGCCGGGGGCGACGTCGTCAGCTACCAGCACATCTTCTGGTTCTACTCGCACCCGGCGGTGTACATCATGATCATCCCCGGCTTCGGGATCATCAGCGAGGTCATCTCCACCCACTCGCGCAAGCCGATCTTCGGCTACCGGCTGATGGCGCTCTCGCTGCTGGCGATCATCGTCCTCAGCTACTCGGTCTGGGCCCACCACATGTTCGTCGCCGGCATGTTCAGCTGGCTGCGGGTGCCGATGATGATGACCTCGGTGCTGATCGCCATCCCGACCGGGATCAAGATCTTCTCCTGGCTGGGGACGCTCTACTTCGGCAAGATCCACCTGCGCTCGACCTCGATGCTCTTCGCGCTGGGCTTCATCGGCAGCTTCATCCTCGGCGGGATCAGCGGCGTGATGATCGCGATGGTGCCGATCGACATCCACGTCACCGACACCTATTTCATCGTCGCCCACATCCACTTCGTCCTCTTCGCCGGCTCGGTCTTCACGATCTTCGCCGGGATCTACTACTGGTTTCCGAAGATCACCGGGCGCATGTATGACGAGCGTCTCGGCCGGGTCCACTTCTGGCTGACCCTGATTGGCACCTGGGGCACGTTCATCCCGATGCACTGGATCGGCATGGACGGGATGCCGCGGCGCGTCGCCGACTACGCCACTCAGTTCGGCGAGTGGAACCTGCTGATCTCGGCCTTCGGCTTCCTGCTCGGGGCCGCCCAGCTGGTCTTCCTCTACAACATGGTGGTCAGCTGGCGCTTCGGTCCCCGCGCCCCGGCCAACCCCTGGCGGGCGAAGACGATCGAGTGGCAGGTCTCCTCGCCGCCGCCGCGCTTCAACTTCAAGCAGCTGCCGCGGGTGGTCGGCGGGCCCTACGAGTTCGGCGTGCCCGGGGCGGTGCATGCGCTGATGGACGAGCCCGAGGCCCCCGCGGTCATTGCTGCTCGCGCGGACTGAGCACGAGGTGGTGGAAGTCGGCGCGGAGCCGGGATCGCAGCTCAGCCACGGCGGCGTTGCCGGCGGCGTCGGACTCCGGGCTCCCGGTCACCAGGATCACCTCGGTGGCGGGAAAGCTGCGCAGGGTGTCGTCGACCGCCTGGATCAGGTCCTCGTCGCCGACCCGCGCGGTCGCGGCGATGTCGGCCTTGGCCAGTGAGGCGAGGCTGACGACGAGGCGGCGCTGCGCACGCTGACTGGCCCGCCGGAAGTCCGATGACCAGCGGTCGAGGAAGCCGCTGCGGGCGGGGCTGAGGACGAGGACCTCCGCCTCCTCGCCGTCCTCGATCCGCGCCGCCCGCGCGATCCGATCGATCGCCGCGGAGTCCTCGAGCGGGGCGCTGACGACCACGAGGACGTGGCGGCGGAAGTCGGTCAGCGGTGCGGGGACGATCGGGTAGAGAGGTGGATGGCGCACCGCCATCACGACGATCGCGGTGGCGGCCAGGGCGCCGACCGCAAGCCCGAGCCCGGGCCCGCCGAGATAGAAGCCCCCGACGATGGTGAGCGCCAGCGCCGCGACGATCAGCGGCAGCTTCCAGGCCGCCAGGGCCGGGCGGTCCGCGGTCCGCGCCTCTACCCGTCGCTGTCGCATTCCTCGCCCTCCCCAGGCGGCGCCGGTCTCTAGCCCGAGGCCGGAACCACCGCGATCTCCTCCAGCGCGAACTTGCCGTTCGCCTCGTCCGGGTCGCCCAGCGGGTAGTGGCCGCTGAAGCAGGCGTCGCAGTGGTCCTCGGGGCCGCCGCCGATTGCCTCGTAGACGCCGTCCATCGAGAGGTAGGCGAGCGAGTCGGCGTCGAGCTCCTCGGCGATCTCGTCGATCGAGCGCTTGTGGGCGATCATCTCCTCGCGGGTCGACATGTCGACGCCGTAGTGGCAGGGGTTGCGGATCGGCGGCGCCGAGATCCGCAGGTGGACCTCCCTGGCGCCGGCGTCGCGCAGCATGCCGACGATCTGGCGGGTCGTGTTGCCGCGCACGATCGAGTCGTCGACGACGACTATCCGCTGCCCGGCGACGATCTCCGGCAGCGGGTTGAACTTCAGCCGCAGCCCGTGCTTGCGCAGCTCCTGGCCGGGCTGGATGAAGGTCCGCGCCACGTAGCGGTTCTTGATCAGGCCGTCGTCGCGCGGCAGCCCCGAGGCGCGCGCGAAGCCGGCAGCGGCCGGGTTGCCGGAGTCCGGCACGGCGATCACCAGGTCGGCTTCGACCGGCGACTCGCGCCAGAGCAGCTCACCCATCTTGCCGCGCACCTGCTGCAGGACCTTGCCCTCGAGGCGGCTGTCGGGGCGGGAGAAGTAGATGTGCTCGAAGACGCAGGTCGCCTTGCGCGCGGCCTTGACCACCTGGCGTGTCTCCAGCCCGCGCTCGGTCAGGCTGACCATCTCGCCGGGGTGGACCTCACGCATCAGCTCGGCGCCGATGATGTCGAAGGCGCAGCTCTCGGAGGCGACGACGAAGCGGCCGTCGAGCCGGCCCAGCGAGAGCGGGCGAATCCCGTGCGGGTCGCGGAAGGCGACGATCGCGTGCTTGGTCATCACCACGGTCGAGTAGGCGCCCTCCATCCGCGGCATCACCTCCTGCACCGCGTCCTCGATCAGCTTGCCGCCGTGGGAGGAGAGCAGGGCGGCGATGATCTCCGAGTCGGAGGTGCCGCGGAAGTCGATGCCGCGCTCCTTCAGCTCGGCCCAGAGCTCGACCGCGTTGGTCAGGTTGCCGTTGTGGGCCAGCGCCACCTCGCGGCCGTCGTCGCGCCAGACCGGCTGCGCGTTCTCCCAGGAGCCGCCGCCGGTGGTCGAGTAGCGCACGTGGCCGATCGCCATGTCGCCCTCCAGCGCCTTCAGCTTCTCCTCGTCGAAGACCTGGGAGACGAGGCCGGAATCCCGCAGCGTGGTGATGTGACCGCCCTCGCAGGTGGCGATTCCGGCCGACTCCTGACCGCGGTGCTGCAGCGCGTAGAGGCTGAAGTAGGCGAGGCGGGCGACGTCGTGGCCGGGTGCGTATACGCCAAAGACGCCGCATTCGTCTCGCGGCCCATCGCGGTCAAGAAGCCGCTCGGCGGAAGTCAAAAGCGCGTGTTCCTCGCTGTATAGAGACACAGGACGCGCAGGCGGACTGCCTACTCAGGGAGAGTACCAGCGACGGCAGGTCGCTCTCTCGCGCCGGGATTGCCGCGAATTGCGGGGAGTCGGGCGTCGGACCGACCCCGCCGTCAGGCGGGATCGCCGATCCGCAAATCGAAGCGCTCGAGCAGGCCCGGAACGCTCTCGGGATCCATCTCCAGCTCGTAACGAGCGCACAGCTCGCCCACCGCCTCCGGCTCCGCCCGCGTGACGCCGCCCATCTCGACCAGCTCGTCGAAAAAGCGCTCGAACCCGGCCGGGGCGATGATCTCGAGGATCCGCGCCGGCTCCTCGCTCGCGTTCCAGAAGGTGTGCCACTCGCCGCGCGGCTTGAAGACGAGGTCGCCGGGGCCGGCCTCGAGCACGTCGTCGCCCAGCAGCGCCCCCATCCGGCCCGTGAGCACGTAGCTGTACTCGTCCTCGCGGTTGTGACGGTGCAGAGGGGCCGCCAGCGCCCGCGGTGGCATCGGATGTTCGACCAGCGAGAAGTCACCGCCCGCCTCGTCGCCGTCGATCATGAACCTGACTCCGATGCTGCCGAGGAAGCCGGACTTGCCGTCCGTGGGGCCGATCACGCGTGCGCTCATTCACCTCACCTCTCCTTTTCGCAAGACACGTATGTTGTGCGAAAGCGTAGAGCCGTCGTCCCCGTCTGTCAATATCCATAACACACCAATGTCCGATGAAAAACGCCCGTACCGGATGAAGCGTCGCGCCGAGCAGGAGGCCGAGACCCGCCTGCGGATCACCGAGAGCGCCGTCGAGCTGCATGGCACGGTGGGTCCCGCGCGTACCTCGGTCAGCGCCGTTGCCGAGCGGGCGGGGGTGCGGCGCTCGACGGTCTACCGTCACTTCCCCGACGAGCAGGCGCTCTTCGGCGCTTGCTCAGCCCATTGGCTGGCCGCCAACCCGCCGCCGGACGTCGACGCCTGGGGGCGGGTCGCCGATCCGGGGGAGCGGCTGGAGCTCGCCCTGGGCGAGCTCTACGCCTACTACCGTCGCACCGAAGGCATGCTGGACAAGCTTCTGCGCGACGCGCCGGCGGTGCCGGTCGTCGAGCGGCTGATGGGCGCCTTCCGCCAGTTGCTGAGCACCGCGGCGGAGGCCCTGATGCAGGGGAGAGGGTTGCGCGGCAGGGCCCGAGGCCGAACCGGCGCGGCGATCGGCCACGCGCTCGCGTTCAGTACCTGGCAGCAGCTGACCGGCACCCAGGGCCTCGATGACCCAGCCGCCGCCGACCTGATGTCACGCCTGGTCGCCGCCGCGGCCTGAGTCGTCCGGCCTGGCCAGGCTCTCGCCGCTCTCGGGGTCGAACAGGTGCAGCTTCGCGGTGTCGGCCCAGAGCTCGGTGCGGCCGCCGCGCTTGACCTCGCTGGTCGGGTCGAGGCGGGCGACGATCTGCTCCTCGCCCTCGCGCACGTTGGCGGCGCCGGTCTCGTCGAGGCGGTCGCCGACGAGGTCGGCGAGCTGGTCGGACTCGACCCCTTCGGACTCGATGTGGAGGTAGGCGAAGAGGTCGGAGCCGAGCGACTCGACGAGGTCGATCTCGGCCTCGAAGACAAGCCCCCGCTCGCGCTTGAGGTCGTCGCCGACGATGGAGGCGTCCTCGAAGTTCTCCGGCCGCAGCCCGGCGACCACCCTGCCGTCGCCGCGGCCCCCGGCCAGCTCGCCGGCGTCGATCTCGCCGATCGGCAGCTTCAGCTTCCCGCCGCTGAGCTCGGCCGGCATGAAGTTCATCGCCGGCGAGCCGATGAAGCCGGCGACGAAGAGGTTCGTCGGCGTGTCGTAGAGCTCGGCCGGGGTGCCGACCTGCTGCAGGGCGCCGGCCCGCATCACCGCGACGCGGTCGCCGAGCGTCATCGCCTCGGTCTGGTCGTGGGTGACGTAAACCATCGTCGTCTCCAACTGCGACTGCAGCCGCGCCACCTCGGTCCGCATCTGCACCCGCAGCTTCGCGTCGAGGTTGGAGAGCGGCTCGTCCATCAGGAAGGCCTTGGGGTCGCGGACGATCGCCCGCCCCATCGCCACCCGCTGGCGCTGCCCGCCGGAGAGGTTGGCGGGGCGGCGGTCGAGGTGCTGGGTCAGGTCGAGGGTCTCGGCCGCCTGCTCGACCTTCTTGCCGATCTCCGCCTTGTCGACCTTGGCCAGCTTCAGCGCGAAGCCCATGTTCTCGCGCACGGTCATGTGCGGGTAGAGCGCGTAGTTCTGGAAGACCATCGCGATGTCGCGGTCCTTGGGCGCCTTGTCGTTGACGACGTCGTCGCCGATCTTGAGCTCGCCGGAGGAGATGTCCTCGAGCCCGGCGATCATCCGCAGCGCCGTCGACTTGCCGCAGCCCGAGGGCCCGACGAGGATCATGAACTCGCCGTCGGCGATGTCGAGGTCCATCTCCTTCACGGCTTCGAAGCCGTCCGGGAAGACCTTGCTGATTCGATCGAGGACTATCTCTGACATTGGCGTTGCTCCTTTATCCCTTGACGGCACCGGCGGTGAGCCCGGAGACGATTCGGCGCTGGAAGAAGAGGACGAAGACGATGATCGGCACCGTCACCACCACCGCGGCGGCGGCGATGCTGCCGGTCGGCTGGGTGAACGACGACTCGCCGGTGAAGAAGGCCAAGGCCGCCGGCACCGTGCGCGAGGCGTCGGAAGAGGTGAGCGAGATCGCGAAGAGGAAGTCGTTCCAGGCGAAGATGAAGACGAGGATCGCCGCCGTGAACACGCCCGGCGCCGCCAGCGGCAGGATCACCTTGCGGAAGGCCTGCGAGGGCGTCGCCCCGTCGACCTGGGCCGCCTGCTCGAGGTCCCAGGGGATCTCGCGGAAGAAGGCGACGAGGACGTAGATCGCCAGCGGCAGCGAGAAGGTGAGGTAGGGAATGATCAGCCCCGGCCAGGTGTCGTAGAGGCCGAGCGTCCGCCACATGTCGAACAGCGGCCCGACCGTGGAGATCGGCGGGAACATCGCGATCGCCAGGGCGCCGGCGAGGATCAGCCGCTTGCCCGGGAATTCAAGCCGGGCGATCGCGTAGGCGGCGAAGGAGGCCAGGGTGATCGAGATCACCGTCGTGATCAGGGCGATCCCGATCGAGTTGATCAGCGGCTTGATGAAGGGGCTGTCGTCGATCCCGCCTTCGAACAGGCTCTTGTAGTTGTCGAGCGAGAATTCGGTGGGGATGAAGCTCTGGTCGGTGATCGCCCCCGGCGGCTTCAGCGAGAGCGAGATCAGCCAGAGGACCGGCAGCAGGGCGAAGATCAGCACCACCGCGATGCCGATGCTCCAGAGCGCGTAGTCGCGGCTTCCCCGTCCCATCTCAGCCGCCCGGCCTTCCTTCGTCGACCTTCGCCCCGAAGCCCTTGACGAAGACGAAGGCGATGATGAAGACGCAGATGAAGATCAGCACCGAGACGGCCGAGCCAAGGCCGAGGTTGAGCCGCGAGATCAGCTGGTTGAAGCCGAGGATCGAGACCGACTCGGTGTCCTGGGCACCGCGGGTCATGACGAAGATCGTGTCGAAGACGCGGAAGGCGTCGAGGGTGCGGAACAGCAGCGCGACCAGGATCGCCGGCTTCATCAGCGGCAGCGTGATGCGGGTGAAGCGCTGCCAGGCGCTCGCCCCGTCGACCTTCGCCGCCTCGTAGAGGCCTTTGTCGATCGTCACCAGTCCGGCCAGCAGCAGCAGCGCCATGAACGGCGTCGTCTTCCAGACCTCGGCCATGATGATCACCGCGAAGGAGCTGAAGCGGCCGCCGAACCAGTCCATGTCGTCGGCGATCAGCGGCAGGTTGTTGACGAAGCCGGTGTCGGGCGCGAAGGCGAACTGCCAGGCGAAGGCGGCGACGACGGTGATGATCCCGTAGGGGATCAGGACCGAGGTGCGGACGACCCCGCGGCCGAAGATCGCCCGGTGCATGACCAGCGCGATCGCCATCCCCAGCACCAGCTCGATCGTGACCGTGGTGACCATCAGGAAGACGGTGTTGAAGAAGTCCGTCCACCAGAGTTCGGAGCCGAGGACCGCGAGGTAGTTGTCGAGGCCGACGAAGCCGCTCTCGTCGGGGAAGCGGAGGTCGATCTGCTGGACCGAGAGCACGATCGCGTAGCCGATCGGGTAGGCGGTGACGGCCAGCATCGCCAGCACCGCCGGGGCGCAGAGCATCCAGGCCAGTTTGTGCTCGGAGCGGGTGCGGGCGCTGGTCGCCCCGCTGGGGGCGGCGGCGGGCGGGTTCGGGTTGGCGGGTGCGCTCGCCTCCATCAGAGCAGTCCTTCGCGCTTGACCGCGTCTTCGAGGTTCGACTTCAGTTCGTCGTAGATCGATTCGGTGTCCGCGGGGTCGATCTTGTCCGGCGGGTGCAGCGAGCGCTGGACCGCCAGCGAGACGTCCTGGTAGGCCGGGGTGGTCGGCCGCGGCCCGGCGCCCTCGATCGATTCCTTGACCAGGCCGGCGAAGCCGGGGTAGGCCTTGGTCACGACTTTGTCCGTGTAGAGATCGGAGCGCGAGGGGGGGAGGCCGTCGAGTTCGGTCGCGGTCAGCTGGCTTTCCTTGTTGGCGAGGCAGGCGGCAGCCTCGAAGCCGACGTCCTTGTTCTCCGAGAAGGAGCTGACCGCGAGGTTGAAGCCGCCCAGCGGCGGCTTGCTCGGGACGCCGGCATCGACCCGGGGGAAGCGGGCGAAGCCCATCTCCTTGCCGATTTCCGGCGCTTCGGCCTGGGCGCTGGCGTAGGCGAACGTGTAGTTGGTCATGAAGGCCGATTCGCCCGCCTCGAAGCCGAGCCGGGCGCTGTCCTCGTCGGAGGTCGAGAGGCTCGGCGGTGCGGCCGAGGAGCTGGCCAACCGTCCCATCACCGCCAGCGCTTTTTCGGTCGGCGCCTGTTCGAGGTCGACCTTTTCCGGCCCGGAGAGGATCGGCGTGCCGGCGCTCTCGATCAGCGCGTTGGCCCAGACCATGAAGCCCTCGTAGCGGTTGGCCTGGACCTGGATCGTCCCGGCCTCTTTCAGCCCTTCGGCCTGCTCGATCATCTCGTCCCAGGTCGCGGGCGGCTTCGAGACCAGGTCCTTGCGGTACCAGAGCAGCTGCGTGTTGGTGTTGAACGGGGCGGCGTAGAGATCGTCCTCGAAGGAGGCGGTCTCGATCACGTTGGGGAAGACCTCTTCGGTCACCTGCTCTTTCAGTTTCCCCTGCCACGGTTCGACCCAGCCGGCGTTGGCGAACTCGCCGGTCCAGATCACGTCCATGCCGATGATGTCGATCGAGGGGTCCTCGGCGCCGAGTCGGCGGACCAGCTGTTCGCGCTGCTGACTGGCGTCGGTCGGGAGGAATTCCGGTTCGACGACGTATTTGCCGCCGGACTCCTTGGAGCAGCGTTCGGCGACTTTCTCGATCGAGCCGCCGGGCTGGATCGCGACGAACCAGGTCAGCTTGCGGGGGCCGGAGCTCTCCGAGCTGCTCCCGCACGCCCCGAGCGCCGCGCTTGCGAGGAGCGCGGCGGCCAGACAGGCCAGGGCCGTGGCGGCCCGACGGGGTGTCAAGTCCTCTCCTTCATACCGCGCCTCCTGCCCGGGGGCGTGGAGGCGCGTCCTAAAGATGCCCCGCGTAAAGGTTTTCTAAACCGGCCGCGGGGCCGTGGCGGCGAGCAGGGCATCAAGCGCCTGGCCGAGCCCGCCGATGGCGGAGTCGAGCGGCTCCTGGCTGCCGGCGGCGCGGGCGCGCAGCAGGGCGCCCTCGACCGTGGAGACGACGAGGCCGGCGAACACCTCGGCGTCCCTGGCGCCGACGCCTTCGTCGCACAGCGCCGCGGCGATCGGTCGTTCCCAGCTCTGGAAGGCAGTGGTGGCGACGGCGGCGAGCTCGGCGTCCTCGGGCCGGGCGAGGGCGGCCGCGGCGACCGGGCAGCCGATCCGCTCCGGGTGGTCGGCGACGCGGCGGCGGAAGACCTCGCCGAACATCGAGAGCGTCTCCTTCAACCCGCGCTGCTCCAGCGAGCGCTCGATCAAGTCGCGGATCGTCGTCCCCTCGAGCTCGGCGGCCTCACGCGCGAGCTGGGTCTTGCCGTCGGGGAAGTGGTGGTAGATCGAGCCGCGCGGGGCCCGGCCGCGCGCGGCGACGTCGCGCAGCTCCATCCCCGCGTAGCCCTTCTCGGCGAGCAGCTGCCGGGCGCCGTTGAGCAGCAGGGCGCGACCGTCGCGCCGCTTGCGCTCGACCGGCTGCCCATCGGCGATCCTCGCTATGCCCATGGACATAGTCTATGCTGCGGCGGCGATGTATGACCAGCGTCATAGAAAAAGCGCGATCGCGATCGCCTGCGCGGGCGCCTTCGTCGCCTTCCTCGACACGACGATCGTCAACATCGCCTTTCCCGACATCTCGGAATCCTTCGCTGGGTCGGGGCGGGACGCGCTCTCCTGGGTGCTCGACGGCTACTTCGTCGTCATCGCGGCGCTGCTGGTCCCGGCCGGGGGCCTGGCCGACCGCTTCGGCCACCGCCGCATCTTCCTGCTCGGCGTCGCCGGCTTCACCGCCGCCAGCCTGCTCTGCGCGGTGGCTCCCTCGCTCTCACTGCTGATCGCCTTCCGCGTCCTCCAGGGCGTGGCGGCGGCGATGATCGCTCCTGCCTCGCTGGCGATCGTCCTCGACAGCTTCCCGGTCGAGCGGCGCTCCGCCGGGGTCGGGCTCTGGGGCGCCGCCGCCGCGGCAGCGGCCGCGGTCGGGCCGACCCTGGGCGGGGCCTTGGTCGAGCTCTCCGACTGGCGCTTGGTCTTCCTCGTCAACCTGCCGCTCGGTGCCGCGATCGTCTTCTTCGGCCGCAGCCGCCTGCCGCGTCCGAAGCTCCTCGACAGCCGCCTGCCCGACCTGCCCGGGGCGGCGCTGCTCGCCCTCTCCCTGGCGACGGTCACGCTCGGCATCGTCGAGGGCAACGACTGGGGTTGGGGATCGGCCGCGACGCTCGGCTGCTTCGTCCTCGCCGCGGCCCTGCTGGTGGGAGTGGTCGTCCGCAGCCGCAGCCACCCGCGCCCGATCGTCGAACCGGCCCTCTTCGCCCACCGCTCCTTCCGCGCCGGCAACCTCGGCACCCTGCTCTTCGCCGCCGCCTTCTTCTCGCTGATCCTCGGCAACGTCCTCTTCCTCACCTCGATCTGGGGCTACTCGGTCTTCATCGCCGGCCTGGCGACGCTGCCAGGGCCGGCACTCTCGACCGTCGTCGCCGGCCCGGCCGGTCGCCTCGCCGACCGCTTCGGCCACCGGGCCGTGATCGTCCCCGGCGCCCTCTTCTTCGCCGCGGGCGTGATGATCCTGCGCTCGGCCGGGGCCGAGCCGGACTACCTCGGCGTCTGGCTGCCCGGCGCCTGCCTGACCGGCATCGGCATCGGCCTCGCCTTCCCGACCCTCGGCGCCGCCTCGGTCCGCGACGTCCCGGTCGACCGCTTCGCCACCGCCAGTGCCGTCAACGCCGCCTTCCGCCAGGTCGGTGCCGTGCTCGGCACCGCGCTCCTGGTCGCGATCGTCGGCGAACCCGCCTCGCTGGCGGCGGCGCTCAGCGCCTCCGACAAGGCCTACATGTTCGCGGTCTGGGCCGCCCTGGCTTCAGGCGCCGCCGTGCTCGGCCTGCGCCGCGCGCCTCGGCCTCAGGACGAGACAGCGGAGGCGGCGCCGGCTTCGCTCACGGACCCAGAGCTCCAATCGGGATGACATAGATCCCGTCCTCGCGACGGTAGCCGTAGCCCGACCCAATGATCACCCCAAGGGCGGCCGGCGCCCCGCACCTGTCGGTGTCGACGCGCTTGACGAACTTGTGGAGGTTGGCGGCCGCTTCATCCACTTGCCCAAAGCCGAGCTTGACCTCGAAAGCCGCCCACCGATCGTTCAAGCCCTGCACGATCGCGTCTACCTCCAGGCCGCCGCTGTCGCGATATTGGAGCACCCTTGCGTCGACCGCCTGGGCATAGATCCGCAGATCGCGGACGACGAGCGACTCGAAGAGGAATCCGAGGAAGTTGAGGTCTTTGAGCAGCCGCTCCGGGCTGGCGTCCAGTGCGGCCACGGCGAGGGAGGGATCGACGAAATGTAGCTTCGGCGCCTGGCGCAACGTGTAGGTGGTGCGCAGGTGGGGGCCCCAGGCGGGCTGCTCCTCGACCACCATGAGGCGCCTCAGCGCATCCAGGTATTCATGCGCGGTGTCGTTCTTGAGCGGGCCGTCGACGCCGCCGGCGTCGCGCGCCAGTGTTGCGGTGGAGACGTAAGTTGCCACGTTGCGCCCGATGCTGCCCAGCAGTCGTCCGACTCTTGAGGGATCACGCTGAGCGCCGCTGACAGCACTTACGTCCGTCCGCCGAATGTCCTCCAGGTAATCGCGAATGGATTTCAGGGCCTGAGTCCGCCCCATGTCGAGGAAGCCCGGCCACCCTCCCAACGAGATCTCTTCGGTGATCTCCGCGAGAGTCAGCTTGGCCTCGGGACTTCCTTCGGCGTTCCCACGGAGCAGCTGGGCCATCGACATGCGTCCGCTGCTTCGCCTTTTCTCAAAGAGGCTCATCGGGCGCATGCGGAGCCGTCCCAGCCTGCCAGCGCCGGAGTGGCGCGTGATGTCGTCGGCTGGCACGGCCGAGCCGGTGAGGATGAACTGCCCCGGTTTCTGCCGGTCGTCGATCGCGCGACGGACGTGATTCCAGATCGCCGGCTCCAACTGCCACTCGTCGATTAGCCGAGGAGTCGGTCCCTCGAGAATCAGGGCTGGTTCGAGGGCCGCCGTCTGACGCGCACCCCCATCGATATCGAGACGGGCCTCACTCGCGGCGAGGTGCTGAGCGGTGATGGTCTTTCCACAGGCCTTCGGGCCTTCAATAACGATCCCGCCTTGCCCCTTTAGGCGCTCGGAGAGCTCATCGTCAACTATGCGCTCGATGTAAGGCATGATGTAACGGGAAGTTTAGCAATCCTTCAGCAGGTAAAACAGAAACTTTTTACAGGGAGAAAAAGAACTTTCTCAGCCGGCAATATATAAGGAGGGGACAGGCTTCCATCGGCCTCCTACCGCTGACGCCCGTCTGGCGACGGAGATCGACGTCGAGTGTCAGCCCGATCGACCCTGACGCCGCCTACATGTTCGCGGCGCTGGTCCCGGACGAGAGCTCCGCCCGGGACCGCGCTACGTCCTACGCCTGACCTTTCGAGTTGGCCTTGCCCTTCGCCTTCTTGGCGTGGTGCTTCGGTTTCGCCTGACCCCTCAGTTTCACTTTGAGGGGGGTGGTGCTGGGCTGACCCGTCACATTCACGGCCGTCGCGGTGAGGTTCAGCGTCAGCGCTCGCTTTGGGCTCAGCTGTTTGAGCTTCGACCTCAGGCTTCTCGGAAAGAGGAGCGTGAATCGTGCAATTGCCCCCGGCGCGACGACCTGCGTGCCGCCATTCAGGTTGGCCGATTTGCCTTTGCCCAGTTTGACCGCGCCGGTGACCGTGACCGGGGCTTGGGTGCCACTAGTAATGAGAACGGTCGCCAAGCCTTTTTTGGCGATCGCGGAAGCGCTGAGCGCGATCACCGGACAGGCGGCCTGAGCGGTCGCGTTCTGCGGGCATTTGTCCTGGGTCTCATCGCCGAAGCCGTCGTTGTCAGCGTCGGGCTCGATCACGGCCGAAACTGGAATCCGCGCTTTGGTGCTGACTTCCACGAAGGGGTTGGTCGATCCGACGCCACCACCACCGCCGAGAAATCCGCCGAGCAGGTTTTCCTCTGCGGTCTCGCAGACCAGGAAGCCGGTCGGAGTGAAGAGAGCAAGGCGGTCGCCCGTCTGGACGGGAATCCGGGTGTCAAAGGTGTTCTGTCCGGCGCTGGGGGTTTGGGTTGCTTCCCCGACGGTCTGAACGGTTTTGACTCCATTTGGGCGAAGGACCTTGAGCGTTTGGGCCGAGATCGGAGAAGGGCCGGAGTTGATCTTCCACTTGGTGATGATGCCAGCGCTCGGGGCGACCACCGGCAGCGGATTACCCGAGGCGGCGAGGTCGAAGAGAGTCGTGGGTTCGCTTTCGGTGGCAACCGCCGTTGCCGTGCAGTTGTCGCCGAATTCAGTCGCCGCCGACGCGACCGATGCGCCGATCAACGAGACCATCGTCAAGACCGCCGCGACAAGCCCAATCAGTTTCCCGCTCATTTCACACTCCCCAGTTAGATGACCCCCGATTTGATGGAGCATATGCCCCTTTAAGGAAGTCTGCGCAATCTCAGGGCGTGATTTCGATCTTTGCTCCCAGCGAGCGCCAGGCGCTCTCGGCGGTGCCGAGGCCGACGACGATGCTGCGGTCGCCGGCGGCGATCTCGATCGCGGTGCCGCCGATCTCGCCCAGCAAGACGCCGCCGAGCGCCTCGAGAGTGGCGCGCTCGCCGCTGACCAGGAAGCCGCCGCTGCCCTCGCCGAAGAGGGCGTCCTCGGGCGAGCAGCCGCGGTCGCGCAGCGGCTGCACATCGACCCGGCAGCCGAGGCCGGCGCCGATCGCGGACTCGGCCAGGGCGCAGG
>JBAQZI010000130.1:0-7927 GCA_049790835.1 Solirubrobacterales bacterium
TGGTTGTCCTCCATTCGAATTCAGTCGCGCCCGCTGAAGCGGGCTGCTCCGCAACATGCTGTCCGCCTATGGCGGACAAGGATCAGATTGCATATCGCGCGCTTCGCGCACATTCGAATGGAGGACAACCAGACCCCTCCGAGGACACGTCCCACCGGGAGCGCGCAGGGTTCAGAAGCCTTTTCAGCTTGAGCGAGGCGACGGTCCTCGGCGCATTTCGCAAAGATTCCGCACCTGGGCCGTCAACGGAGCGGGTTGCGTTGGAGGGAGGTCGGTACCCCTCCGCGTGAATGTGGCCGAACGGCCGCGATATGCAATCTGATCCTTGTCCGCCATAGGCGGACAGCATGTTGCGGAGCAGCCCGCTTCAGCGGGCGCGACTGAATTCGAATGGAGGACAACCAGACCCCTCCCTCGCTGGGCCAAGAGGGAGCCCGCCGCGAGCGTTCGTAGTCTGCGCCCGTGAACCGAAAGTGGTGGACGCTGGCGGGGGCTTGTTCGGGTTTGTTCCTGCTGATGCTGGACTCGACCGTGGTGGCCCTGGCGCTGCCGGAGATCCGCGGCGACGTCGGTGCCAGCAGCGAGGGGCTGCAGTGGGTGATGAACGGGTACCTGCTGACGATCGCGGTGCTGGTGGTGACTGCTGGGCGGCTGGGGGATATGTTCGGGCGCAAGCTGGTCTTCATCGCCGGGATGGCGGTGTTCGCGGCTGGGTCGGTTGTCTCCGGCGCCGCCGGAGACCAAGTCGGATTGATCGTCGGGCGGGTGCTGCAGGGGGCTGGAGCGGCGCCGATGCTCTCGCTCTCGCTGGCGCTCGTCTGTAACGCCTTTCCGTCGGCGGAGCAGCCGCGGGCGCTCGGCATCTGGGCGGCAGTCTCGGCGGTGGCGCTGGGGATCGGGCCGCTTGCCGGCGGTGTCCTGATCGAAATCGACTGGCGAGTGATCTTTTGGATGAACTTGCCGGTGGCGGCGATCGGGGTGGCGATCACGGCGGTTGCCGCACCGGAGTCGACCGATCCGGGCGCCGGCACCAGGATCGACTGGGCTGGCCTGGCCGCGCTCAGCGTCGGCGTCACGGCCCTGGTGTTGGCATTGGTCCAGTCGAACGCCTGGGGCGCCGAGGTCACCCTCGCCCTGGTCCTGGTCGGCATCGCCGGTCTACTGGCCTTCTGGCGGGTCGAGCGGCGGGTCGCGGACCCGATCGTCGACTTCGCGCTCTTTCGCAACGGCCCCTACTTCGGCGCCAGCGCCGCCGCTTTCACGCTCGTCGGGGGCTACTGGGCGGTGATGTTCTTCCAGCCGCAGTACCTGCAGGACGTGCGCGGCCATTCGCCGATCGCCGCCGGGCTGCTGATCCTGCCGATCACCGTGCCGATGATCTTCGTCTCGCCGTTCTCGGGACGGCTGATTGGACGCTTCGGGGCGCGCCGGCTGATGACCGCTGGGATGGCCTGCGGAGTAGCCGGCCTGGTCTCGCTGACGCAGGTCGGCGCCGGCAGCTCCTTCGCGCTGGTCCTCGGCGGTTACCTGGTGTTCGGGATCGCCCTCGGCCTCGTCTACGCGCCGATGTCGACGGCGGCGATGGCGGCGATGCCGGGAGAGAAGGTGGGCATCGCCTCCGGCGTCCTGGCGATGGACAGGGTGTTGGCCGGGGCAGTCTCCCTTGCCGCGACCGGCGCCATCTTCCACGCCCTGCAAGGCGGCGGCGATTCCTTTGCCGCCGCGGTCGCCGGATCGACCTGGTTCCCGGCGGCGCTCTGCGCCGTCGGCGTCGCCCTCACCTGGGCCTTCGTCCGTGACACCAAATCCCCCGGAGCTGATCCGGCGGTCGCCGGCGACCCTCCCGCGGACCAGCTTCAGCACCATCGTCACCACCGCCGTTTCCACCTGTGAGGCCGGATGCGGTTGGTTTGAATTTATTTAGTGATGGGTCCGCTTGACAAAATCTATTCCGAGCAGTCCACACGGATATGGCCACACCGCATTCCAGAGCGGTTTTTGGCATCCTATAGGCGATGCCTTCACTGTCCGGGGATGAGCTCCATGAGCTTTCAGAACGTCAGGATCCTCGGCTGCTGAGGGCACTCGACGTAGTCGCCCCTGGCGGGGCGCTGCGCGAGGGGGTCGACAATATCGTCCACTCGCGGACCGGCGGTCTGATCGTCGTCGGCGACCTCGACGACATCTCCCACATGCTCTCCGGCGGCATCAGGCTCGATGTCGACTACACGCCGGCGATGCTCTACCAGGTGGCGAAGATGGACGGCGCGATCGTGCTCAACAGCGAGGCGACGACGATCGCCTGGGCCAACGTGCAGCTGATGCCGGACCCGACGATCCTCTCCTCGGAGACCGGCACCCGTCACCGCACCGCCGAGCGCGTCTCCAAACAGACCGATGCCCTGGTGATCGCGATCTCCCAGCGCCGCGACGTCGTCTCCCTCTACGTCGAGGGGACCAAGTACATCCTGCAGGAGATCCCGGCCGTGCTGGCCAAGGCCAACCAGGGCCTGGCGACGCTGGAGAAGTACCGCGAGCGGCTCGACCAGGTCTCCGGCCGCCTCACCGTGCTCGAGTTCGAGGGCGGCAGCTTCCTCCACGACGCGCTGGCGGTCCTGCAGCGGGCCGAGCTGGTGACGCGGATGGCGGTCGAGGTCGAGCGCTACATCGTCGAGCTCGGCACCGAGGGCCGGCTGATCGAGATGCAGCTGGAGGAGACGATGGTCGGCGTCGCCGCCGACAAGACGGCGCTGATCCGCGACTACTCGGTCGAGGACACCGAGGGCAGTCTCGCCGCGACCCTGCAGGCGCTCAGCCGCATGCCCCACCAGGACGTGCTCGACTTCGGTCGCCTCGCCGAGCTACTCGGCTACGACCGCAAGCTCAACACCCTCGACTTCCCGGTGGCCTCGCGCGGCTACCGCGCGCTGGGCCGGGTCCCGCGCATCCCCAAGCTTGTCGTCCAGAAGATCATCCACGAGCTGGGCGGGTTGGAGGAGGTCCTCGCGGCCTCCAACGACGACCTCGCCGCCGTCGACGGAGTCGGGCCCACCCGGGCCAAGGACATTCGCGAGGGCCTGCGCCGGCTGCAGGAGGTCGATTTGGTCGACCGGTACTTACAGAGCTGACGGCGATGGGCGCCGTCGAACGAAAGGAGCCACCGATTCCCGAGCTAGACGAGGCCATCGAGGCAGTCTTCGAGGAGGACATTGAATATGTCTGCGACTTCGAGGAGGGCGACAAGGTCGTCTACCCGCATCACGGGGCTGGCCTGGTGCTGAAGAAAGAGACCCGCGAGCTGATGGGCAGCGAGCGTGAATACCTGACGATCAAGATCATCCACAACGAGCTCACGGTGATGGTCCCCTGCGAAAACGCGGGGGTGGCCGGACTGCGTCGCGTGATCGACGAGGAGGAAATCAAGAAGGTCACAAACGTCCTCACCGACGAAGTCTCCGAGATGCCGAAGAACTGGAACCGGCGTTTCAAGTACAACCGCGAGAAGATCAAGACCGGCGACGTCTTCGAGCTGGCCGAGGTGGTTCGCAACCTGGCGATCCGCGAGATGGAGAAGGGCCTTTCCACCGGCGAGAAGCAGATGTACACGCGGGCCAAGAAGATCCTCGCGTCGGAGTTCATGTACGCGCTCGACAAGGACGAGGAGGGCGCGGAGGAGTACCTCGACGGGCTGCTGGAGGAGCGCTTCGCCGCCACGGCGTAGCCCCCTCGCGGTAACCGCGGTCATCGCGGCCGCCGGCTCCGGGGAGCGTCTCGGAGCCGGCGGCCCGAAGGCCTTCGTGCCTTTGGCGGGGAGGCCGATGGTCGAGTGGTCGCTCGCGGCCTTCCGGGCCTGCGAGTCGGTGCGCTCGATCGTCGTCGCCGCTCCCCCCGGGCACGTTCACGGCCTGGTCGGCGACGATCTCGTCGTCATCGACGGCGGCGCGACCCGGTCGCAGTCCGTCGCCAACGCCCTGGCGGCGACCGAGACCGAGCTGGTCGCGATCCACGACGCGGCCCGGCCGCTGCTCACCTCAGGGCTGGTCCAAGAACTGGTCGCTCTGCTTGAGGCGGATGCGGATGCGGCCGGGGTCATTGCGGCTTCCCCAGTAACCGACACCATCAAGCAGGTTGCCCGACCAGGCGAGGCGACGAGAGGTGCATCCACCAGCCAGGAGATGGGGGATGCACTCTTCGTCAGCGAGACGCTTGATCGCACCCGGCTTTGGGCGGCGCAGACGCCTCAGGTGCTCCGGGCCGAAGCGCTGCGCGCGGCGCTCGAGGTCGACGCCGGGACCCGCGACGCCGCCACCGACGAGGCGATGCTGGTCGAGGCGGCGGGGGGGACGGTGCTGCTGCACCCGACCTCGCCCCAGAACCTCAAGGTCACGACGCCGCTGGACCTGCGGGTGGCGGAGCTGCTGCTCGCCGAACGGGCGACTGCCTCTTAGTCGCGGAGCAGGATCCAGACCAGCGTTGCCGCGAAGCAGAGCTGGCCGACCCCCAGCGCGACGCCGAAGTTGACGGCGCCGGCCAAGGCGGCGACCGCGGTGCCGGCGGCGAAGGCGAGGAAGAGGATCGCCAGCTGATGGGTGGCTGGCGACACACTGGCCCCGGTGGGTCGCTTGGAGCTCATGGCGGCAAGGGTAGCCGCGCCGGGGGCGCTCGGCGGTTTACTAGGCTCCTCCCATGCTCACCGACTACCACCTGCACCTGCGCCCGGACGAGGAGGGGACGACCTTCGAGCGCTACTTCACCGGCGAGAACGTCGACCGCTATCTGGCCGCCGCCGCCGCGGCCGGGGTCGAGGAGCTGGGGGTCTCCGAGCACGTCTACCGCTTCCGCCAGGCGCTCGACATCTGGACCCACCCGCTCTGGGAGAGCAACGCCGACGACGACCTCGACGCCTACTGCGAGTTCGTCCGCGGCACGCCGCTGAAGCTCGGCGTCGAGTGCGACTTCGTCCCCGGCGCCGAGGAGCGCACCCGGGAGCTGCTGGAGGCCCGTGACTTCGACTACGTGGTCGGCTCCGTCCACTTCGTCGGCGAGGAGGCCGTCGACCATCCCGGCTGGGATGTCTGGGAGGGCGGCGGCGACCCCGACGAGGTCTGGCGCCGCTACTTCGAGGCGCTGGCCGAGTGCGCCCGCTCCGGCCTCTTCGACATCCTCGCCCACCCCGACCTGGTCAAGGTCTGGGGCGGCGCCCGACCGCTGCCCGAGCGCGACCTGCGCCACTTCTACGAGCCGGCGGTCGCCGCGATCGCCGAGGGCGGGATCGCGGTCGAGGTCTCCACGGCCGGCCTGCGCAAGCCGGTCGGCGAGCTCTACCCGGCGCGCGGCTTTGCGGAGATGTGCGTCGAGGCCGGCGCCCCCTTCGCCCTCTCCTCCGATGCCCACCTCCCCGAGCAGGTCGGCTTCGCCTACGACCGCGCGGTCGACCTCCTCGAGAGCCTCGGAGTGGGGGAGATATGCGTCTTCGAGCAGCGCCGCCGGCAGCTGGCACCGCTCCCCAGCCGCGTCGGCTGATGGTCGGGATCGGCTATGACAGCCACCGCTTCGCCGACGGCCCCCGGCTGATCCTCGGCGGGGTCGAGATCGAGCATCCGCGTGGCCTCAGCGGCCACTCCGATGCCGACGTGCTCACCCACGCGGTGATTGACGCGATCCTCGGCGCCAGCGGCGGCGGTGACATCGGCACGATGTTCCCCGACGACGACGAGCAGTGGCGGGGGGCCGACTCGATCGACCTGCTGCGGACCGTGGTCGGCACCATCTCCGGCCCAATCGTCAACGTCGACGCCACCGTCATCTGCGAGCAGCCGCGACTCGGTCCCTATAAGGCGGAGATGCAGCGCGTGCTCGCCGACGCCACCTCGGCCCGGGTCAGCGTCAAGGCGACGAGCAACGAGGCCATGGGCTGGATCGGCCGCGGCGAGGGGATTGCCTGCATCGCGGTCGCCTCGGTGCAGAGCGAATAGTCTTTGCCGCGGATGGGGGCACTAAGCGACAGCGCAGCGAAGCTGCGGGGATCCGCCGCCGACTCGATCTTCGAGCTGAAGGTGCTGCGCGAAGCGGGCGTCATCGGTCCCCAGCGGCCGGACAAATCCGTGAAGAAACTCGCGACCCTGGTTCGGTGGGGCGCCTCCCCGGCGACGGGTATCGCCACCGCCGCGATCGGCTACCCACACGAGATCGGGGTCGTCGACGAGCGCGGTGCGCTCAGCTTCGAGCGCCTGCACCGCCGCTCCAACGCCCTCGCTCGCTCCTTCGCCGCGATGGGGATCGGCCACGAAGACGGGGTCGGGATCATGTGCCGCAACCACCGTGGCTTCATCGAGGCGACCCTGGCCGCGGCCAAGCTCGGGGCCAGCGCGCTCTACCTCAACACGATGTTCGCCGGCCCGCAGCTGGTCGAAGTGACGCAGCGCGAGAAGCCGAAGGCGCTCGTCTACGACTCCGAGTTCGCCGACCTGCTGGAAGGGGTCGACGACTCCGTCGCCCGTGTCATCGGCTGGGTCGACGACGGCGAGGAGCCGGGTGAGGCGACGCTGGAGCAGTTGATCGCCACCGGTTCCGAGGCGGACCTGAAGCCGCCTCCCGACAAACCGCGCTTCGTGATCCTCACCTCCGGCACCACCGGCACCCCCAAGGGCGCTCAGCGCTCGAGCCCCGACGGCCTGCTGGGGATCGCCGCGCTGATCGACAAGATCCCCTTCCGCAGCCGCGAGACGATGATGGTCGCGGCGCCGCTCTTCCACTCCTGGGGCTTCTTCCACTTCGTGATGAGCCTGCCGACCGCCTCGACGATGGTGCTGCGCCGCCGCTTCGACCCCGAGGGGACGCTGCAGGCCGTGCAGGAAAGCCGCGCCCAGGTGCTGGCTGCCGTGCCGGTGATGATCCAGCGCATCCTCGCCCTGCCAGAGGAGACGCTCTCCTCCTACGACCTCTCCTCGCTGCGGATCACCTCGCTCTCGGGCTCGGCCCTGCCCGGCGAGCTGGCTCTGGCCTGGATGGACCGCTTCGGCGACTCCGTCTACAACCTCTACGGCTCGACCGAGGTCGCCTACGCGACCATCGCCACCCCCGAGGACCTGCGCGCCGCTCCCGGCACCGCCGGCAGCCCCCCGCGCGGCACCACGGTGCGGATCGTCGACGAGGCTGGGGAGGAGCTGCCGCAGGGCGGCGTCGGCCGCATCTTCGTCGGCAACGAGATGTCCTTCGAGGGCTACACGGGTGGCGGCGGCAAGGAAACCATCGACGGCCTGCTCAGCAGCGGCGACGTCGGCCACATCGACTCCGCGGGCCGCCTCTTCATCGACGGACGCGACGACGAGATGATCGTCTCCGGTGGCGAGAACGTCTTTCCGCGCGAGGTCGAGGACCTGCTCGCCGATCACGAGGCGGTCGTCGAGGCAGCGGTGATCGGGGTCGAGGACAGCGAGTTCGGCCAGCGGCTGAAGGCCTTCGTGGTCGTCAAGGACGGCGTCGAGATCGGCGAGGACGAGCTCAAGGCACACGTCAAGGTCAACCTCGCCGGCTACAAGACGCCGCGCGAAGTGGAGTTCCTCGAGGAGCTGCCGCGCAACGCAACCGGCAAGGTGCTGAAGCGCGATCTCCACGCGGGCGAGACTCAGCAGTCCGCCTGACGACTCGGCTGACGCAAATTGCGGCGAATGCGGCGGCGCCTCGGCCGGCTGGCCTCCGGCGCCGGTAGTAGGTTGCCGGGGGATGAGCGATCCAGCCAGGCAGCTGCGGGCGGTCGGTGAGGCGACCGAGACGATGCACGGCGTCGCCAAGCAGGCGCTGGAGTGGGTGCGCGTCAGCGAGGAGCGCGTCGCCGCGGCCGAGGCGCGGGCCGACAGGGTCGGCGCCGAGCTGAAGGAGCGGGCGATGGGGACGCTGCGCGGCGTCGCCACCGAGGCCCGCGAGC
>JBAQZI010000131.1:0-4697 GCA_049790835.1 Solirubrobacterales bacterium
ACCACGTCCACCACCTCTTCGTCGTCCGCAGCCGCGCGCGCGACGCGCTGCGCGACCACCTCGACGCCCGTGGCGTCGCCAGCGCCATCCACTACCCGACGCCGATCCACCTGCAGCCGGCCTACGCCGAGCTTGGGCTCAAACGGGGGAGCTTGCCCGTGGCGGAGCGGCTCGCCTCCGAAAACTGCTCGCTGCCGATCTTCCCGGCGATCGAGGACTGGCACATCGCGGAGACCGTGGCGGCGGTCAAGAGCTTTGAAGTCCCAGCAGACGACTGAGCGTCCCGCGCCCGAGGGACGGCGTGGTGGCCTGCGGATCTGCATGGTCCACTACTCCGACTTCGTCGTCGACTCGCGGATCCAGCGCCAGGCGCGGGCGCTGGCCGAACGCGGCGATCGGGTCGATTGCGTCTGCCTCAACGACGACGAGGAGATCGCGGTCGGGGCCGGCGAGATCGCCCTGCACCGGGCCGCGGCCGGGAAGCCGCGCGGCGGCACCCGTGCCTACCTCGAGGGCAACCTGCGTTTCCTCGCCGGCGCCGCGCGCAAGGTAGGCGAGCTCGACCGGGCGCAGGGCTTCGACCTGATCGAGATCCACAACATGCCGGACGCGCTGGTCTTCGCCGCCTGGCGTCCGAAGCTGCGCGGCACCCCGATCGTGCTCAACTTCCACGACACCTTCCCCGAGCTCTTCGCGACCCTCTTCGAGCGGTCGTCGAACCATCCGCTGGTGCGGCTGATCCGCGCCGAGGAGCGGATCAGCGCCGCGCTCGCCGACGGCCACATCTTCGTCACCGCCGAGGCCCGCGACCTGCTGCGGGCGCGTGGGGTCACGGCGGAGCGATCGCAGATCGTCATGAACACGCCCGACGAGCGCGTCTTCGGCGAGCGGCGGACGCCGGCGACGCCCCCGTCCGAGCGTGAGCTGCGGGTCGTCTACCACGGCGGCCTCGCCGATCGCTTCGGGGTCGAGGCCCTGGTCCGCGCGGTGGCGCTGCTGCGCAGCCGCGGCGAGCCGGTCACGCTCGACGTCTACGGCTCCGACGCCGAGGCGGCGCGCACGCTCGCCGCGACCGCGGCGGAGGTCGCGCCGGTCGGCGTGCGGATCGCTCCCCAGCCGACTCCGGTCGAGCAGATCCCGAGCCGGCTGGCCGAAGCGCACCTCGGAGTCGTACCGACCCTGCGCGATGACTTCACCGAGCTGCTGTTGCCGGTCAAGCTGCTCGAGTACGTCCACATGGGCCTGCCCGTGGTCGCCTCGCGGCTGCCGGTGATCGAGCGCTACTTCGGCGACGACGTGCTGCTGGCCGAGCCGGGCGACCCGGCCTGCATCGCCGCCGCGATCGAAGGCGTCCGCGGCGAGCCGGGGCTGGCGCGGCAGCGGGCCGAGCGCGCCTCGCGGCGGCTGGCCGAGATCGAGTGGCGGCGCCAGCGCGAGCAGTACCTGGAGCTGGTCGACGGCCTGGTCGAGCGCGCCCGGAGCAAGTGACCGTGCCGCGCGTCCTCCTGATCACCCCGGCCCGCGACGAGGCCCTCCACCTGGAGCGAACTATCCGGGCCGTGATCGCCCAGACCCGCACCCCCGACCTCTGGCTGATCGTCGACGACGGCTCGACCGACGCGACCCCGCGCATCCTCGAGCGCTTCGCCGCCGAGGCACCCTTCCTGCGGGTGCTGAGGGCGCCGACCCAGGTCAGCCGGCCCGGTGAGGACAGGCTGACGATCGCCGCCGAGGCGCGCGCCTTCAACGCCGCCCTGGCGACCGTCGACCCGACCGAGTTCACCCATGTCGGCAAGCTCGACGCCGACGTCGAGCTGCCACCCGACTACATGGAGCGCCTGCTCGAGCGTTTCGCCGCCGAGCCCCGCCTCGGGGTCGCCGGCGGAACCCTGCTCGAGCGAGGGGCAAGGGGATGGCAGCCGACCAAGGTGCCGGCCTACCACGTGCGCGGCGCCCTCAAGCTCTACAGCCGCGCGTGCTTCGAAGCGATCGGCGGCATCGAGGAGCGGCTCGGCTGGGACACGATCGACGAGACCTACGCGCGGATGCACGGCTACACGACCCGTTCGCTGCCACGGCTGACGGCGCGCCACCACCGCCCGGTGGCGACCCGCGGCGGCACCCTGCGCGGCCGCGCCCGCCACGGGCAGTGCGCCTACATCCTTCGCTACGGCGCCTGGTGGGTGACGCTGCGCTCGCTCAAGGTCGCCTGCTCCCGCCCCTACGGCCTCTCCGGCGCCGCCTTCCTCTACGGCTACCTGCGCTCCGCCCTGCGTCGCGACGATCGCGTCGAGGACGAGCGCTACCGGCGCTTCGTCGCCCGGGAGCTGCGCGATCGCGCATGGCTTGCGGTCGCTCGCCGGGGGCAAATGTCGAATCGGGCCGAAGACACGAAAGTTCCTACGTTTTTCGTGCGTTCATAAGCCAATGGCCTTCGTAGACACGATCAGACACCTCTGGGGGCGCAAGCTCCTCGTCGGCCTCGTTCTCGGGGTCGCCGTGATCGCCGCGCTCTTCAGCGCCTACCGCTTCGACGCCTCCCCACCAGGGCTCGAAAAGCGGGCGCTCAGCGTCGCCGCCGCGTCGAGCCAGATCCTCGTCGACTCGACCGATTCGCCGGCGCTCGTCAAAGGCGTCGAATCGGGCACCTTCGAAGCGAACGCCACCCGCGCCAAGATCTACGCCCAGTACCTGGCCGGCTACGACGCCCGCGAGAAGATCGCCCAGCTGGCCGACGTCCCGGTCAACACGCTCGCCACCAGCGGGCCCTTCAGCGGCCCCGAAGGCTACGCCTCACAGCCCTCCGAGGAACGGGCGGGAGAACTGCTGACCGAAGACGACGGCAACCGGGTCGTCTACACCGCCCAGGAAGACGTGCCGATCATCACCGTCGACGCCCAGGCGACGACCGCCGACACCGCGATCGCCCTCGCCGCCGCCTCCTACACCACCTTGAAGGACTACATCCAGGGCCTCAACGTCGGCGGCAAGCCGGTCCGCGACGGCGTCGCCGTGCGGGAGCTCGGCGCCCCCGAGGGCGGCACGCTCGGCGGCTCCAACAACATCCTGCTGATGATCCTCGCCTTCGTGCTCGTCTTCGGGCTCGGCTGCGCCGCGATCCTCCTCGCCCCGACCTTCGCCCAGCGTTGGCGGGCTCTCGACAAGGCCGACTACGACGAGCATTTCCCCGCGGCGGCAGATTCATACCCCGCTCCGGTCCCGGCTCCGGCCAGCGAGCCGGACGCCTTCATCGCTCCTCCTTACGGCGAGTCCGACGCCGAACACCAGGCAGCTCCGACGCGCTAATGGAGGCGACGACCGGGGCCGGCCCATTCCGTGGGGCGCCCACGCGGGAACCGCAGGCGCGCGACCGCCAGGCCCTGGCCGTTGCCGCGGCCAGGCGGGCCGCCGACTGGCCACGCACGACCCGGCTGCTGCCGTGGGCCCTGTTCGGGTTCGTGGCGATGCTGTGGCTGATCCCCTTCGACAGCATCAAGCTCCCGGTCGGGGGCCCGGTCGACATGACCCTCGACCGACCACTGCTGGTGGCGCTGGCCGGGATCTGGCTGTTCTGCGGCGAGGTCGCCGCCGCGGATCGCGGCAGCGCTCGCAGGAGCCCTATCCACTGGGCCTTCGCCGTCTTCATCGGGGTCGCGGTCCTCAGCGTGCTCACACACTCGGAGTCGCTGGTCCGGGTCGGCGGGCTCGACCTGGCGATCAAGCAGCTGGCCCTGTTGATCTCCTACGGCATCTTCTTCGCCCTCGCGGCGGCGATCGTCAGGCCGAGCGAGGTGGCGAAGATGGTGACGGCGATGCTCGCCCTCGCCTGCGTGACCGCCGCCGCCGTCGTCGTCGAGTACAGGCTCGGCTTCAACCTCTTCCACGATGTGATCGGCCCGCTCTTCCCGGGATACGCGCGGCCGGAAGGGCTGGGCTCGATCGACTCGATCGGGCGCAGCCTCATGTACGGCCCCTCCGTGCAGCCGTTGGCGGTCGCGGTGATGCTCTCGATGGCGCTGCCGTTCGCCTTCGCCTGGCTGCTCAAAGCCAAGGAGCGGCGCGAGCGCCTGATCTATGCCTGCGTCGTCCTCGCCCTGATCGGGGGCGCGGTCGCTACCCAGAAGAAGACCAGCATGATCGGGCCGATGGTCTGCGTGCTGGTCCTCATCGCCTACCGGCCGCGCGCGATGCTGCGACTGGCGCCGCTGGCGATCGTGCTCGTCGGCATGGTCCACTTCGTCGCCCCGGGGGCGCTCGGGGCCGTCGTCAACCAGCTCGCCCCGGGCTCGGTCAACCAGGTCGACACGACCAAGGACCGGATCAGCGACTACGACGCGGTCAAGCCCGATCTCGCCGCCCACCCGCTGACCGGGCGCGGCTACGGGAGCTATGACCAGAAGGCCCACCGGATCCTCGACAACCAGTACCTGGCCCTCGCGATCGGCGTCGGCCTGCTCGGGGTGGCGGCCTACCTGACGATCTTCGCCACCGCGTTCCTCAGCGCCCACCGGGTGGCCCGCTCGGGCAACGCGAAACGGGCTCCGCCCGCGCTTGGCGCCGTCGCCGCGATCGCCGTCGCGGCGGCCTCCGGGGCGCTGCTCGACTTCCTCTCCTTCCCCCAGCTTCCCTATCTCTTCTGCTTCATCGCCGCGATCGCCTTCGTGCTCGGACGCGACCGCCTGGAGCAGGGCCAGAGC
>JBAQZI010000132.1:0-17250 GCA_049790835.1 Solirubrobacterales bacterium
CTCGGGCACCGCCCTCGCCGCCTTCGCGATCGACACCAAGCGGCCGCGGACGCGGATCGCCAAGCACCCGCGGAAGCTGATCCGCACCCGGCACCGCGCCGTCCGCGTGCGCTTCCGCTTCGCATCCAACGAGGCCGGCGTCCGCTTCGCCTGCAAAGTCGACCGGCGTCTGCTGCGGTTCTGCGGTCGGAGGATCTCGCGCCGCCTCGGCCAGGGCAGGCACGTGGTCCGGGTTCGCGCTCAGGATGCCGTCGGCAACGTCGACCGCTCCCCGGCGGTCTTCCGCTTCCGTGTCAAGCGGGTCGGCTGAAGGCTCAGGGCGCGGTGCGCGCGGAGTGCCGTCGCATCGCCCAGTGGCCGCCGAGCAGCAGCGCCAGCAAGCCGACGGCGGTGCCGATCACCAGCGGATCGGTCAGCGAGAGGCCCTCGAGGCGGGTGCCGAAGTAGACCGAGATCGCGGTGATCGGCAGGTAGCCGACCGCGGTCGTCCAGAGGTAGCGCCAGATCGGCACCCGGGCGGCGCCGGCCGCGTAACAGACGATGCTGAAGGGAAAGATCGGGATCAGGCGCAGCCCGATCAGCAGGGTCGGGCCGCCGCGCTCGATCGCGCCCTCGATCCGCTCGAAGCGCTCTTCCCCGACCCAGCGGTCGAGCAGGGGGCGCGCGACCGAGCCGCCGATCGCGAAGCAGAGCAGGGCGGAGAGCATCCAGCCGCTCATCACCAGCAGCAGGCCGGGCGCGAAGCCGTAGGCGTAGCCGGCGGCGGCGTCGACGATCTCCGCTGGGTAGAAGACGACGGAGTGGATCAGGGTCAGGGCGAGGATCAGCAAGGGGCCCCGGGCGCCGAGGCTGTCAATCTCCTCGCGGACCTGCGCGTGGTCGCCCTGGATCGCCGAGCTGAAGGCTTCGCGCAGGGCGGGAACCGCCAGCACCAGCCCCGCCATCAACGCGATCCCGGCCATGGTGACCCCAATCTCGGCCAGCGGCAGCCGTGGCTTGATCTCCTCTTTCACCGCCGCAGTATCGCCGCCGTCGCTGGGAGCTAGCCGCGCAGCCGCTCCGCCAGCCCGGAGTGCCGACCGCCGCTTTCGTCCCGCCGCACCGCCGCCGCCAGCGCCCCCAGGTCGCCGACCAGCACGCAGCTGTTGCGGGCGCGGGTGATCGCCGTGTAGAGCAGCGGGCGGGTCAGCATCCGCGAGTGCGAGCGGTGGCAGACGCCGACGACAACCGGTACCTCGCAGCCCTGGGCCTTGTGGACCGAGATCGCGTAGGCCAGCCGCAGCGTCGCCGTCTCCCCGTAGGGAATGACCAGGGTGCCGCCGTCGTCGGTGTCGACGACGATCGCCTCTTCGTCGGGGTCGTCGCCGCGGAGGAAGACGATCGAGCCGTTCATCAGCCCCAGCTCGTGCGAGTTACGGGTCTGGATCAGCCGGTCGCCGATCCGAAAGCGGTCGTTCAGGGCCCGCTTGCCATCGCCGTTGAGGCGAGCCTGCAGGCGCTCGTTGAGGGCGTCGATCCCGACCGCCCCCTTGTACATCGGCGCCAGCACCTGGACCTCGCGGATCGGGTCGACGTCGAAGCGCTTCGGAGCCCGCTCGGCGACCACCTCGACCACGGTCTCCAGCGCCCGCTCGGGGCTGGGTCGATCGATGAAGAAGAAGTCATGGTCCTGATTCTCGTTCGGCTGCAGGTGCGGCGGCCTGCCGTGGTTGATCTCGTGGGCGGCGGTGGTGATCATCGAGCGCGCCGCCTGGCGGAAGATCTGGCTCAGCCGCACCACCGGCGCCGCGCCGGAGGCGATCAGGTCCTCGAACGGCTTGCCGGCGCCGATCGGCGGCAGCTGGTCGGCGTCGCCGACGAGGACGACGTGGGTCGTCTCGGCCAGCCCGGCCAGCAGCACCTCGATCAGGCGCAGGTTCAGCATCGAGGACTCGTCGACGATGATCAGGTCGACCGGCAGCGGGTGGCCGGGCCGGAAGGCGGCCTCGCGACCGGGCATCCACTCAAGCAGGCGGTGGATCGTCTGCGCCTCGTGCCCGGTCGCTTCCTCGAGCCGGCGGGCGGCGCGGCCGGTCGGGGCGCAGAGGGCGATCGTCGCGTTGGCCGCCTCCGCCTCGGCGACGATCTCCCGCGTGCAGACGGTCTTGCCGACGCCGGGGCCGCCGGTGAGGACCGAGACGCGGGCGGCGAACGCCCCCCGCACGGCCGCCCACTGCTCGTCGGTCAGCTGCTCGCGCGGGGTGTCGCCGGGGTCGTGGACGAGGTGGGGAGGAGCGGTCGCGCGAACGCGCAGGGTCGCCGCGACTGCCAGCTCGCTGGCGTGGGTCAGCTCGCGGTAGACGCGGCCTTCGTCGACCAGGAGGCCGCGGGCCTCGGCCAGTACGTCGGGGTCCGGCGCCAGCCCGATCAGGCGGCCGGTGCGTCGGGTCAGCTCGTCCAGCGGCAGGTAGCTGTTGCCCTGCTGCTCGGCCTCGGCGAGGGCGAAGACGGCGGCGGCCTGGGCGCGGCGGCTGGACTCGGGTGGGACGTCGGCGGCGAGGGCGATCTTGTCGGCGCGGGCGAAGCCGACCCCCTCGACCTCGGTCAGCCGGTAGGGGTCCTCGTGCAGGATCGTCATCGAGTGCTCGCCGTAACGGGCATGGATCGGGGCCGCCAGGTGCGCCAGCCCGTGGGGGGCGAGCTGGACGTGGAGGTCGCGGACGGCGCGGCTGGCGTGCCAGGATTCGGCCGCCGCCGCGGCCTGGCGTTCGCTGACGCCGCGCAGCGAAGCGAAGACGCCGTGCGGGTCGGCGGCGATCGCCCCGAGCACGCCCTCGCCGTGCTCGTCGACCAGGCGCTCCGCCCGGGCGGGGCCGATGTGGCGCAGCGAGGTCAGGTAGGCGACCCGGCCGGCGCGGTCGGCGGGGTCGAGCGGCAGCGCCCCCTGGGCCCGCAGCTGGCGCCCGTAGCGGTTGTGGGTCTGCCAGTCGCCGCTGACTTCGGCCCGGTCGCCCTCGCCGAGGTGGGCCACGGGACCGACCAGCGCGAACCCCTCGCCCGACTCGGCGTCGCGCACCTCGAGCACCGCGTAGCCGTCGTCCTCGGCGCGGAAGATGACGCCGATCACCTCGACCGTGCCCGTGTAGGCGGCCGCGTCAGCGTCGAAGAGAGTCGCCACGCCGTTCACAGCTAAAAGCTAGCCGTCTGCGAGGCGGGATCCGGCCAGGTTCGCATCGCAAATAGCATGGTCGGCGTGAGCGCTACCGCCGAGCGGCTGCCGCATATCGACGAGCACGCGCTCGTCGTCGAGGCCGGCCGCGAGCCAACCTGGACGGCCCTCTCGCGGGTGGTCGAGGGAACGGTCGCCGCCGGCGCCGCGCCGCGAGTCGCCCGGATCCTCGGCTGTGCCGATACCGCGGCGGCCGGGCCGCGGCCACTGACGCAGGGCTCGGTCCTGCCCGGGTTCCACGTCGCCGCCGCCACGGAGCCCGACGAACTTGCCCTGGTCGGCAGCCACCGCTTCTCCGATTACGCGCTGATCTTCCGGCTCGAGGAACTGGGGGAGGGCCGCACCCGGGTCCGAGCCGAGACCAGAGCCGAATTCCCCGGTATCAAGGGAGCGATCTACAAGGGTCTGGTGATCGGAACCCGCATGCACGTCCTCGCCACCCGCCGCATTCTCGCCGGCGTCAAGCGCAATGCCGAGCGCTCCTAGGCCAGCGGCCGGCCTCTGCGACGGCTGTCGCCACCAGCGGCTCGTCCCGAACACCCGCGGCTCGGTCTTCTCGCTCTGCGAGCGTTCGCGCACGGACCCGGCCTACCCGCGCTACCCGCGGATTCCGGTGCTCAGATGCGCGGGCTTTGAGGCGGATCCGGGCCCGTCGGCTCCCGCGCCGCCCCGATAGCGGCGCCGATCAGGCCGAGGCCGAAGACGAGCGCGGCGATGCCGACCACGGCGCCGAGGACGGGAACGAAGGCGACGAGGCGGAGGGCTCCGAGACCAGCCAGAAAGGCGAGCATCCGGTGTCGCGGCGGCTCCACCATTCGCCGTCCCAGGGCGTAGGCGGAGACGACGTAGGCGACGGCGCCGAGGGGCAGCAGGGCGAGGCTGATGCCGATCGCCAGGGGCAGCCCGACGAGCGTTATCGCGGCGAGGAACGCGATCACCGGCAGCACGATCAGGATCGCGATGCCGATCGCGATCGTCGGCCCAAGGCGTTCCCGCGAGCGCTCGGAGAGCGCGTCGGCGGCGCGGGGGGCGATCAGCAGCAGCAGGGCGCCGAGGACCAGCAGCGAGAGGGTCACGGCGAGCCAGATCAAGAAGCCGGCGATCCCGGCGAAGAGGCCGCCGACATCGGGCCAGTCCTGCTTGGCTACGTCGCCGTGGACGCGGGCGTCGAGCGCCACCCGCGGGTGCTCGTCGCCGTAGCCGACGTCGCCGCTGACTTCGGCGCTGGGCAGCAGGCGGGAGGTACCGCCGGCGGTGAAGAGGTCGCCGTCGATCCTGCCGGAGACGAGGACGTCGCCGCTGAGGACGATCACGTCGCCGGCCACTTCACCAGCGATCCGGGCGTCGCCACTGGCCAGGTAGACGCCCTCGACGGTTTCGCCGCGCTCCACCGTGACGTCGCCGGAGATGACGACGATCGCCTGCTCGCTGTTGTCAGCGGCGCTGGCGGCGCTCGCCACCGCCGGGGTGGTGAGCGCCATTACCGCCAGGAGCGCCGCTGCGGACGGAAGGCGTCGAAGCACATCGGCAGCCTAAGTGCTAGCTGGCGGCCGCCATCGGGTCGGGCTCGCCGAGCTTGGTCAGGTCGGGGGCCTCGTAGGCCTTGCCGGCGGTGCCGCCGAGGACCACCAGGCGAATTCCCTCGGGCCCGGGCCAGATCTTCCGTTTCGCCTCCGGGCCGACCCGGGCGATGTGATTGTCGTCGAGCGGGAAGCGCTCGCCGTCGATCTCGATCTCGCCGCCGCCGCGCATCACCAGGAAGACCTCCTCCTGGCTGTCGTGCGTGTGGTCGTGTTCCGGATAGCGCTCGTAGTTGGCGGGCATGTCGATCACCTGCATGCCGAACGACTCGACCCCCAGCTCGGCCCGGGCGCGCTTGAAGGCGCCCCTGAAGACGGCCTCCATCTCGTCGATTTCCTTGACCGCGTAGCTGCTCATGGTTCCTCCTCGTCGACTCTGTCGGGAGCGGCATCCTAGAAGATCTGCACGAACGTTCGTGCTTTTTTGTACTCTGGTCGCGTGGCCACCGCAACCAAGGGCGCCGACACCCGCGCCGCGATCCTCGACCGCGCCGTCGACCTCGCCTCGGCCGAGGGGCTGGAGGGCCTGACGATCGGCCGCCTCGCCGCCGAGCTGCGGATGAGCAAGAGCGGCCTCTTTGCCCACTTCGGCTCCAAGCAGGAGCTGCAGCTGGCGACGATCGGCGCCGCGGCGGAGCGTTTCCGGACCGCGGTGATCGAGCCGGCCATGGCCGCTCCCGACGGCGCTCCCCGCCTGCGGGCGATGGGGGAGCGTTACCTCGACCACCTCGACCTCTACTCGGGCGGTTGCTTCTGGGGGGCGACCTCGACCGAGTACGACGACCGCCCCGGCCCCGTCCGCGACGCGATCGCCGCCGCCCTCGACGCCTGGATGGCGGAGCTGGAGCGGCAGGCGACGATCGCCGGCGTGCAGGAGCCGCAGCGCTTCGCCTTCGAGCTCTACGCGGTGGTGATGGGGGCCAACGCCCGCTACCGGCTCAGCGGCGATCGCAAGGTCTTCGACTATGCCCGCGGTGCCCTCGAAAGGCTCGAAGCGGAGCTGCCGGCGTGAGTGACGCGGCCGACTTCGTCGAGCGCTTCCGCGCCTACTGGCGGGCCCCTGATCGAGTTCACCCTCTCCGGCACCACCGCCGGCGTCCCGCTCTCCTGGCGCGCCGTCGACCACATCGTCCTGCGGGAGGACGGCCTGGCCAGCCAGCGCGTCTCCTACTTCGACTCGGTGCCGCTGATCCTCACAGTCCTGCGGCACCCCGGCGCCTGGCCCGCCTTCGTTCGCAGCCGCCTGCGCCGCTGACCTCCTGACGCGCTCCAGGCTCGTTTGAGGCTTGCGTCAGGGCGTGCCGGAGCGAGAACCAAATCGCAGTAGCTGCCGCCGATGAGATCAGCGTCCTGGATGCCCAGCCGGTGGCGGCTCTCCCTCGGGCCAGAGTCGTCGACGCGCCGGACCCATTGGACCACCCTAATTGCGAACTACGCACGATCGTCATCATCGGCGCTGATGCGCTCGATGCAAATCGCGGTTCGCCTGCGACCGCGCGGTCACCGGGATGAGCTGATGGGAATCGTGGATGGCGTGCTGCAGGCTCGGGTCTCGGCTCCGCCGGTCGACGGCAAGGCCAACGTCGCCCTGCGCAAGCTGGTTGCGAAGCGGCTCGGGGTGGCGCCTTCGAAGGTGAGCGTCGTCAGGGGTGAGAAGTCGCGGGACAAGCTCGTGCGGATCGAGGGCGTCGACGAGGCCACCGCGCTGGAGGCCCTGGCCGGTTAGGCGCCAGAATGAGGCGATGACCGATGAGCTGCCGATCCGCCTCTTCGTCACGCCGGCCGACCTCGAGGTCTGGCTGGATGAGCACCACACGCAGTCGGAGGGCTTCTGGCTGAAGGTCGCCAAGAAGGGATCGGAAGAGAAGAGCGTCACTTACGCGGAGGCGCTGGAGCTGGCGCTCTGCTTCGGCTGGATCGACAGCCAGAAGCGGGGCCTTGACGAGAAGTTCTTCCTGCAGCGCCTTACGCCGCGGCGCCCGCGTGGGAGGTGGTCGCGGATCAACCGCGACAAGGCCGAAGAGCTGCTGGCGTCCGGCTCGGTGCGCGCGGCCGGTCTGGCTGAGATCGAGGCCGCCAGGGCGGACGGCCGTTGGGAGGCCGCCTACGAGGGCGCGAGAACGGCGAAGGTCCCCGCCGACCTGCAGCGTGAGCTCGATGTCAACGAGGCTGCCCGCGACTTCTTCGCCACGCTCGACAGCAGCAACCGCTACGCGATTCTCTATCGCCTCGACGAGGCAAGGAAGCCGGAGACGCGGCAGCGGCGGCTGCGCAAGTTCGTCGCGATGCTGGAGCGGGGCGAGAAGATTCATTCCTAGTCAGGGTCCCGGCGCAGCCTCATAGCTGGGACAATCGCGGCCTGTTCGGCTCGTCCCTCATCCGGCGTTTTCTCCTCTGCTCGATCGCGGCGCTGCTGGTGATCGCGCTGGGACCGGTCTCGGTCCAGGCGGCCAAGTCGACGACGGTCGCGGACCAGGCCCTCGACAAGGGCTTGGACCGTCTCGTCGGGCTGCCTGGCGGCCCGCCCGGCGTCGCGGTGACCGTCCAGCGAGGCGAGCAGCGCTCATTTCACACCGCCGGCGTCGCCAGCGTCGCCAACGGCGCCCGCTGGAAAGCCAGCGACCACATGCGCATCGCCAGCGTCGCCAAGGCTTTCAGCGGCGCCGCCGCGCTCGAGCTGGTCAACCGCGGCGAGCTGTCCTTGAGCGACAGCATCCGCGTCCACCTGCCCTGGTTGCCGGCGGCCTGGGAAGGGGTGACCGTTGGCCGGGCCCTCCAGCACACCGGTGGGGTCCCGGACTACACCAGCTCCCCCGCCTTCGGGGAATTCTTCTCCAAGGACCTGCACGCCTACATAGCGCCGCGCGCTCTGGTCGAATTCGTCACCGCCGACCCGCTCGACTTCAAGCCGGGCTCGGCATACCACTACTCCAACACCGACAACGTCATCATCGGCCTGGTCGTCGCCGCGGTCAGCGGCCGTACCTACAGCCAGGTTCTGAGCCAGCGGGTCTTCGCTCCGCTGCGGATGCCGCGGACCAGTCTGCCGACCGGCTTCCGGCTGCCGAGCCCGCACGTCGACGGCTATGAAGTCTCGCCGTCCGACCCGCCGGAGGACGTCACCACCCTGCTCAGCATGTCCGGCGCCTGGGCCTCGGGCGGGATCCAGTCGACCGCGGCCGACCTCAACCGCTTCATCCGCGGCTACGTCGGCCGCAGCCTCTTCGACCGTGACACCCAGAACCTCCAGCTCCACTTCGTCAAGGGCCACTCCGAGCCGCCCGGCCCCGGTGTCAACGCCGCCGGCCTCGGGATCTTCAAGTACGACACCAAGTGCGGCGTCGTCTACGGGCACACCGGCAACCTGCCCGGCTACACCCAGTTCACGGCGGCGACGCTGGACGGCCGCCGCTCGGTAACGGTCTCGGCCAACGCGCGGATCGTCCCGGAAGCCAAAAGCGCCGCCGTCCGCAGTGCGTTCCAGGCCCTGCGCCGGGTCGATTCGCTCGCGGTCTGCGCCGCGCTCGCCGGTCCCTGAGCGGCTATCCCTAAGCTCGTAGCGTGGATCGCGCCCTGCTCGACAGCACCCTCGCCGACGCCGGCGAGCCCGGTTACCGTGCCGCCCAGGTCTGGGAGTGGGTCGCGCGCGGCGCCGCCTCCTATGAGGAGATGACCAACCTGCCGGGGACTCTGCGCGACCGGCTCGAGTCCGCGGTGCCGCTCTCGACGCTCTCCCTCCAGGCCGAGGCCCGCTCCGAGGACGGCACCGTGAAGTCGCTCTTCCACACCGCCGACGGCCGCCCGATCGAGGCGGTGTTGATGCGCTACCGCGACGGCCGCCGCTCGGTCTGCGTCTCCTCGCAGTCGGGCTGCCCGCTGACCTGCACCTTCTGCGCCACTGGCCAGATGAAGTTCGGCCGCAACCTCAGCACCGACGAGATCCTGGACCAGGCGCTGCACTTCCGCCGCGTCGAGGAGATCGACCACGTCGTCTTCATGGGGATGGGGGAGCCGACGATGAACATCGACGCCGTGCTGGCAGCCTGCGAGCGGCTGCCGGACCTCGGCGTCACCAACCGCCGCACCGCGATCTCGACCGTCGGCTGGGTGCCGGGGATCGACCGCCTCGCCGAGTGCGAGATGCCGGTCGCCCTCGCCCTCTCCCTGCACGCGCCGAACGACGATCTGCGCTCGCGGCTGATGCCGGTCAACGACCGCTACCCGCTGGCCGAGGTCCTGGCCGCCTGCGATCGCTACCGGGCCAGGCGCCGGCGCAAGGTCTTCGTCGAGTACGTGATGCTCGATGGCGTCAACGACCTGCCCGAGCATGCCCGCGAACTGGCCGCCCTGCTCGACCCGCGCGTCTACAAGGTCAACCTGATCCCCTACAACCCGACCGGCAGCTACGACGGCTCCTCGCCGGAGCGGATCGAGCGCTTCCGGGCGATCCTCGCCGAGCACCGCCTCACCGCCACCGTCCGCCTCACCCGCGGCCGCGACATCGACGCCGCCTGCGGCCAGCTCGCCGCAACGGCCACGCCCGCCGGTTAGCGTCGTGCGTCCAGGCCCCGTGCACCTGCGCCATCGCGTCGACCTGCCCGGCGGCGACGCGAGCCCGCTGCCCGCCGCGCCGGGACTGGCTGCCCAGCCAACTAAGATCCGGCGATGGCAACCGTCGACACCGCGGCACCCGTCGCCCGGCCGCCGCAGATGTCCGCCAACCCGCTGCGGCGGGTGGTCGGCGACATCTACGAGGAGTGGCGGGAGCGCGGCAAGTTCCCGCCCGGCCCGACTGACTTCAGCCTCGCCCGCACCCACCAGATCGCCCACGACCCGCTGCCGCTGCTGCTCGGCGCCTACGAAGAGCACGGGCCGATCTTCAGCATGCGGCTGCTGCACTCGCGGGTCGTCTTCATGCTCGGGCCCGAGGCCAACCACTTCGTCACCGTCGGCCACCCGGAGAACTTCCACTGGCGCGAGTCGAGCTTCGGCGACCTGATCCCGCTGCTCGGCGACGGCCTGCTGACGGTCGACGACGACTACCACGACCGCGCCCGGGCGATCATGATGCCGGCCTTCCACCGCGAGCAGATCATCGCCGCGGTAGCGGCGATGGCGACCGAGGCCGAGGCGGCGATCGCCAGTCTGCCGGTCGGCGAGACCGTCGATATCTACGACTGGATGCGCAACCTGGCGATGCGGATCGCGATGCGGGCGCTGCTCGGCCTCGACCCCGACGAGGCGGGCAAAGGCGCCGCCGCGGCCGAGCACTTCGAGCGCGCCCTCGGCTACTACGGGATCGACTTCCAGCTGCGGCTGCTGCGCGGCCCGCGCTCGCCCTGGAGCAAGATGGTCTCCTCGCGGCAGGTCCTCGACGAGATCGTCTTCGGCGAGATCGCCCGCCGCCGCGGGGGCTCCGGCTCCGGCCGCCAAGACATCCTCAGCCTCCTGGTCGGCGCTCGCGGTGAAGGGGGGGAGGCGTTCACCGATCGCGAGATCCGCGACCAGGTGATGACCCTGATGTTCGCCGGCCACGACACCTCGACCTCGACCCTGACCTTCATGCTGCACGAGCTGGCCCGCCACCCCGAGGCCCTCTCCCGGCTGCACGAGGAGCAGGACCGGGTGCTTGGCGGCGCGACGCCCACGGTCGGGCAGCTCGAACGCGAGATGCCCTACCTCGACATGGTGCTCGACGAGGTGCTGCGGCTCTACCCCCCGGCCTGGATCGGCCCGCGCCGGGCCGTGCGCGAGTTCGAGTTCGGCGGCTACACCGTGCCCCGCGACGCCTACGTCAACTACTGCTCATGGGCCAGCCATCGCATCCCCGAGGTCTTCCCGGACCCCGAGGCCTTCGTCCCCGAGCGCTTCACCCGCGAGCGCAAGGCAGCGCTGCCGCGCGGCGCCTACGTCCCCTTCGGCGGCGGCTCGCGGATCTGCATCGGCAAGCGCTTCGGCCAGACCGAGGTGAAGCTGGTGGCGACGATGCTGCTGGCCCGCCTGCGCCTCGACGCCCTGCCCGGCCGGACGATGACGATCCGCCAGATGCCGACGCTCTCGCCGGTCGGCGGGCTGCGGATGCGGGTCCACCAGCGCGCCGCCTAGACTCGCGCGACTCGATGCGCGCGCTGGTCATCTCCGACACCCACTTCGGCGCCTGGACGGGCCGCGACCTGCTGGCCGAGGAGTTCTTCGTCGAGCGGCTGGCGCCTCAGCTCGAGGGAATCGACGAGCTGATCTTCCTCGGCGACCTCTTCGACTTCCTCTTCGGCGCCGTCGAGGAGGCGGTCGACGCCGCCGAGGGGCTGCTGCGGCTGATTGCCGAGAAGATGGTCGGCGGCCGGCTCGTCTTCCTGGCCGGCAACCACGACCACCATCTCGTCCACCGCGACGACGAGGACCGGCTGGAGACGAAGCTGGCGAGCGGTCATCGGCCCGCCGTCCCGCCCGGCCCGATCTTCTTCCGCGAATTCCTCGAGCGGCGCCTGCCCGGGGTCGAGATCGAGATCGCCTACCCGACCTACCGCTTCGGCGACGTCCTCTGCACCCATGGCCACTACCTCGATCCGCACGCTCGCCTCAGCGGCTCGCGCGGCGACCGCCTGCTGACGCGGACGCTGTGGGCGATCGCCGCCGGCGGCCCGGAGCAGCCGAGGCGCATCGAGGACTACGAGTCGGTGACGACGCTGCTGACCGAGTGGCTCTACATCGCCGCCCAGATGCCGCACGGCACCCACGCCCAGCAGAACGTCTTCCGAGCGGCACAGCGGGCGGGGCGCTTCGCGCAGGCGCTGGGCGCTCCGGTCCGGGGCGCCGAGCGCCTGGCAGCGAAGCTGCGCGACCGCGGCCAGGGGGAGGCGAGTGGCCTCGACCCCCTCCCCAGCGAGACTCACTTCGACGCCGTCGTCCGCGACGAGGCCGAGCGCCAGGCGCGCGAGCAGCCGCTCGCCGGCCCCGCCGCGGCGCGGCCGCTCTACCCGGAGCCGACGGTGATCTCCCGCAGCGACCCCTCCGAGCACGCGCTCGAGGCTTTCGCGCAGGTCGTGCGCAACCTCGAGTGGGGCGGCGAAGGCCAGCAGATCGTCTTCGCCCACACCCACCAGCCGCTGGCCGACGTCCGCTGCATCGGCGATGGCCAGAACCGCTACTGGAACACCGGCTCCTGGATCTACGAGCCGGACCTCGGCTCGCGCCAGGCCTACGCCCGCTACCTGCGCTACGCCTGGCCCGGGACCGCGATCCTGATCGACACCGACGCGTCGCAGCCGCGCCTGCTGGAGCTGCTCGCCGACCTCAACCCACTGAACGGCGGCTCCGGGCTTCCCAGCCCGGAGCCGCGCCCAGCGCCTACTTGATGAACAGCATCTCCTCATACTTCGGCAGCGGCCAGAAGTCGTCGGCGACGACCCGCTCCAGCTTGTCGGCCGCCTCGCGCACCGAGTCCATCGCGGCCAGCTGCTTGTCGCGTGCGTAGACGGCCCAGTCGATTCCCTCCATGTCCGGGTAGTGGTTGGCGTCCTTGAGGGTGCCGAGGGCGGCGACCAGCTCGTCGACCAGCTCGCGAACCTCCCCCTCGAGGGCCGAGACCCCGGCCTCGCCGATCAGCGCCAGCTGCCGCAGGCCCGCCGGCAGCAGCATCGTCTGCGCGATCGAGTACGTCTCCTCGGCCTCGATGTTGGCCCGGATCGCGTACTGCTCGACCCAGACCTCGTAGCGGGATTCGAGCTCGCGCCTGGAGAGCACGTTGTACTTCTCGAACGCCTCGACGGTGTCGGGGGCGAGTACCTCGGGCAGCGCGTCCGGCGTCGTCCGCAGGTTCTTGAGCCCGCGCTGCTCGGCTTCGGTGTGCCACTCCTCGGAGTAGTTGTCGCCGCTGAAGCAGACCGCCTTGTTGGCGAGGTAGGAGTCTTTGACGGTCTCCATCACCGCCTCCGGCATGTCCAGCCCGTCGGAAAGCTTCGCCTCCAGCTTCTCAGACAGGTCGTCGATGGCCTCGGCGGCGATCGTGTTCAGGACCGTGTTCGGGAAGGCGAGCGACATGCTCGACCCCAGTGCCCGGAACTCGAATTTGTTGCCGGTGAAGGCGAACGGCGAGGTGCGGTTGCGGTCGCCGCCGTCGAGTGGCAGCGGCGGCAGCACCGTCGTTCCCAGGTCGAGGAAGGAGGCGGGGGTGTTGGGATCGCCCTCGCCGCTGGAGATCGCCTCGAAGACCTTGTCGAGTTCGGCCCCGAGGAAGATCGAGATGATCGCCGGCGGCGCCTCGTTGGCCCCGAGCCGGTGGTCCTGGCCGATGTTGGCGACCGAGGCCCGCAGCAGCCCCTGGTGCTTGTTCACCGCCTGGATCACCGCCGTGCAGAAGAACAGGAAGTGGATGTTGTCCTCCGGCGTGTCACCCGGGTTGAGCAGGTTGGAGCCGGTGTCGGTGCCCATCGACCAGTTGTTGTGCTTGCCGGAGCCGTTGACGCCGGCGAACGGCTTCTCGTGCAGGAGGCAGACGAAGCCGTAGCAACGGGCGACGTTCTCGAGGACCTGCATCAGCAGCTGCTGGTGGTCGGAGCCGACGTTGGAGTTCTCGAACATCGGCGCGATCTCGTACTGCGCCGGCGCGACCTCGTTGTGGCGGGTCTTGACCGGGATGCCGAGCTTCTTCATCTCCAGTTCGGACTCCATCATGAAGGCGAGCACCCGCTCCGGGATCGAGCCGAAGTAGTGGTCGTCGAGCTCGTGGCCCTTCGGCGGCTTGGCGCCGAACAGGGTGCGGCCGGTGCTGATCAGGTCAGGCCGCTCGAAGAAGTACTGCTCGTCGATCAGGAAGTACTCCTGCTCGGGGCCGACGGTGGTGAAGACGCGCTGGCTCTCCTCGTCGCCAAGCAGGCGCAGGGCTTTGATCGCCGAGCGCGAGAGCGCGTCCATCGAGCGCAGCAGCGGGATCTTGGCGTCGAGCGCCTCGCCGGTCCACGAGGCGAACGCGGTCGGGATGCAGAGCAGCGCCCCGTTCGGGTTCTCGAGGATGAAGGCGGGGCTGGTCGGGTCCCAGGCGGTGTAGCCGCGGGCCTCGAAGGTGGCGCGCAGGCCGCCGGTGGGGAAGGAGGAGGCGTCGGGCTCGCCCTGGATCAGCTCCTTGCCGGAGAAGCCGGCCAGCATCTTGCCGTCGCCCGACGGCTCGAAGAAGGAGTCGTGCTTCTCCGCGGTCGAGCCGGTCAGCGGCTGGAACATGTGGGTGTAGTGGGTGGCGCCGTTCTCCAGCGCCCAGTCCTTCATCGCCTCGGCGACGGCATCGGCGAGGCTCGGGTCGAGCGCCTTGCCGCCGGCCAGGGTCTCCTGCAGCTTCTCGAAGGCGTCGCCGGGCAGCCTCTCGCGCTGCACCTCGACCGAGAAGACGTTGGCACCGAAGGCTTCGTTCTCTGGCAGGGTCAGGTCAACGGCGCCGAGAGCCTCTCCGTTGGAGCTCCACTGCGCTGCGGTCACGTTCTGCTGGCGGATACGAGTCATCGCTTTGGCTTGTCCCTCACTTGGCGCGCGCCCGGCCCCGGGCGCGATCGATTAGCGGTCTAACTCCCTAAAGAAGAGCCAAAAGAGCCTAATGGCCACGCGATCCGCGCGCCTTTGTACCGCCGTACAGCTTTGGCGCCCGCCGCTTGTCCCTGCTGTCGGCAGGTTTCGGGGTGAACGCCCTCAGGAAAGCGGTACCGCGCGTTCCAGCCCGAGCGGGTGGCGCAGGCGGAAGCCGCCGGTCGGCCGCATCTCCTCGCTCCAGCCGGGGCCGCTGCGGTCGCCGTCGTCGTTGTAGGAGGTGTCCCAGCGCAAGCCGGCGATGACCGCGAAGACGTGCTCGCGGTTGGCGTAGATCCGCACCCAGCTGCCGCCGCCACCGCCGCCCCAGCGCATGAACCCGGTCGAGTCCAGGGGCGATTCGAGCAAGCCGGCGGCGTGCATCACGTAGCTGACCGAGCCGGAGCAGTCATAGCCGGCCGAGTTCCAGTTCCGGTGGCCGCCGCCCCAGCGGTAGGGCCGGCTGTGGATGCGGTTGGCAGCCTCGATCATCGCCTTCACCGCGGGTGGAGCGGAGGGCGGCGCGATCGCGCGGCCGCCGGGGGTCAGGGTGGCTTGTGGCGTTGCTGCCGAAGCGGGGAAGGTTGGCGAGCCGAGCAGTGCCACGAGCACGAATAGGCCGCAGAGGGCGGAGGCTTGGCGACGAGCGCGCATGAAGGGCGTCTATCGGCACTGAGCCCCCTGCGCTTTAACTTCGCCACTTGGTCCCAGGTTGTTGCGCGGTTCCTAATCCACGAATGACGTGGATTAGGAACCGCGCAAACGCGGACTGGTCGAAAGCGGTCGCTGGGCGTGACCGGATAGCCTCCCTCGCCCGCGGCGCCCGCCGCCCCGCCAAGCCAAAACGGAGGATTTACCCGCAATGTTCGTTTCCAAGGCCGCCGTCGTCGGCGGCGGCACCATGGGCGGCGAGATCGCCCAGGCGATCGCCGCCGCCGATATCCCCGTCGTCGTCAAGGACATCGACCAGAAGTTCGTCGACGCCGCCGTCGAGAAGGCCCGCGCGGTCACGGAGGGCCAGCTTTCGCGACTGGTGAAGAAGGAGAAGCTGACCCAGGAGCAGGCCGACGCCCGCCTCGCCGAGGTCATGGCCCTGGTCACGGGCACCACCAGCTATGACGAGTTCGGCGACGTCGACTTCGTGATCGAGGCGGTGCCGGAGAAGATGGCGATCAAGCAGGCGGTCTTCCGCGAGATCGACGCCGCCACTCCCGGCCACGCGATCCTCTCCTCCAACACCTCGTCGCTCTCGATCACCGAGATCGGCGAATCGACCCTGCGCTCCGACAAGGTCGTCGGCTTCCACTTCTTCTATCCGGCCTCGGTGATGCCGCTGGTCGAGGTGATCGTCGGCGAGTACACCTCGCAGGAGACCGCCACCGCCGCCTACAACTTCGCCCAGGCGATCAAGAAGCAGCCGATCGTCTGCGGCGAGGTCCCAGGTTTTGTCGTCAACAAGATCCTGATGGCGACGATCGGCGAGATCTGGCGCGCCCAGGAGGAGCACGGGCTCTCCCTGGCCCAGATCGACCAGGCGATCGCCGAGGCCAAAGTGGCGCCGATGGGGCCGTTCTTCCTCACCGACCTGCTCGGCCTCGACACCGTCCTCCACGTCGCCGAGCATCTCAACGAGTCCTACGGCGAGACCTTCTACGTCCACCAGGGTCTGAAGCGGCTGGTCGCCGACGGCAAGCTCGGGGCCAAGAGCGGCGGCGAGGGCTTCTTCAAGGACGGCCAGCAGACGATCCCGGGCGACGCCGCGCCCGACGCCGAGGAGCTGGTGGCGATGTTCACCGGCCGCGCTCTCGTCGAGTCCTGCCTGCTGGTCGAGGAAGGGATCTGCTCGGTCCGCGACATCGACCTCGGGATGATGGCCGGCGCCGGGCTGGACCCGCGCCGCGGCCTGCTGCCGCCGTTCTGGAAAGCCGACGTCGAAGGCCTCGACAAGGTGCTGGAGCAGCTCGAGCAGCTGGAGGAGAAGCACGGCGAGCGCTTCGCGCCGCCGGTCACCCTCAAGCGCCTGGTCGCCCAGGGCCGCCTCGGCCTCGGCTCCGGCCAGGGCTTCTACCCCTACCCGCAGCCTGATGAGGGTGAGCAGGCGGAGACGGTGAAGCTGGAGACCCGCGACGGCGTCGCGATCGCCTGGCTCGCCAACCTGCCGATGAACGCAGTCTCGCCCGACGTGATCCGCGACCTCGGCACGGTCTGGGAGAAGGTCAAGGCCGCCGATGGCGTCGGCGCGATGGTGATCGCCTCCTCGGTCCCGGTCGTCTTCTCGGCCGGTGCCGACATCAAGGCCTTCACCCAGATGGACGGGGGCTCCGGCGAGGAGCTGATCCACAAGGCTCATGCGCTGCTGCGCGAGTTCGGCAGCGAGCGGGTGGCGACGATCGCCGCCGTCAACTCGATCGCCTTCGGCGGCGGTTGCGAGGTGGCAATGGCCTGCGACGTGCGGATCGCCGCCGAGGCGGCCGTCTTCGGCCAGCCCGAGATCAAGCTGGGGATCATCCCCGGCTTCGGTGGCACCCAGCGCCTGGCGCGCCTGATCGGCCCCAACAAAGCGCTGGAGATGAACCTGATCGGCGACGCCGTGCTCGCCGAGGAGGCGCTGGAACTGGGCTTGGTCAACCGCGTCGTCCCCGATCACGAGCTGTTCGAGACGGCGCTGATGTGGGGCCGCAAGCTGGCCGGCCAGGCGCCGGTCGCGCTTGGCCTGATCAAGTCGGTCTCCCACAAGGGCGAACTCGACGAGGGCATCGAGGCCGAGAAGCAGGGCTTCGCGACCGCCTTCGCCAGCGACGACGCCAAAGAGGGCATCGGCGCCTTCCTAGGCAAGCGGACCCCGAAATGGAGCGGCAAGTAGCGCCAACAGCCAGCCGACGGGCCGATATGTCGACTCCAGGTCGACAT
>JBAQZI010000133.1:0-4975 GCA_049790835.1 Solirubrobacterales bacterium
GCCGAGGTCGGGGCCGACGCCGTCGGCGGTCCGGCGACCGCCGCGATCCCGCCGGCCTGCGCCGCGATCGCCGTTCCCTCGGGCAGTGGTCTCGTCGCCTTCTTCGTCCGCGGCGAGCGCAAGGAGCACGGGCTGCAGCGCTGGGTCGAGGGCCCGGTGCGGCCGGGGCTGCGCTGCCTCGTCGTCGAGGACACCGTCACCAGCGGCGGCTCGACCGCGACCGCGATCGGGCGGATTCGCGAGGAGGGGCTCGAGGTGGCTGGCGTGGTTGCCGTCGTCGACCGCCTCGCCGGCGGCGCCGAGAGGATCGAAGCCGCCGCCGACGCTCCCTACCGCGCCCTGGTCACGATCGACGAGATCTACCCGGACCGGCCGGACCGGGGCTGAGGCTGGTCGGTGGAGCCGGACGCGATCGAGATCCGCGTGGTCGGCTGCCTGATCGAGAAGCAGCGCACGACCCCGGACGCATACCCGCTCTCGCTCAACTCCCTACGGCTCGCCTGCAACCAGTCGACCAATCGCGACCCGGTCGTCGACTACGACGAGGCGACCGTCGCCGAGGCGCTGCGGCGGCTCGCCCTGCGCGGCTGGACCCGGCTCGCCAGCGGTGCCGGCAGCCGCGCCCGCAAGTACCGCCAGCTGATGCCGGAAGCGCTTGGCGTCGACGACGGCGAGCTGGCGCTGCTCGGCGTGCTGATGCTGCGCGGGGCGCAGACGCCGGGCGAGCTGAAGCAGCGCAGCGAGCGCCTGCACGCGTTCGCTGACCTCGCCGCGGTTCAGGCGGCGCTCGACGGCCTGGTCGAGCGCGGCTACGTCGCCCGCCACGAGCGGCGGCCGGGGCAGAAGGAGCTGCGCTACGAGCAGCTGCTCGGCGGCTTTGCCGAGGAGCCCGCCGAGCCGGTGAGCCCGCCAGGGTCGGCCGTCGCTTCCCAGGCAGATCCCGATGGCGGCCTGGTCCCAGCCGAGGATCGCCTCACCCGCCTCGAGCGCGAACTGGCGGAGCTGCGGGCGGAGCTTGGCAGCCTGCGCGAGGCGCTCGGCGAGGGCTAGGCGCCTCAGCGGCCGAGGCCGACGGCGACGACCCGCCGCCCGCCGGGAATCGCCGCGACCAGCTGCGACTTGAGGCGTCCGCGCTGCTTCAACAGGGCCCGCCCCCCGGCGCTGAGGCGAATCACGAAGCCGTGGCCCCTTTGGCCGGAGAGCCGGAAGGCGCGGCGACCCAGCGAGCGGGTGACGGCGCGAATCCGCGGCGGCGTGCCGCGACGGTGAGGGAGGGCGATCTTGACCCTGGTACGGAGCGCGAACTGCCCGGGACAGCGCGTGCCCTGTGGCCACGCGCAGGCGGCCCAGACCTTGACGCTGATGCGCGTCGTCCTGAGGACGGAGAGGGTGACCGCGACCGGGACGGTGGTCGACCTGCAGCCGAGCAGGCGGTCGGTGCCGCCGCCGGTGTTGAGCGCGTAGACGCAGACCGGCTGCCGTCCCGACTTCACGGTCGGGAGGGTGACGTCGAAGCCGTGGCTGGCTCCCGCCCGCCTGTACCTGGCGCCGACGTCGGTGCGGGGCTGGTTGGCGACCACGCCGAGGTCGTGGGCGACGGCGCGGGGGGCGCCGGGCCTGCCGCCGACGTAGGCGCGGATCGCCAGCGGCTCGGTCGGCGCGTTGAGGTCGAAGGCCCAGCCCTTCACCCGCAGCTGGCCGGGAGTGGGAGAGCCGACCAGCTCCAGCGAGCCGACCGGGTCTTCGCTGCTCGTCGGCGACGCCGCCGTGCCCACGGTCCCGCCGTCGACGTAGTTGTTGTCGATGTTGATCGTGACGCCGCCGTAGGTCTCGTCGTGGCCGCCGCGGTACTGGTGGATCCGCTGGTGCTGGCTCCAGCCGCTGGCGGGGACGTAGGGGTCGCTGGCATTGGCCTGGCCGTTCCAGTTGGCGAACCAGAGGTGATCGGGCAGGTTGTAGCCGCTGCCGAGCTGGTCGGCGAGGTCGGCGATCCCGGAGGCGCTGCTGCTGTAGACGCCGGAGACGTAGCCGAGCGAGTGCAGCTCTTCGGTCCAGGCCTCGAGGAAGGCGAGGGTGGCGGCGGTGGCGCTGGCGGTGCGCGTGTAGGACTCCATGTCGAAGTAGATCGGGCTGCCCGGCCCCATCGCGACGGCGGCGGCCTGGGCGACCGCGTCGACGGCAGCTTCCTCCCCCTGGGCGGTTGCTCTGCTGGGGCTGAGCTTGGCGCAGCTGCTGCAGCTGCTGGTCGGCGCCTGCAGGCCGACGTAGGTCGGGATCAGGTGCCAGCCGGCGGCGGTCTGGGCGCTGACCCAGCTAGCGGTCAGGTTCGGCTGCGAGCAGCCGCGGTTGCTGCCGCCGATGTAGACGCCGACCGCCCGGTAGGGCGAGGCACTCCAGGCGGCCATCGAGCGCGAGGAGGGCGCCGTGCAGGCGTCGAAGCCGAGCCCGGTGAAGACGCTGCCGGCGGCGGAGGGGGTGGCGATCCGGCGCCGCGGGGTCGGCAGCGCCGAGCGCGAGGCGCGTGCGGCGGAGCGCGGTTCCACCAGGACCGCCCGCTGCCGACCGAGCACCTCGGACGGGCAGCGCTGCTCCGCTCCCGGCGTCCCCAGATAGACCGCGCGGCGGTCGAGCCGCACGCACAGGCGCGGGTGCTCGCTGAGCCGGTAGACGGGCCAGGAGCTCGGCGCCTCGACCCGCTGGCCGTCGAAGTGAAGGGTGCGAGCGGAAGCGCCGGTGGGCGCGAGGGCGCTCGCCCAGCAGGCGAGCAGCGCCAGCGCGAGGACAGCCGCCGGGGCAGGCGTCGCCAGGGCGCGGAGAATCCGTGGGCCTCGTCGGCTCATTCGCTGCACTCTGGCTACAACCGGCCCGCCCCCCCGAAAGTTGCTCCCGCGCGGGCGGCGGCTTGCATCCGCGCGGCGGGTGTTGCCTCAGGGCGCGAGCAGGATCTTGGTCAGAGCCGGGGCGAGCGCTTCCAACCCGTCGCCGCCCGCCCTGGCCCGCATCGAGACAAGGGAGAGCGCACCTCCGACCAGCCGCGCCTCACGCCCACCGCCATCTCGACGCACGCCGTGCAGCAATACGCCGAGGCGGATGCTGAGGCGCAGTCGGGCAGCCCAGAGCGAAGTGGCGCCCGACGGCGGCTCGGCGCTCAACAGCTGGGCGAGGGCGGGCTCGGAGGCAAGCAGCGAGAGGGCCGCGGAGATCCCCGCCCTGGCCCGCTCCTCCCGTCCCCTCTCCCCGGCGCAGGCGGCCTCGATCCGCTCGCAGAGGCGGTCCGCCGCGCTTTCGTGGGCGGCGAGCAGGCAGCCCCAGATATCGTCGAAGCGCTGGTAGAAGGTGCTCGTCGAGACCCCCGCGCGCCTGGATATCGCGGTGACGGTGATGCCGCCGTAGCCCTGCTCGGCGAGAGATTCCGCCGCGGCCGCGGTCAGTCGCAGGCGTTGGCTCTCCCTGACCACCTCGCGGGAGAGGCCGTGCCGGCCCGGCGGCAGGCGCTTCATCGCCTTGGTCGGTCCGCTCATCTCCCCTCCTCCGGGAGGCGATCGAGGAAGGCGCGCGCGGACTCGAACTCCGCGTCGGCCGCCTCCTCGCCCAAGTAGGGACCGGTGGCGAAGCGCATCAGCTCCGGCAGCCCCTGCCAAATCGCCGCCGGCGTGCCCGCCGCGAGCTGCTCGCTCACGTAGTTGGCAATGCCGCCCGCGATGAAGACCCCGGTCAGCGGTGGCGGGCGTTCCTCCGCGGCGATCTGCTCCCGGGCCGAGTCGATCGCCCCTCCCAGCCGCTGGATCGCCTCCTCGCGCTTGGCGAGGGCGTCGCCACCGGCGATCTCCGCCTCGATCAGCAGCGCTCGTGCCACCGCGGGGTTCCGCTCGACGAACCGGAAGAGACCGACGAGGGCCGCTCGCACGCCGCGGCGCCAATCCCCCGCGGCCAGCGCATCCGCCAGCAGCTCGGTCGTGAGGCGGTCGATCTCGGTCGCGCAGGCGGCGGCGAAGCAATCCTCCTTGCTGGCGAAGCGCTGCCAGAACTGGACCCGATGGCCGCCGTAGCGCTCGAGTACCTGCTGGATCGCGACCTCCCGGTAGCCCAGCTCCCCGGCGGTGGCGAGCATCGCCTCCATGATCGCGGTGCGGGCCGGAAGGTCGTGCATACGCTTGGCTGATGCGGCTGCTTGCGATGCCACGTATAGAAACTAGCTCTTTTACGTCAGAAAAGCGAGCCTTTATAAGGAGGCGAGAAATCCCTCTTTCAAGCGGTCGGGAGCTGCCAAGACGTTGGCTATCCTCGCTGCATGCAGTACCTCTCGGAGCGCCTGCTTGCGACTAGGAGCGGCAGGCCGCGCGGTCAAAGGGAGACGCACCGTGAGGCCGTGGCCGCCCAGCAGCGCGAGCGCATCCTCGTCGCCACCGAGATGCTGATGGCCGAGCGCGGCTGTGCCGGTACGACGATCGAGCGCATCGCCAAGCGGGCGCGGGTCTCCTCGATCACCTTCTACGACCACTTTGCCGGCAAGGAGGAGGCGCTTGTCGCCGCCTTCGAGCGGGCGGTCGAGGAGGGACGGGTGCTGCTCGCCGCGGCCGCGCCGGATGAGCTCCCCTGGCCCGAGCAGATCCGCGAAGGGCTGCGGGCGCTGCTCTCGATGATCGCGGTCAGCCCCGAGCGCGCGCGGATGTGCCTGATCGAGGCCCAGAAGGGCGGCCCGGTATTGCTGGCCCGCTACGAAGCGGCGCTCGACAGCGCCGTGCCGAAGCTGCGCGAGGGGCGCCGGCCCGGGACGGAGGCGGAGGGGTTGCCGAAGACGCTCGAGGAGGCGACGGCGGCCGGCCTCGCCTGGCTCCTGCGCGAGCGCCTGGAAACGGAAGGCGGCGAGGGGATCGACGAGATGCTTCCGCGGCTCCTCGACATCGCCCTGACCCCCTTTCTCGGCTCGGCCGAGGCGCTGCGGCTTGGCGCCGCGGGCGCGCGCGCCTGATGG
>JBAQZI010000134.1:0-4380 GCA_049790835.1 Solirubrobacterales bacterium
CTGACCCTCTACGCCGCCTGGAAGATGGACACCGAGGGCAAGCGCGCCGCCCGCCAGTCGATCTCGGCGATCAAGATCGTCGCCGCCAACATGGTCATGGACGTGCTCGACCGGGCGATCCAGATCCCGGCTCGCTCGGCATGACCGATGACACTCCCCTCGCCGCCCTCTGGCGCTTCTCCCGCATGCTGCGCCTCGCCGACGGCCCCGACGAGGTCCACAAAATGGTCCTCGCCCGCCGCGAGCTGAATTCTGGGCGAAGCGCGACGAGGCTGCGGCGGCGGGCGCAGGCGAGCTGGAGGCGAAGCACGCGCGCCGCGGATGTGTGAGGCAAGCGAACGCCGCAACTACGAGAAAGGGCCGGGCGAGCCCGGCCCTTTCTCTCATTCCAGCTGTCTACGCGTTTAGGCAGGCAACCTGCACGGTGAGGTCGCGAGCGGCCGCCGTCCCGTTGTAACCGCGGACGAAGCCAGCACCGAAAGCAAACGAGTCCTGGATCGTGAGGAGTTTGTTCTGGGCGTCCCAGAGATAGCCGATGCTCAGGAGCTGCTCACCACTCTCGCACGAGGCACTAGCAAGGCCAAGGCTTTCCGGGCCAATCGGGGTGCTGCTCGAACGGAAGGAGACCGTCCCCAGCTGCGCTGCTTTCACCGCTCCCGCAGCGATCTTTGCCGACGTTGCCGCGCCATCGATGAGCTTGTTGGTGTTGACGGAGACATCGGCGAGCTTGTTGGTGTTGACGGCGGCGTCCCCGAGCTGCGCAGTCGTGACCGCTTTGTCCCCGAGCTGCGCGGTCGTAACCGCTTTGTCGGCGAGCTTGCCGGTCGTGACCGCTTTGTCGGCGAGCTTGCCGGTCGTGACTGAGGCATCGACGAGTTTTCCGGTGACAACCGACCCATCGGCCAGCTTCGCGGTGATCACGGCCCCGTTAGCGAGCTTGCTCGAAGTGACGGCATTGGCCTTGATCTTCGCGGCGGTTACCGCCTTTTTCTTCAACTGCTTGGTGCCAACGCTGTTCTTCGCCAGCTGGGTCGCGGCGAGCGCGGTCGCGCCACTGAGGACGAAAAAGACGGCAATAGTCGACATCACGTTTGCGTACGTGAGCCGCTTTCGAATCTGCTTCACGAAGGTTCTCCTTGATTGAGACGAGTGGACAAGGGCGCCGGGGTCGGGCTGGGGCGACCCTACTTTTTGGTCAGATGACCTTTTCAGGACACCGAGACACTGTCAAGGACGGCGGACGAAGCCCAGCGCTCAGCCGTCCCGCCGCTCGGCCTCGTCCGCCGCCTCGGCCAACCGCTCCACCAGCCGCGCGAATGCCTGGATGCCGTCGTCGACCTTGCCGTAGCCGCCGGCCGCGTAGCGGGCGTAGACGCCCTCGAGGATGATCGCCAGCTTCCAATAGCCGAGGGCGACGAAGAAGTCGAGGTCGGCGAGGTCGCGGCCGGAGCGCTCGGCGTAGCGGGCCGCCAGCTCCTCGCGGGTCTGGAAGCCGGGGGCGAGGTTGGCGGGCTGGCCGAGGGCGATCTCGGCCTGCTCGCGATCGGGCCAATAGGCCATCAGCAGGCCGACGTCGGCGAGCGGGTCGCCGAGCGTGCAGAGCTCCCAGTCGACGACCGCGGCGACCTCGCCGCTGGGGGTGAGGATCATGTTGTCGAGGCGGTAGTCGCCGTGGACGATCGTCGCCGGGCCCTGCTTGGGGATGCGGGTGGAGAGGCGCTCGTGGACGGAGTCGATCCCCGGCAGCTCGCGCGTCTTCGACTTCTCCCACTGGCCCTGCCAGCGGCGCAGCTGGCGGGCGACGTAGTCCTCCTTGCGGCCGAGGTCGCCGAGTCCGACCGCGTCGGGGTCGACGGCGTGGATCGCGGCCAGGGTGTCGGCGACGCGCAGGCCGATCGCCCGGCGGTCGCCCTGCTCGGGAAAGATCTCGGCCTCGGCCAGGCCGCGCAGAACCGGTCCCTCGACGAACTCCATGACGTAGAAGGGCGCGCCGCTGACGTTCTCGTCCTCACAGAGACCGAGCACCGGCGCCACCGGGACAGCGGTCGGGCCGAGGGCGGAGACGACCTTGTGCTCGCGGGCCATGTCGTGGGCGGAGCCGAGGCGCTTACCGAGCGGCGGCCGGCGCAGCGCCCAGCGGTTGCCGCCGGCGTCGCTGACCCGGAAGGTCAGGTTGGAGTGGCCGCCGGCGATGCGCTCGAAGGAAAGCGGCGGGCTGGCGCTGGGAACGTGGAGCGCGAACCAGGCTTCGACGCCGTCGGTGTCGATCCCCTCGACAGCCATGGCGGCGCCGTCGCCGCTGCCTGTAGCCTCGTCGCCCATAGCCGCGCAAGCATATTCCCGAGGAGGCCGCCGCTTGAGCCCGTCGCTTGCCAACAGGCTGAGGATTGGCTTCGCGATCGGCTTTGCCGTGCTCACGGCGATGGCCGTGATCGGCGTCGGCCGCTTCATCCAGCAGCGCCAGGACTTCGAGGACGCGATCGCCCGCTCCTACCAGGTGGAGATGGCGGCGAGGGTGGCGGTGGCGGAAGGAACCGGCGGCAAAGCCGCGCGCGCCAGGGTCACGGCCCAGGCCGACCGCCGGGCGGAACTGCAGGATCAGATCTCCTCCGACACCCGCGACACCGCGATCCTCGTCGCCGCGGGACTGATCGCCGGCCTGACCGGCGCTCTGCTGCTGTTCAGCGGCCTGATCGCCTCGATGCGGCGACCGCTGGAGGAGCTGGTCGACGCCGCCGGCCGCCTCGCCGCCGGCGACCGCAGCGCTCGGGTCGAGGTCGGCGGCCTCTCGGAGACGGCGACGCTCGGCGCCGCGTTCAACGAGATGGCCGGCGAGCTGGAGCTGGAGGCAAGCCAGCGCGACCGCCTCGACCGCCTCAAAGACGAGTTCGTCCTCACCGCCTCGCACGAGCTGCGCAGCCCGCTCACCTCCGTTCAAGGCTTCGCCGAGCTGCTGATGCTGGAGCGCGACTCGCTGACGCCGAAGCAGGTGGAGACGGTCGAGATCATCCTCGACAACTGCCGCCACCTGGTGCGCCTGCTCAACGACCTGCTCGACCTCGCCCGCAGCGACGCCGGCCGCCTCGCGGTGACCCCGAAGCCGACCGAGGTGGCGCCGCTGATCGACGACGCGGTGCGGACGATGCGGGGGCAGACCGAGAGCGCGGGCCAGCTCCTCACCCAGCAGGTGGACCCGGGATTACCGCTGGTCGAGGTCGAGGCAGACCGGATTCGCCAAATACTGGTGAATTTGCTTACCAATGCGCATGAGTATTCCCCGGAAGGGGCGTCGATCGAGGTCACGGCGCGGGTAGCCGGTGCCGATGTGGAGGTTGCGGTGACCGACAACGGACCGGGGATTCCCGAGAGCCAGCTGGAGCACATCTTCGAGCGCTTCGTGCGCGGCGACGCGGGCCTGACCCAGCGCGTCGGCGGCACCGGCCTCGGCCTGGCGATCTCGAGATCGCTGGTCGAGCTGCACGGCGGCACGCTCGCGGTGGAATCGACGGTTGGCGTCGGCTCGACCTTCAGCTTCCGCCTGCCGATCTCGAGCGGACCGTCCGGCAGCGGCCCGGCGCGCGCGATCGCCGGGGCAAGCTGATGGCCCGGGTCCTCGTCGCCGACGACTCGGAGACGATCCTGCTGTTGATGCGGACGCGGCTGGAGATGGCCGGCTACGAGGTCGAGACCGCGGCCGACGGCCAGGAGGTGACCGAGCGCCTGCGCGAGGGCAACTCGGGCCGGCTCCCCGACCTCTTGCTGCTCGACGCGATGATGCCGCGCAAGTCCGGCATCGACGCCCTGCGCGAGCTGCGCGCCGCCGGGGTAGAGACGCCGGCGTTGATCATCAGCGCCCACCAGGACGCGAGCGACGCCAACGCGCCCCGCGACCTCGAGGTCAGCGGCTACCTGACCAAGCCGATCGACTTCGACCGCCTGCTCGACAGCATCGCCGAGCTGACCCGCGACTGAGGCGCCCGCCTCAGCTCTTGGCGATCTCGAGCCGGATCTCTTTGCCCTTGAGCTTGGTGCCGTCGAGGAACTCGACCGCACGCTCGGCCTGATCCGGGGCGACCTCGACGAAAGAGAAGCGGTGCAGGACGCGGATCTCGTGGATCGCCTCCTCGGGCAGGACGGCACCCTCGCGCAGAGCCCAGCGCAGGTCCTCTTCCTCGATGCCGCTGCGCTCGCCGCGATTGACGAAGAGCTTGACGGTGTCGCGCGCCGGCTCGTCGCCATCCTCCGCCGGCCCCGCCTCGGGCGCCTCGGGCTCGGGTGGCGCCGCCCCCTCCGACTGCTCGATCTCGACGACCTCGGCCTGCGCTGCGACCTCGGCCGCGGGGGGCGCGCCGTTCTCGCTCGCTCCGCTCGGCCCAACCC
>JBAQZI010000135.1:0-2480 GCA_049790835.1 Solirubrobacterales bacterium
GCGACGGGCTGCGCTTCGCGCTGGCGGCGGCCGCCTGCTTCGGGATCGGCGCCCTGGTCGGCCAGGCGCTGGCGAGCGGCCTGGTGGCGCCGGTGCTGACGATCGGCGTCGGAACCCTCCTCTATGGCTGCCTGACCCCTTGGCTGGCGCCCGAACAGGTCCGCCTCCTGGTCGGCGCGGTGCGGCCCGCGTCCGCGTCGGCATGACCGACGTCGCCGTCGGCACCGCCTCCACCCGGCCCAGCTGGACCGCGAGGGGCGTCGCGACGGCGCGACGGATCGCCGCCAACGCCGACGTCAGGGCGATCGCCGGCATCACCTTCTTCTTCATGCTGCTGGCGGCCCTGAGCTGGCGCAAATGGGGCGTGCCCTCGGTCGACGCCGGGCACGAGCTGACGGTCGCGGCCACGATCGCCGAAGGCGGCCAGCCCTACCGCGACATCCGCTACTTCTACGGCCCCGCCGGCGTCTACTCGCTGGCCGGCGCCTTCGCCGTCTTCGGCACCGGCTTCACCACCGCCTTCGCCTTCGGGCTGGTCCAGGCCGGGGCGATCGTCGGCGCCTTCTACGCGCTCGCGCGGCAGCTGCTGCGGGTCGTCCCGGCCATCCTCGGGACCGCCGTCGTGGTCGCGATCGGCTTCTCCGGGACCGCCTTCAACTTCGTCCTCCCCCACACCAACTCGGCCACCTTCGGCATCCTCTTCACGCTGCTGATGCTGCTCGCCCTCAGCCGCGAGCGCCTGGTCCTCGCCGGGTCGGCAGCGGGCGTCATGTGCCTGACCCGGCCCGAATTCGCCGCGATCGCGGCCTTGACGATCGCCGCCTACCTGGTCGGAGCGGCTCGCCAGCAGGGCCTGCGGCCGGCGCTGCGGATGCTGCCGCGGCTGGCCCTGCCGGCGCTGCTCGTCGCCGGCCCCGTCCTGGCCCTGCTCGCCGCCAGTGCCGGCAGCGCCAACCTCTTCACCGAGAACCTCTGGCCGGTCGACTTCCTGCGGATCGGCGGCTTCAGCTCGCAGCAGGCGTGGGCGCCGTTCGACCTCGAGAGCGTCGCCTCGACCCTCGCCCGGGCGGGCATCTACCTGGCCCTGCTCGGCAGCCTCGCCGCCGCGGCCGTGCTCTTCTCCCGCGCCCGCGACGGGGCCGAGCGAGTACGGGCCCTGTGGCCGCTCGCGGTCGTGCTCTGCACCCTCGTGCTCGTCGCCGCCTTCTGGCGCCTGACCGGCCTCTGGCCCGACGCCCGCGACGCCGTCTGGACCGAGTCGACCCACCTGCTGCTCGGGATGAGCTGGCTCCCGGCCCTCGGCTTCGCCGCCTGCGCGGTGCTCGCAGTGCGCTTCCTACGCAAGGACTCAGCGCCGATCTCGGGCTCCTGGGCCTTCGACCTCGCCCTGGTCGCCGCCGCCGCGGCGCTGGGCGCCCGCGCCTACGACGCCTTCACCGCCGAGGCCTCCTACGCTCCCTACTACGCGGCGCCGCTGGTGCTGCTCCTGGCTTTGCTCCACGACCGCCTCGGCAAGCGCTGGCCGGCGGCGCGCACGGCCTCCCTGGCGGCGCTGGGCGCGGTCGCGATCGGCCTCGCCGCCTACGCCCAGGCCGGGCTCTACCGCGACGCCGACGCCACGGTCAGCACTCCGCGCGGCAGCTTCGTCACCACCGCGGCCGCCGCCCCGGGCCTGCAGGGAGCGGTCGACTTCATCAGCGCTCACACCGCGCCCGACGAGCCGATCCTGGCGCTGCCTTCTGACGCCGGCCTCAACTTCATGAGCGGCCGCCCGCCGGCTCTCTACAACGTCATGTTCCTGCCCGGCCTACTCGACACGCGCGCCGACGAACTGGACGCGATCGCGCAGCTCGACGCCCAGCAGGTGCGCTACGCGATCGTCAGCGGTCGTCGCTTCGACGGCTACGGATACCAGCACTTCGGCGCCGACTACAACGGCCTGCTCGGCGCCCGGATCGAGCGGGAAGGCCCTCCGGTGGCGACCTTCGGCGACACGCAACTGGCGGCAGGCACCAACCCGTCAACCTCGTTCGCCGTCTACGACCTCCAAGGCTCGCCGCCACCGGGCCCGTGAGCGTCGCAGCGCCGCCGCTTACGGTCGGCGTCCCTTCCAGCCCGGAGCGCGAGCGGCCGCGGCGCCTCCTGGCGGCGCTCGAGGAAGCGTTCCCGGTTCGCTTCGAGGGACGCCAGAAGGGTGAGCTGCGCGGTCTCGACGCGGTCCTGGAGCTGGGCGACGAAGGTCAGGCCGAGGCGGCGTCGGCATCTGGCATCCCGGCGCTCTCGCTGCTGGTGCCTGAGCCTGCCGAACCCGGCGCGGCGGTCGCCAACGCCCTCAGCAGCGATTCCCAGCTCGACCGCCGCCTGCGGGACGCGGTGCTGCCGGACGCGCACCTGGGAGCGGCCCTCGACTCCAGCGCGGACCTTGCCGCGAGCGGGCAGGCCGGCGTGCTCGCCAGTTGCCGCGGGCGGCCGACCTGGGT
>JBAQZI010000136.1:0-1892 GCA_049790835.1 Solirubrobacterales bacterium
GCTGGCGCCCGGGACTCGCCGGGGCCGCCCTGCTGGTCACGGCGCTGCTGCTGCCGATCGTGCCCTGGACGATCCGCAACGTCGACGTGCTGGGACGGGTGGTGCCGATCTCGACCGGCAGCGGCAAGGCCCTCTACGTCGGCACCTACCTCCCCGCCGACGGCGAATACCAGCGGGTCAAGGCACTGCTTCTGGAGCGCTACGAGGGACGCGCCCTGGAGCCGCACTCCGAGGCGCTGGAGGAGGTCAACCCGACGCCGCTGTTCAACCGCGTCGCCAGCCGCTACGACGACCTGCCGCGCGACTCCGCCCTCGGCAAGATCGGCAAGGAAAACCTCTCCAAATACCTCGAGGAAGATCCGGTCGGCTACGCGGCGATGACCGCCCGCAAGGTCGGCCGCATGTGGAGCAGCGGCGTCGGCGAAGCGATGAGCAGCGGCGTCGGGCGCGCCGTCCAGATCCTCCTGGTGGCGCTCAGCCTGGCCGGGTTCGTGCTGCTGGGAAGACGCCGGCGCTGGTGGGAGCTGATCGCCCTGGCGACGCCGATTCTCCTCGTCACCGCGATCGGCGCTGCCTCGCTGGCGGCCCCGCGGCGCAACGAGGTGCTGATGACGCTGGTGCTTCCTCTTGCCGCCCTGGCGCTCTCACGGGGGGTCGCGGCCATATCCTCCGGTCGCGAATGGTCCCCGGAGCAGGCATCTTCCCCGCCGAGCTGACCGCGCTGCGCAGCGCCGGCCTGCTGATCGGCGCCGCGATCGTCCTCTACGCGCTGATCCGCCGCCGCTCGCTTCGCAACGCCGATGTGCTGCTTCTGCTCTTCGCCGGGCTGGGGCTGATGCTTGTCACCGGCACCGAAATCGTCGACGGTCTGCTCTCCGCCTTCTCCTTCGAGAAAGGCAACGGCGGCCGCATCCTCGGCCTTGCCGTCTTCGCGATCTTCATCCTCTTCGGGCTGATCCTGCGGGCGCTGTCGGTGGCGGCGCGCAACTCGCGTCAGCTCGCGGCGGCGCTGGAGGGCCTGGCCTGGGAGGAGTTCCGCCAGGCCGGCCTGCCGGAGCGCTTCCGCAACAAGGTCGCGATCCTCGTCCCCGCCTACAACGAGGCCGAGAACATCGCCCACGTGCTCGACCAGATGCCGGCCGCGGCCTGCGGGGTCGGCACCGAGGTCCTGGTCGTCGACGACGGCTCCCGTGACGGCACCGGCGACGTCGCCGCCTCCCACGGCGCCGCCGTCGCCCGCCACGTCACCAACCGCGGCGGTGGCGCCGCCCTGCGGACCGGCTACCGGCTGATGGTCGAATCGGGGGCCGAGGTCGTCGTCACCCTCGACGCCGACGGCCAGCACCTGCCGGCGGAGATGGAGCGCCTGGTCAAGCCGGTGCTCGACGGCGAGGTCGACATGGCCCACGGCTCGCGGGTGCTCGGCCACGCCGACAGCAACCACTTCGCCCGCGAGCTCGGCATCGTCTTCTTCAACCGGCTCGTCTCCTTCATCACCCGCACCCACGTCACCGACTGCTCCAACGGCTACCGCGCCGTCCGCACCACGGTCCTCCCCCAGCTCGTCCTGCGCCAGGAGCAGTTCCACACCTCCGAGTTCATGATCGAGGCGATCAAGCGCGACATCCCCGCCAAGGAGATCCCGATCACGGTCGAACAGCGGCTGCATGGGCACTCCAAGAAGCCGGCGGTCTTCCGCTACGGGGTGGGGTTCGCGAACGCGATCGTCAGGACTTGGCTGCGGTAGGCATGCGGGGAGGGATGGCGGTACCCCTCTCCAGGAATTCAGTCGCGCCCGCTGAAGCGGGCTGCTCCGCAACATGCTGCGCGCCTATGGCGCGCAGGAATCGGATTGCATTTCCGCGCGCTTCGCGCACATTCCTGGAGAGGGG
>JBAQZI010000137.1:0-4530 GCA_049790835.1 Solirubrobacterales bacterium
GGCCGGGACGCATGGCGCGGATCGCCGCCCGGGCCGCCCGCCGGGGCCCGGACCGCAGCGCGTCGTAGCCCCTTTCCAGTCTTGCCATCACGTCCCCCTGCGAGAGCACCCCGTAGAAGTCGACCTCGACGTAGTTGAAGCCCGCCCTGTCGGCTTCGCGACCGACCCGGCGCAGCAGGCTCGTCTTGCCGTAGCGCCGCGGGGCCGAGAGGCGGGTGGTGTGCCCACCTTCGGCCAGGGCGAGCAGCTGGGCGGTCTCGCGGTCGCGGTCGATCAGGCCCTCGGGATCGAGCGGCCGGCTGAATACGAAGGGGTTTAGCCCTGGCGGGTCGACGCGCAGCATGGTTATTGCTGTACCGTACCAGCTCGTACGGTCCTACCGAACTACTAGCTGAAGACGGCTCGCTCGACGGCGCCGAGGTCGTTGGCGCAGTTGATCACCGCGGGTGCTTTGCCCAGAGCGGTATCGGGGTCCTTGAGCCCGTGGCCCGTGAGGACGCAGACGACCGACTCGGGGGCGGGAGCGTCCTCGACGGTGGGCAGGCCGTGGGCGAGCAGGCCGGCCACGGAGGAAGCCGAGGCGGGCTCGCAGAAGACGCCTTCGGTGTCGGCGAGCCAGTGGTAGGCGTTGAGGATCTGCTCGTCGGAGACGGCGGCGACGCGGCCGCGGGAGGTCGTGAAGGCGGTCATCGCCTCCTCCCAACGGGCGGGGTTGCCGATCCGGATCGCCGAGGCGACGGTCTCGGGGTTCTCGACCGGGGCGCCGGTCACCAGCGGCGCCGCGCCCTCGGCCTGGAAGCCATAGAGGACGGGGAGCGGGCTCGAGCCAGTGTTCTCGACCTCCTGAAACCCGCGCCAGTAGGCGGTGACGTTGCCGGCGTTGCCGACCGGGATCGCCAGGGCCCCGGGCATCTCTCCCAGGTCCTCGACGACCTCGAAGGCGGCCGTCTTCTGGCCTTCGATCCGGTGCGGGTTGACCGAGTTGACGAGCTCGATCGGGTGCTTCTGGGAGAGCTCGCGGACGATCGTCAGGGCGTCGTCGAAGTTGCCCTGCAGGGCAACGACCCGGGCTCCGTGCATCAGCGCCTGCGCCAGCTTGCCGATCGCGATCTTGCCCTCGGGCACGATCACGGCGCCGCGCAGCCCCGCCCGCGCCGCGTAGGCGGCGGCGCTGGCGGCGGTGTTGCCGGTCGAGGCGCAGATCACGGCCTCCGCCCCGCGCCCCTTCGCCCGCGACACGGCGACCGTCATCCCCCGGTCCTTGAAGGACCCGGTCGGGTTGGCGCCCTCGAACTTGAGGTAGGCGCGGGCGCCGATCCGCTCCGAGAGCCGCGGCGCCTCGATCAGCGGGGTCGAGCCCTCGTTCAGGGTCACCACCGGGTCGCCCGCCTCCAGCGACAGCTTGTCCCGGTAACGCTCGATCAGCCCCGCCGCCATTACCGATGACCCCGGTTTGCAGGGGTCATCAGAACTCCTTCTCGATCACGTGGATCGATCTGGGGGGAGAGCGCAGGTCATCGAGCTGGCCGAGCGCGGCGACCGCTTCCGCGAAGCGCGACTCCAGGCACTCGTGGACGACCATCACCAGGCGAGCTTCGTCGCCGGCGCCGCGCTGGACGACGCTCTTGACCGAGACGTCGTGGTCGCCGAGCACGGTCGCCACGGTGGCCAGCACGCCGGGCCGGTCGGCGACCTCCAGGTAGAGATAGAAGGAGGAGGTGACGTCGGCGACGATCGGCAGCTCGACCCGGGTCTCGTGCACCGGGGCGTCGCCGGCGAGGATCGAGACGACGTCGCCGAGCACCGCCGAGGCGGTCTGCAGCCCCCCCGCCCCCGGTCCCGACATCGTCACCTCGGTGATCGCCGGCGCCTCGACCATGACCGCGTTGAACGGTCCCTCGATCGGCGCCAGCGGGTGGCCCGGGTAGAGGAAGCAGGGGAAGACGCGGACGCTGATGCCGCCGTCACGGCGTTCGGCGACGCCGAGCAGCTTCAAGGAGAGATCGAGCTCCTTGGCGTAGGCGAGGTCGTCGGGCTGGATCGCCTCGATCCCCTCGTAGGGGACCTCGGCGAGCTCGACCGGCGTATGGAAGGCGAGGCGGGCGAGGATCGCCATCTTCGCCGCCGCGTCGGCGCCGCTGACGTCGTCGCTGGGGTCGGCCTCGGCGTAGCCCAGCTCCTGCGCCCGCGCCAGCACCTCGTCGTAGCCGGCCCCGGTCGCCGCCATCTCGCTGAGGATGAAGTTGGTGGTGCCGTTGACGATCCCGAAGACCTTGGCGATCCTGGTGACGCCGAAGCTCTCCTGGATCGTGCGCACGATCGGGATCACGGCGGCGACGGCGGCCTCGAAGCGCAGCTGCACGCCGGCCTCGCGGGCCACGCCGAAGAGCTCGTCGCCATGCTTGGCCAGCAGCTGCTTGTTGGCGGTGACGACCGGGCGTCCGGCCCGCATCGCGTCGAGGACGAAGTCGCGGGCGGGATCGGTCCCCCCCATCAGCTCGACGATCAGGTCGGAGCGCTCGAGGATCGCCCCGAAGTCGCCCTCGGAGCGGGTCAGCACGCCGGAGATCTCCGGCCGCCGCCCGGTCGCGGCCTCGACCGCGTCGGCGCGCTCGGCCAGGAGGTCGGTGAAAGCGGCGCCGACCGTCCCACACCCCAGCAGCCCGATGCGGATGGGTTTGGAGCCCTCGCTAGACATCGCGCGCGGTCAGGTCCTCGTAGGTCTCGCGCCGGACCACGACCCGCGCCTCGCCGTCGCGGCAGAAGACGACCGGGGGCCGCGGGACCCCGTTGTAGTTGTTGGCCATCGCGTGGCCGTAAGCGCCGGTGGCCGGCGTCACCAGGACGTCGCCGACGACCGGCGCGGCCAGGTTGGCGTCGCGGACGAGGATGTCGCCGGACTCGCAGTGCATGCCGGCGATCGTCACCAGTGTGTCGGGTGGGGCCGCGGCACGATCGGCGATCAGGGCCTCATAGCGCGAGCCGTAGAGCATCGGCCGCAGGTTGTCCGACATGCCGCCGTCGACGGCGACGTAGGTGCGGACACCCGGAATCTCCTTGACGGTGCCGACCCGGTAGGCGGTGACGCCGCCGTTGGCGACCAGCGAGCGGCCCGGCTCGACCAGGACCCGCACCCCCTCGCCGAAGACCTCGGCGACGCCGCGGACCTTGACGTCGACGTAGGCGTCGATCGCGGGCGGCTCGTCCTCGGCGGTGTAGGCGACGCCGAGGCCGCCGCCGACGTTGACCACCTGACACCAGTCGCCGGCCAGCTCGCCGAGCGCGCGGATCGCCAGCGTGTAGGGCTCGAGCTCGAAGATCTGCGAGCCGATGTGAGCGTGCAGCCCGACCACCTCCAGCTTCTCGGAGGCCAGCACCCGCTCGATCGCCCGCGCCGCCAGCCCGTCCTCGAGCCCGAAGCCGAACTTGGAGTCGAGCTGACCCGTCTGCACGTAGCTGTGGGTCGAGGGCTTGATCCCCGGCGTGACCCGGATCAGCACCCGCTGCGGGGAGTCGAGCAAGCGCTCGCAGCGCTCGATCTCGTCGAAGGAGTCGAGGATCAGGTGACGGATGCCGGAGCGGGCGGCGAAGAGGATCTCCTCGTCGCTCTTATTGTTGCCGTGCATGTGGATGCGGTCGGGGTCGAAGCCGGCCCGCAGCGCCATGTGCAGCTCGCCGCCGGAGGCGACGTCGACGGATAGACCCTCCTCGGCGAAGAGGCGATAGGCGGCGGTGCAGGGCAGCGACTTGCTGGCGAAGAGGACCTCGAAGTTCTCGGTGCGGCGCTCGAAGGCGTCGCGGTAAGCGCGGGCGCGGGCGCGGATGTCGTCCTCGACGTAGATGTAGGCGGGGGTGCCGAACTCGGCCGCGAGCTCGACCGCGTCGCAGCCGGCCAGCTCGAGATGGCCGCGCTGGTTGACGCGGCTGCCGGCCGGGTAGACCGCCGAGCCCTCGATCGGGTCGCCGCTCGCGACCGATCCCGCCTGTCTTCGATCCGCCATCGGATCGGCATTGTGACTGGCGGCGCGCGACCACGCAGTACGGCGTCCTCGGTCGCTCGCGGGCAGAGCACGCCACGCGACCCCCGCCGCAGGCGGGGTGCGAGCGCGCCAGCGCGAGCTCCTTGCCCTGCGCGGTCGCGCGCTCGTTAGTTCGGTGCTCAGCGTTTGCCGCCGAGCAAACCACCGACCGCGCCGACGGTTTCGTCGACGACTTTGCCGACGGGCGATTCCGGCCCGACGACACCGTTGACGACGCCTTCGGTGACGTCGGTGACGCCGCTATTGCCTAGCGTCCCACCGAGCGCCGTTTCATCGACCTGGGTAACCGTGTTGTTGACGGTTTCCGTGACCTGGGCGGTGGGAGACGAGGTGGTGCCACTGCCGGCCCCGCCACCACCACTGCGACTGCCACCGCCGCCGCCGGAGCTCGGGGGGCCGCTGTTGCCGCCGGAGCTCGGGCTCGGGCTCGGGCTGGGCGTTGGGCTGGCGCCCTGCGGCGAGCCGGTGGCACCCGAGCCGCCTTCCTGGC
>JBAQZI010000138.1:0-9118 GCA_049790835.1 Solirubrobacterales bacterium
ACGCGAAGCCGCGCGGTCGCCGCCTGCGCACGGCGGCGAAGCTGCTGGCGGCGCTGGTGCTGATCGGCGCCCTCGCCTTCGGCGCCTGGTACGGCAACCGCCAGATCTGGTTCCTCGGCACCGACGACGCCGGCCGCGTCGCCCTCTACCGCGGCGCCCCCTATGAGCTGCCATTCGGGATCGAGCTCTATGACGAGCGCTACGCGAGCCCGATCCAGACCGAGTCGCTGCCGCCGCGGCGCCGCGGCGCCGTCACCGGGCACGACCTGCGCTCGCGCGAGGACGCGGTCTCCCTGGTCGAAGACATCCAGAAGAGCCAGGGGGTTCCTTGAGCTCGGCCCGGAACCGGGAGCTGTTCGCCCTGGTGCCCGTCGCCATCCTCCTCACGGCCGGGTTCGCCGCCGTCTTCGCCCAGGAAGACACCCGCCTCGACAACCTCAGCCTGATCTACGGCGCCTACTTCCTCGCGGTCTGCGTGGCGACCCACGTCTACCTGCGGATCCGCCTCCCCGACGCCGACCCGTACCTCTTCCCGCTGGTCGCGCTGCTGACCGCCTTCGGCCTGGTGATGATCTACCGGATCGACGACAGCCTCGCCCGCGACCAGGCCAACTGGTTCGTACTGGGGCTGGTGCTCTTCGCGCTGACGATCCAGTTCCTGCGCGAATACGAGGTGCTGGAGCGCTACCGCTACACGATCGCCGTCGCCGGTCTGCTGCTGCTGCTGGCGCCGCGGCTGCCGGGGATCGGCCAGCAGGTCAACGGCGCCTATCTCGGGATCAAGATCGGGCCGCTCGCCTTCCAGCCGGCCGAGTTCGCGAAGATCGCGATCGTCGTCTTCCTCGCCAGCTACCTGCGCGAGCACCGCGAGGTGCTGATCGTCGGGGCGCGGCGCGTGCTCGGGGTGACGCTGCCGCCGCTGAAGCACTTCGGGCCGATGCTGGTGGTCTGGGGAGCGTCGATGTTCATGCTCGTCTTCATCCGCGACCTCGGCAGCTCGCTGATGTTCTTCGCCGCCTTCCTCGCCCTGCTCTACGTGGCGACCGGGCGCTTCTCGTTCGTCGTCATCGGGATGGCGATGTTCACGGTCGGCGCCTGGTTCTTCGCCTCGACCGTGCCCCACGTCGGCGACCGGGTCGAAATCTGGCTCGACCCCTACGCGGACCCCACCGGCACCGGGTACCAGATCCTGCAATCGATCTTCGCCCAGGCCGACGGCGGCCTCTTCGGCAAGGGGTTCGGGCAGGGGCTGATCACGATCCCCGGCACCGACGACGCCTTGCTGCCGGCGGCCCAGACCGACACGATCTACTCGCTGATCGTCAACGAGGTCGGGCTGTTCGGCGCCTGCGGGGTCGTCCTCATCTACCTGCTGATCGCCGCCCGCGGCTTCAAGATCGCGCTGCTGGCGCGCGACGGCTTCTCGAAGCTGCTGGCGACCGGGCTGACCGCGGTCTTCTCGATCCAGGCCTTCGTGATCATCGGCGGCGTCACCCGGGTGATCCCGCTGACCGGCGTCACCCTGCCCTTCATCAGCTACGGCGGCAGCTCGATCGTCGCCAACTTCGTGCTGGCGGCGCTGCTCCTGTTGATTTCAGATCGGGCCCGCCGTGAAGCGCTCCAGCCCGGCGGCCGGGCACTGGCGATGGGGCGCGCGTGAACCGCCAGATCGTCAAATTGTTCGGCTTCATCGTCGTCCTCTTCGGGATCCTGGTCGGCTTCACGTCCTACTGGTCGGTCTTCGACGCCGAGGCGCTGAAGGAGCAGGAGGCGAACAAGCGGCCGTTGCTCGAGCAGCAGCAGATCCGCCGCGGCCGCATCCTCGCCGCCGACGGCACCGTGATCGCCAGGTCGGTGGCGAAGGGCAAGGGGGACGCCCTGCGCTTCGTGCGGCGCTATCCGGAAGGGGCGCTCTACGGGCACCCGATCGGCTACAGCTTCGTGCGCTACGGCGACAGCGAGTTCGAGCAGTTCCACAACGACGAGCTGATCGGCGAAGAATCGGAATTCAGCTCGATCCTCGACCAACTGCTCGGCCATGCCCAGGAAGGCAACGACATCGTCACGAGCCTCGACCCGGCGGCGCAGCGGGTCGCGCTGAGCGATCTCGAAGAAGCCGGCCTCGGCGCCGTCGTCGCGATCGAGCCGAGCACCGGCGCGGTCAAGGTGATGGCCTCGAACAAGTCTTTTGACCCCAACCGGGTGCCCTACGAATTCGGGAAGCTGAACACCAACGAGATCGAACGCCCGCTGTACAACCGGGCCACCCAGGGCCAGTACCCGCCGGGCTCGACCTTCAAGGTCGTGACCGCCGCCGCCGGTCTGGAGAGCGGCGTGATCACGCCGGAGACGACGATCGACGCGCCGGGGACGCTGGAGGTCGAAGGGCAGCCGCTCAACAACGACTTCAGCGAGGACTTCGGCCCGATCGCCCTCGACACGGCGCTGACCAACTCGGTCAACACCTGGTTCGGCCAGCTCGGCCAGCAGCTCGGCAACGACCGGCTCTTCGAGACGATGGAAAAGTTCGGCTTCAACTCAACTCCGCCGATCGACCTTCCCGATGACCAGGTCTACGAGAGCGGTGTCTACGGCGAGGACGAGCCGCTGACGGTCAGGGACCCGGTCGACCTGGCCCGGGTCGCGATCGGCCAGGAGCGGCTGCTGGCGACGCCGCTGCAGATGGCGATGGTCGCCGCCGCCGTCGCCAACGGCGGCAGGCTGATGAAGCCGCAGATCTGGAAGCGGGTGATCGACCCCGACGGCCGCACGATCGAGCAGCTCGACCCCTCCGAGTACAGCCAGCCGATCTCCGCCGACACCGCCGAGCAGCTGACGACGGCGATGGAAGGTGTGGTCAGCGAAGGGACCGGCACCAACGCCGCGATCTCCGGCGTCGCCGTCGCCGGCAAGACCGGCACGGCGGAAACGCCCGGCAACGAAGCCTGCGGCGGCGGGATCGACGAGAACCAGGCCTGGTTCATCGGCTTCGCGCCGGCCGACGACCCGCAGATCGCGATCGCCGCCTCGGTCGAGTGCACGACCGCCTTCGGCAACGACGTCGCGGCCCCGATCTTCCGCAACGTCGCCGAAACGATCCTAAATGGCGAATGACGTGAACATCCCGCCGACGGGCCGAAATGTCGAGTCAGAGGCGACAAATCGGCCCATCGGCCTGAGAACGGAGGACTGAGTGCCTGATGTGAGCGAGGGGAGCTTGGTGGATGGGCGTTATGGGGTGCTGCGGCGGCTGGGGAGCGGCGGCATGGCCGACGTCTGGCTGGCCGAGGACACGCACCTGCAGCGGCAGGTGGCGCTGAAGGTGCTGCACCGCCGCTTCGCTCAGGACCGCGAGTTCGTCCAGCGCTTCCAGCGCGAGGCGGAGTCGGCGGCGGGCCTGCAGCATCCAAACATCGTCTCCGTCTTCGACCGCGGCGAGTTCGAGGGCACCTATTACATCGCCATGCAGTACATCGACGGGCCGACGCTGAAGCAGCTGATCGACCGCGGCCTCACCCCCGAACAGGCGGTGGCGCTGATCCGCCAGGTCCTGGAGGCGGCCCGCTTCGCCCATCGCAACGGCATCGTCCACCGCGACCTGAAGCCGCAGAACGTGATCGTCGACGGCGAGGGCAAGGCGGTGGTGACCGACTTCGGCATCGCCCGCGCCGGCGTCTCCGAGATCACCCAGACCGGCTCGGTGATGGGGACGCCGCACTACCTCTCGCCCGAGCAGGCCCAAGGCTTCGACGTCACCGCCGTCTCTGACCTCTACTCGATCGGGGTGATCCTCTACGAGGCGCTGACCGGCCGCGTTCCCTTCGAGGCCGACTCGGCCGTGGCGGTGGCGATGAAACAGGTCTCGCAGACGCCGCTGCGGCCGAGCTCGATCAACCCCCGCGTCTCGCCGGCTCTCGACGCGGCGGTGATGCGGGCGCTGGCGAAGGATCCCGGCGAGCGCTTCCAGAGCGCCGACGCCTTCATCGCCGCTCTCGACGCGGCCCTGAAAGAGCCGGGCGTGGGCGACGGCACCGCCGACTTCGCGGCGCTGCCGCCGGTGGTGGCGGTTTCGGGGGAGGAGGAGGACGATGAGGAGGAGGACAAACGCAACTGGCTGCTGTGGGGGCTGCTGATCGCGGCGATCGTGATCGGCCTCCTCGTCGGGCTGCTGCTAACCCGCGACACCAGCACCGATGTGCCGGAGGTAACCGGCAACCAGCTCAACGTCGCGGTCGAGCTGCTGCAGCAGGACGGCTTCGACGTCGGCAGGGTGGAGCGGGTCGAGCGCGCCGCCCCGATCGACGAAGTGCTGGAGCAGGACCCGGGCGCCTCGCCGCCGCAGGCCTCGCTCGACTGCTCCTTCCTCACCCTCTTCTGCTCGAAGCCCGAGGTGACGCTGACGGTCAGCTCCGGTCCCGGCAGCGGCAAGGTGCCCGCGACCTCCGGGCTCGCGCGGGAAGAGGCGGAAAAAAAGCTGGAAGCGGCCGGCTTCGGCGTCGACGTCAAAACGGTCAGCTCCGACGGGGTCGAAGAGGGACTGGTGATCCACTCCGAACCGTCCGGGGGCGAGACGGCGACCAACGGCTCCGCCGTGACCCTGGTCGTCTCCGCCGGGCCGAAGCTGGCCAAGGTGCCGGTCCTGGTCGGCACCCAGCGGAGCGTCGCCGTGCAGCAGATCCGCGGCCGCGGCCTCGAACCGTCGATCTCCGAAGAAGAAAGCGGCACTCCGGCCGGTGAGGTGATCAGCCAGTCCCCTGACGCCGGCAGCGAGGTCGAACCGGGCTCCGCGGTCTCGATCGTCGTCTCCGCCGGCGAAGAGCAGGCAAAGGTGCCGAACGTGATCGGCAAGCTGCGGGCCGAAGCGGTGCGGGCCGTGCGCGAAGCCGGGCTCGAGCCGACGGTCGAAGAAGAGGAAACCGAAGTCACCGGCAAAGTCGGCCGCGCGATCGACCAGTTCCCGCCACCGGGGGCCGAGCTGGAACCCGGCGAAGCGGTGACGATCGTCGTCGGCAAGCGGGCGCTGGCGGAACCGGAAGCGGAAGCGGAAGAACCGTGAGGGTCGCGGTCCTCTCGGGCGGGCGCTCCTCCGAGCACGACGTCTCGTTGCGCTCCGGCGCCTCGGTCGCCCGCGGCCTGGCGGCGGCGGGCCATGAGGCGGTGGCGGTGACGGTCGAGCGCGACGGGCGCTGGCTCAGCGACGGCTCAGCGCTCGAGCTGAGCCCGAGCGCCGGCCTGCTGGGCGCCGACGCGGTCTTCCCGGCCCTGCACGGCGCCTTCGGCGAGGACGGCAGCGTCCAGGGCCTGCTGGAGCTGCTCGACGTGCCCTACGTCGGCTCCGACGTGCTCGCCTCGGCGATCTGCATGGACAAGCTGACGCTGAAGCGCCTCTTCGCCGAGCGCGGCATCCCCCAGGTCGATTTCGTCGCCTTCGGCGAGGAGGATTGGCGCCGGCGCTGCGAGGCGATGGGGCTGCCGCTCTGGGTGAAGCCCTCCAGGATGGGCTCCAGCGTCGGCATCACCAGGGTCGAGGACCTGGCGCGGCTGGACGCGGCGGTCGAGCTGGCGCTGCGCCACGACCCACGGGTGATCGTCGAGGCCTCGGCGGCCGGCCGCGAGGTCGAGTGCTCGGTGCTCGGCAACGAGTCGCCGCAAACCTCGCTGCCGGGCGAGATCGTCGCCAACGCCGACTGGTACGACTTCGAGGCCAAGTACGAGGAGGGCGGCATGGAGCTACGGGTGCCGGCGCCGATCTCCGCTGCCGAGGCCGAGCGCGTGCGCGAGCTGGCCGCCTCCACCTTCGTCCTCGCCGGCTGCTCCGGCCTCGCCCGCTGCGACTTCTTCGTCGAGCCCGACGGCGCGGTGCTGGTCAACGAGATCAACACCATGCCCGGCTTCACCGAGACCAGCGTCTACGCGAAGCTGCTGGAGGCCGGCGGGATCGCCTACCCGGACCTCTGCGACCGCCTGGTCGAGCTCGCCGTCGCGCGCCACCGCGCCGCCCGCTCACACCAGTTCTAGGCTCCGCCCCCGCTCAGTCGATCAGCTTGACGTCGTCGATCTCGAGCCGGTAGCGACCGCTCTGGTCGAGCGAGGGACCGGCCTTGGTGAACCAGATCAGGAAGTACTTGGAGGGGGCCGGGACGTCGAGCTGGATCTCGGCGTTCTCGCCCGCTTCGGCGACGGCGCCGACGGGTTCGCCCCATTCGTCCAGTTCTTCCGGCGGCCCGGAAGCGGCGGCGTAGATCTCCGCGTCCCAGCCGGGAGCGCCGGGCACGACCATCTCCGTCGGCCTGGCGGCGGCGGTGGCGGTTACGTAGAGGCCGACGCCGGGGTCTTCGCCGCTCTTGGTTCCGGCGAAGTCGGGGCTGTCGTAGTGCTCGCTGGTCCAGGCCGTGCCGGTGGGGTTGCCGTCGACCGCCAGGCTGACCGATTCCGGGCCCTCTTCGCCGTCGCCGAAGGGGTCGAAGTCGGTGGCCGACGAGAGCGCGACGACGGCGCCCTTGTCCTTCAGCGCCCCGCCTCCGCCCCCGCCGCTGCTGATCTGCCAGACCGCCAGCAGCGCCCCGCCGATTACGAGCACCAGCACCACGATCGCCACCCCGGACCAGCGCGCCCCGCTGGAGAGCTTGCGTTTTGGCGGCGGCACCGCGTCGAGCACGCTGGTCGCCTCGCCGGTGGTCGTCCCCGCCCGCGCCGCCTCGACCTCGAGCGCGGTCGAGAGGTCGTCGATCATCTCGCCGACCTCCTGGTAGCGCTGGGCCGGGTCCTTGTCGGTCGCCCGCTCGACCACCAGCGCCGCTGCCGCCGAGACCTCGGGCCGGCGCTGCTGGACGTCCGGCATCTCCTCGTTGACGTGTTTCATCGCCACCCCGACCTGGCTGTCGGCGTGGAAGGGGACCTGGCCGATCAGCATCTCGTAGAGGACGACGCCGAGCGAGTAGATGTCGGAGCGGATGTCGACCGGGTGGCCCATCGCCTGCTCGGGGGCGACGTAGTCGGTGGTGCCGAGGACGCGGCCGGTGGCGGTCATCCCGTCCTGCTCGAGCTGGCGCGAGATCCCGAAGTCGGTCAGCTTGGCCCGCCCCTCGGCGTCGATCAGGACGTTCTGGGGCTTGATGTCGCGGTGGACCATGTTGCGGGCGTGGGCGACGGTGAGGCCGCGGGCGATCTCGATCGCGTAGGCCAGCGCCTCCTGCGTGTCGAGGGCGCCGAGCCGGGCGATTCGCTGCTTCAGCGTCTCCCCCTCGACGTACTCGAAGACGATGTAGGGGTGACCGCCGTCCTCGCCGGCGTCGATCACCGCGACCACGTTGGGATGGGAGAGCTTGGCCACCGCCCGCGCCTCCTGGCGGAAGCGCTCGAGCTGGTCGGGCTGCTCGGACATCTCGCGGTGCATCACCTTGACCGCTACGGCGCGGTCGAGCGTGCCGTCGTTGGCGAGATAGACGGTCGACATGCCGCCGCTGCCGAGCTTGGCCTCCAGCTTGTAGCGGCCGGAGAGCACGGTGCCGATCATCTGCGAGCTGGTCGTGCGCGGGTCCATCAGCGGGGGCCAACGTTATGTGGGAAGGGAAGGGGTCTCAAGAGTCGGGTGGCGTAGTTCAGTCAATACAGGTTCGCTACAGCGTCGACCCCGCCTGCTCATGCCTGGGAATGGGCGCTCTCGCCCGCCGCTTTCGCGGTTCGCTTCCCACGAAATACGTGGACCAGGAACCGCGGAACTAGGCCCGGCGGACCTCGCGGGGGGCATCGGTCGCCCGTCCGATCCGCTTCGCGTCGGGATAGTGGACGCGCAGCAGCCCCAGCGCCGCCGCTTCGTCGCTTGCCGGGACCACGACGCAGAAGCCGCAGCCCATGTTGAAGACGTCGTACATCTCCGCCTCGGAAACCCCGCCCTGCACCTGGATCAGCTCGAAGATCGGCGGCACCGGCAATGGCGCGTCGATCTCGTAGCCGCACTCGCTGGCCAGGCGCAGCAGGTTGGCGGTGCCGCCGGAGGTGATGTGGGCGAGGCCGCGGACGTCGAGCTCGGAGCGCAGCAGCTCGACGATCGGCTTGACGTAGATCTCGGTCGGCTCCAGCAGGGCGTCGCCGAGCGGCCGTCCGAGGCGCTCGTCGTCGAGGGGGATGCCGGCGAGCGCCGCGCGGGCGAGCGTGTAGCCGTTGGAGTGGATCCCCGAGGAAGGCAGGCCGATGACGACGTCGCCCGGCCGCACCGCCGAGCCGTCGACGATCGCGTCGAGGGCGACGGTGCCGAAGCAGGCGCCGGAGACGTCGACGCTGCTGACCAGGTCGCCGAGCTGAGCCAGCTCGCCGCCGGGGATCTCGACCCCGGCCAGCTCCGCCCCGCGGGCCAGGCCGACGCCGATTTCCTCGCAGACCGCCGGCTCGGCCCTCTGCACGGCGATGTAGTCGAGCATCGCCAGCGGCTCGGCGCCGACGCAGATCACGTCGTTGACGTTCATCGCCACGCAGTCGATCCCGACCGTGTCGAAGCGCCCGAGCTGCTCGGCGACCAGCAGCTTGGTCCCGACCCCGTCGGTCGAGAGCGCGATCCCTGTTCGCTCGTCGAGCTTGATCACGCTCGCGTAGTGGCCGGGCAGCGGCACCTGCAGCGAGGGCCGGTCGAGCTCGATCGCCCCCAGCGCCCGCACCAGCCCGGCGACCGCCGCGTCTGCCGCTCCCTGGTCGACCCCGGCTTTGGCGTAGGCGTCGCTCATCGCCGCCCCAGCTTTGCAAGAACCGCGGCGGCCAGGGCGGCTCGGTAGGCCGCGTATGGCCATAGCGCCCGGTCGCGCTCGACCAGGCGGATCAGGCGCTGGGAGGCGAGGGTCGAGGCGAAGGAGGCGGCGACGCCGAGGACCAGCGTGCGGCGCAGCTCCGGGGTGGTGCCGCGCCGGGCGAGCCGGGTGCCCTTGAGGGCGGTGGCGCCGAGGATGATCGGCAGCGCGATCGTGCGCGAGAGCAGGTTGGCCTGGTCGCGGGAGAAGTGGCGCCAGCGGGCAGCGGCGAGGGTGACGCCGTTGCGGGAGACGCCGGGTGCCAGCGCCGCCGCCTGGGCGATGCCGAGGGCCAGGCCGTCAGCCAGCGCCGCGTCGCCCCGGCCCCGGCGCTGGGG
>JBAQZI010000139.1:0-8888 GCA_049790835.1 Solirubrobacterales bacterium
GAACCGTTCCGGGGATGCGGCGGCGGCGGGCGCGGCGATCAGCGCGGCGGCGGCGGCGCAGGCGAGCAGGGTCAGCGGGGCGAAGCGAGCGGGAGGGGTCATGGGCTGGCACATCGGCGCCAGCCAGTCGGGCCTTTACAACGGAATCTCGATCTGGACAGCTGTTCCGGAGAGGCAGCCGTTGCCAGCTGCCCACGCGACGAGGAGTGCATCCACCATCTATATGGAGGGAGATGCACTCCTCGTCGTGGCGCTGGAGCTGTTCCGCCATGTGACATCGGCCCGCCGATCGAGCGGGGCCGCCCGGAACTCGCCTCAGCGAGCTGAAGCGGAACAACCTGGTCGGGTCTTACAGCTGGATCACGGGGCGTTCTCGGCGGCTAGCTCCGCCGGCCCCTTCTCCGCCGCGACCGGGTCCATCCACATGATCTCCCAGAGGTGGCCGTCGAGATCGTGGAAGCTGCGCTGGTACATGAACCCGTAGTCCTGCGGGTCCTTGGCGGGCGTGGCCCCCGCGGCGCGGGCGGCCGCGGCGAAGGCGTCGACTGCCTCGCGATCCTCGGCGCTGACAGCGACGGTCAGCGCGGTGGCCTCGTTGGCGTCGGCGATCGGCCTGGTCACGAAGTCGGCGAAGCGCTCACGCTGCAGCAGCATCACGTACGCCTGTGCGCTGACGACGAGGCAGGCGGCCCGCTCGTCGCAGAACCGCTCGTCGAAGTCGAATCCGAGAGCGTCGAAGAACGCACGGCTGGCCGGCAGGTCGGACACGGGCAGATTGAGGAAAAGCAAGCGGGACATGGCTGGCTCCTTGATAGGGGTGTTTTGCCAGTAAGGACGGCGTCCGCGACCGGAAATAATCGGCGCTGGCTACGATCTCTCCGGTGCCCGCATCCACTAGCCAGCCGACGTTCGAGCAGGACCTGGAGCGCCTGCGCCCGGCGCTGGCCGGCTACTGCTACCGGATGCTCGGCTCGGGCTTCGAGGCCGAAGACGCCACCCAGGACACGCTGATGCGCGCCTGGCGGCGATCGGACACGCTGGTTGAGCGGGCCGCGCTGAAGTCGTGGCTGTTTCGGATTGCCACCAACGTCTGCCTGGACCAGATCGACGGCCGCAAGCGGCGGGCGCTCCCGGTCGACCTCGGCGACGCCGGATCGGCGGACACGCCGACCGGTGCCGCGCTGCCGGAGTCGACCTGGGTGCTGCCGGTCGCCGACGGTCAGGTCATCGACCCCGATGCCGATCCGGCGACGCGGACGGCGGACGGCGAGTCGCTGCGGCTGGCCTTCGTCGCCGCGCTCCAGCACCTGCCCGCCCGCCAGCGCGTGGTCCTGGTTCTGCGCGAGGTGCTGCACTGGAGCGCGAAGGAGGTCGCGGCGCTGCTGGAGACCTCGGTTCCATCGGTCAACAGCGCTCTGCAGCGCGCCCGGGCCACCCTCGACGAGTTGGCGCTGCGGGACGCCGACGCGCCGGCGCGTCCCAGCGACGAGGACGAGCGGCGGCTGCTCGAGCAGTACCTCGAGGCGTTCGCCGAGTACGACATCGACCGGATCGTCGCGCTGCTGCGCTACGACGTGGTCTTCGACATGCCCCCGCTGGCGTTGTGGCTACGCGGCCCTGAGCAGGTCGCCAGCTTCATGCTCGGCCAGGGCAGCCCCTGCCGCGGGTCGAAGGTGATCGCCGCCGCTGCCAACGGCTGCCCCGCGTTCGCCGCCTACAAGCCCGACGCCGAATCCGGGACCTGGCTGCCGTGGTCGCTGACGATCCTCGAGCCGGTCGCCGACGAGGACGGGACGGCGGCCGTCGCCGGCGTCCACAACTTCCTGGCGCCGTTCCTCTCCCCGGTCCTGTTCCGCTCCTTCGGGCTGCCGGACCGGCTCACGACGGCGGACCCCTCCGTCCAGATGGCGGCGCCGTAGACGCGCGGCGACCGGTTCCGGGTAGGATCGCTCGGTGAAGCGAGCGAGCTCCAGATCTGCGGTCCCCCTGCGTGGATCGATCTGGGCAGTAGCGCTCCTCGTCCTCTTGGCAGTGGGCGCGACTGCCGTAAGCGCCGCCGATTCGCAGCGCGTTCCGCTGGGCCACGGCGCGCTCAGTGCCCCGAAAGGGTCCTGGGAGGCGATCGCGGTCCCGCGTGGCTCGATCCTCATCGACGTCTTCGAGGCTGACGGCGCCGTGAGCCAGACCTATGGCAAATCCTACGGCGACGTCCCGCCGCGCGGCCTTCGCGCCTACGGATTCAGGCCGGGCGGCCTACCGACCCGGCACGGCCTGCTTGCCGGCGCCACCGGGGAGCGGATCCGAAAGGTGAAGATCTACCTCAAGGGCGGCGCCACGCGGAGCGTCAGGACCATCGCTTCGCCGGCCGACTGGGAAGTCGCCAATCGGCTCTATGCGCTCGGCTTCACGATTCCGGCCAGCTACAAGGCCAACCTGCGGGTCGTCACCAAGATCGAGGGACTCGACTCCGCGGGCCGGCTGATCTCGACGCTCCGAGCGGTTCCCACCGGCTCCTACTGACCCGCGGTCCTCGCCATCGCCGCGAGGTCGATCGCCGTGGCGCCGGCCGTGATCGCGAGCGCCTGCACGGCGGTGAGCCCGGCGGGGCGGCTCAGGGCGGGGGAGTCATCGGCGCGAGAGACGCCGAAGATCCGGTTCATCGTCCCCGGTGCGAGCCAGGCGAAGGCGCCGAGCCCGATCCTGAAGGCAGCCAGCCCGACCATCGCGCGCGACGCTCCCACGCTCTCTCGTAGCGGTTGCAAGGTGCATGCAAGATAGCCCGGTCCTTTTCGGATGCTCGCCTTTCCGGACAACTTCTGCCTTGCGCCGTGTTCCGTCTCATGGATGCCCGCGCGGGAGGAGGTGAGGGGAATCGGCGTCGTCCAGCTGCTCGAATGCGAACCGAAGCTCGGCGATGGCCTCTCCGAGGAGGATCTGGCGGTCGCCTCTCATGCGCTGCCGGTGCCGATGGCGGTTCTGAAAAAGGGCGCTTGGAGTCCCCGCTCGGAGCCCTCGGAGGTGGGCTGCCTCGGCTACCTCGTCGCCAAGGGGCTCCTGGTCCGCCGGGTCGAGGTCGCCCGGGGCTCGAGCGTCGAGCTTCTGGGAAGCGGCGATCTTCTCCGCCCTTGGCAGGAAGACGCTTCCTCCTTCTGCGCGGCCTCATGGGAGGTCTTGGAGCAGTCCACCCTGCTCGCCCTGGGGCCGGGCTTCACCCGCAGCCTCGCTCGCTGGCCGGCGGTAGCCGCGAATCTCGCCATGCGGGGGCTCGCGCGCTCGCGCGCTCTGGCCGCCGACGCCGCGATTGCCAGCATGGTCGGCATCGAGGAGCGGCTCCTGATCATGCTCTGGCACCTGGCCGAGCGCTGGGGCGAGGCGAGCGCGGAGGGCGTCCACCTCTCGATTCGGATTCCACACCGCCTGCTCGCGGAGATGGTCGGCGCGAGGCGCCCCTCGATCACCAGCGCCCTGGCGCAGTTGCAGGAGGCGGGTCGCCTTGACAGCGGTCCGGACGGCGGCTGGATTCTCCTGGGCGACCCGCCCTGCTGAGGGCCTGCGTCAGCGCAGGCTCGCCTTGAAGGCGACCCAGCGCGATGCGCACATCGGGCCGCGCTTCTCCTTGTCGGTGACACGGAGCTTGCCGCGAATTCCCCGCTCGGTCATCCGGCCGCGGAAGTAGACGCTGTCGGTCTTGCCGAACTGCGAGTCGCGGAAGCTGCCGTTCGGCTTCACCCGGGTCCACAGGAAGCCACCCTCTTCCAGCAGCAGCGCGCTTCCATCGCGGCACTTGAGGTCCACTTCGAACACATGGATCCGGAACGCCCGCTCCTTGACGACGACCTTCATCCGGTAGCCCTGCGCCGTTTTCCCCTGGTACATCCGAGCGCTCGCTGACTCGGTCAGCGCCGCGGCCTCGCTTGCGATCAAGCCGAACGCGATCACTCCACCCACGATGAGTCGGACAAGCATTCTCGCCTCCCTGGAGATGACTAGGTCTATGGCTGCCAACAGGGACCGGCTCACGTTTGCTGCGGGGTGCTGTCAGGAGGCTGACATCGCGGGGGCCGCACATGGACGACCATCGCTCGACGGCACGCTCGCCTACCTCCCGACGCGCTGATCGTCTAGCGGAATACCTGACGACGTGGGTTCTCTCGGGACAGGCGAGCACTGCAACGCCAGCGCAACACCAGGTTTGACCCAGTGTTTGCGGGTAGCGGTGCCTTGACGACCATGAATTTCTCGTTAAGCTTGACTTGTAGCAATAGGAACTAACGTTATGCCTGATGATCCAAAGCGACAGCACTCCGGAGTCGAGGGGAAAGAGGTTGCCGTGAAAACGGCAATTGATATTCGAGAGTTTCAGGAGGCCAGGCGGGATCCGCGCATCAAGAGCTTCCTAAAGAGGGCGAGGGAATACGGGTACAAGCTTGACCGCGAGGGACGCATCCGCCGTTAATCATCCACGTCGGGCTCGTCTTCTTCATCGTGAAGAGGTATCCACAGCCGCCCTTCCGGCTTCGCAGACCTGAAGCCGTACCGCTCCCGCCAGAATTCAGCGGTCTCCTTGTCAAAGGGATCAATCACCAGCGCGATGTTCCCCTGTAGTTCGGCGACCTGAGTAAGCATAGGCCCAGGTCAGGCCCACCCGCACGCGGTCTTCAGCAACTTGCGGTGGCGTTTCCAGAACGCGCTGGGCGGCCACCCGGTCTCGTGGGGCCTTACGAGTACCGTCCGCTGGGTGCGGATCGCCGCCTGGAACGTGAACTCGGTGAAGCAGCGACTGCCGCGATTGCTGCCGTGGTTGGACGAACGACGCCCGGACGTCGTCTGCCTGCAGGAGACGAAGCTCGCCGACGATGCCTTCCTCGACCTGCTCGGGGACGAGCTGGCGGCCCGCGGCTACGACGTCGCCGTCCACGGCGAGGCGAGCTGGAACGGCGTCGCGATCCTCTCGCGCGTCGGCATCGAGGACGTCGTCCGGGGCCTCGCCGGCGCCCCCGGCTTTCCACACCCCGAGGCGCGGGCACTGTCCGCCACCTGTGGCGGGATCCACGTGTACTCGGTCTACGTGCCGAACGGACGCGAGCCGGGCTCCGAGCACTATGAGTACAAGCTCGCCTGGCTGGCCGCGCTGCGCGAGGCGGTGGCCGCTGGCCCCGAGGCCACGATCGTCTGCGGAGACGTCAACATCGCCCCGACCGACGAGGACGTCTTCGACCCGGAGGCCTATGTCGGGCAGACGCACGTGACGGCGCCGGAGCGCGCCGCGCTGGCCGAGCTGCAGGCGCTGGGATTGCGCGACGTCGTCCGCGACCGCTGGCCCGGCGAGCGGGTCTTCACCTACTGGGACTACCGGGCCGGGATGTTCCACCGCGACCTGGGGATGCGGATCGACCTCGTCCTCGCCGGCGCGCCGGCCGCCGCCCGGGTTCGCGCGGCATGGGTCGACCGCAAGGCGCGCAAAGGCAAAGGCCCGAGCGACCACGCGCCGGTGATCGTCGACCTCGACGAGGCCCCCGACGGGGACATCGGGCCCGTCGTGCCGCCGCCATCGGCCCCGGTCACGAAGCGGGGCGCGGCCAAGCTGCCACAGTCCCCCGAGTCGCCCGAGGCCTAGTGGTGTGACCACCAACGTTGCCGGTCACACCACTAGTGGCCGCCGCGCCCTCTCGGCCGCGCCGAGGGTCGATCCGAATCGCGCGAAGGCTGCACCCGCTTCGGCTCGCCCGGCATCTTCGGATAGGAGGGCGGGTAGGGCATGTCGGCCGCCCCATCGGTGGCATCGCGCTCGTAAAGGTCGAGCAGCGGCTGCAGCGAGTGGGCGACGTCGTCGATCGCGGCGTGGCGATCTCCCACTTCGGCGAAGCGAGCGGGGAGCGTCGCGACCGTGAAGTCCTCGGGGGCGACGTTCGGGAGCTCGTCCCACGTCACCGGCGCCGAGACCGGCGCGCCCGGCTTCGGCCGCACGCTGTAGGCGGAGGCGATCGTCCGGTCGCGCGCGTTCTGGTTGTAGTCGACGAAGATCCGTTCGCCCCGTTCCTCCTTCCACCACTTCGTCGTCACCTCGCCGGGCAGGCGCCGCTCCAGCTCGCGCCCGAAGGCGATGGCCGCGTGGCGGACCTCGGTGAAGCTCCAGCGCGGCTCGATCCGCACGTATATGTGGACGCCGCGCCCGCCCGACGTCTTCGGAAAGCCGGCGTAGCCAAGGTCCTCGAGGAGCAGCCGCGCCGCCGCGGCGACCCGCACGGCATCGTCGAAGTCGGTGCCCTCCTGCGGATCCAGATCGAGCCGCAGCTCGTCGGGATGGTCGACGTCCCCCTCGCGCACCGGCCAGGGATGGAAGGTGATCGTCCCCATCTGGGCCGCCCACGCCACCACGGCGAGCTCGCTCGGGCAGACCTCGTCGGCATGCCGGCCCGACGGGAAGTCGATCCGCGCCGTCCGCACCCACTCCGGCGCCCCGCGCGGAACCCGCTTCTGGAAGAACGCGTCCCCACCGCCTTTCTCCCTGGTCGAGACGACGATCCCGGGATGCACTCCCTTCGGCCAGCGCTCGAGCGTCGTCGGCCGCCTCCCGACCGCCCGCATGATCCCGTCCCCAACCGCCAAGTAGTACTCGATGATGTCGAGCTTCGTCAACGCCGGCGCCCGCTCCGTAGCCGGAAAGATCACGCGATCCGAGCTCGTGACGCGCACCTCGCGCCCGCCGGCAGCGACGATCCTGGCCTCGGCTGCCATGCCTCAGCCCCGTCTCCGCGCGCCCATTCGATCATCGATCAACATCAGGCTCGACGGTAGCCGAGGGCCTCGTTTCCCGCCAGGTGAAGAGCTTTCTTGGCGCCTTCGCCGAGGACGGTGGTGACGCTGCGCGGCAGGCGGATCACGTCTGCGAGCGTTAACGCCAAGGTGGCGAGCCGCGGGTAGCCCATGTTCATGTAGCTACCCGCGCCCGCAGTTAGTCAAGTCACCTTGCCTGCAGCGTGATCGAGAACGTCCCCAGTGGATCGCCGAGGATGAAGTTGCTCGACGGCGGTGGTGACGGGGCCGGCTGGTTGAAGACGTCGTTCAGGGTGGTGGCGAAGACCGCCTGCAGCCGGGCTTCGGCACCCTGGATCGAGATCGTCCTTGCCACCGGGTTCGCCACCACCGAGTTCGAGGGCAGCACGACGTCGACGACCGAGGAGCGTCCCGCGGCACCGGGGAACGGCGGCGTGGGGAGGATCTCCAATTCCGCCGTTGCCGCTTTAGCGGTCAGGTCGACGAAGAGGTTGCGCAGCCGCATCGTCGGGGAGAATGGCTCCGCCTCCTTCAGGATCTGCACTCCGCCGGCGGTTTCGATCGTGCCCTCGCTCGCGTCGGGAGCCAGGACCCCACCGGAGATCGGGAACTGGAACGAGGCCGGGGTCGGTTTGATGGCTGGAGCGAGCGCCGTGATCCCCTGCGGAGCTTTCATTCCCTTGGCGGCGAATTTGGTGAAGGTCGAGCTGTTGGCGGCCAGAACCGCGGTCCCCTGCGGCAGGAGCGTCACCGTCTCGGGCTGTGCGGTGCTGTAGAGGTTGCTCAGCACGCGCCCGGGATTCAGGCGCTTGCTCCCCTTCAGCCCGAGCCGGTTGCTGATCCGCTTCACGGCCTTCGCGGTAAGCGTCAGCTTGGTCGCCTTGAAGTTGGCTCCGAACCCTTCGCGGGCGAAGGTCGGCGGCGCGAAGCTGCCGATCTGCATCCTCGCTCCCGCGACCTTGGCGTAGACCGCGCCCTTGACGGTGTTCACGGTCAGCTGCGTCACCGGGACGCCACGTCGCCCGAGCTGGAGCTTGAAGCCACCCCGCGTATCGAGAAAGCCCAGCACGTCGAGCGGGTTCAGGCTGCCGTCCCTCACCGTGAGGGCGATCTTGTTGCCGCTGACCGCGCCGACCCCGATCGGCTGCACGGTGGCGCCGAGGTTGGAGATCTTCCTCGCGAAGCCCTTCTTCAGGTGCAGATCCGTGGCTCCGGTGGCGATCGGGTCGCCCGCCGCGGAGGCGCTGGAGGCAGAGGCGAGGAGGGTCGTCGTCGCCATCGCCGCCAGCGCGAACAGCCAGACTCCATGGATGCGTTTCGCTGGGGTGGTCATCTTTTCCCTTCGTCGTCGTTTGGGTCTTCAGTCCGCAACACGTACCCGGGTCTGCGCTCCAGGAAGCTGTCAGCAAGCTGACATTCCTCACGAAACCAGGGAAGAGGTGGCGACGCTGAGCCGGCCGCTGCCGAAGCTCTCTGAAGCGTGCTGCGAGGCGAGGTCTGACCGCAGGGTGGGTCCGGGCACGGTGTCGGTGTAAGGAGCCTGACAAGTCCAGGCGTGCGGGGCGCAGCAGGGCCTCTTTGGCGGGGTTGTCTGCCCGTGTCGCCGGGTAAGCCCCAAACGGTGAAAATGAACAAGGCCCTCGCAACGGCGTGACGACCATGTACATCCACGCCTACGTCAGCGTGCCGGTGCCGACCTGCCAGAGCAGGGGCTGAGCGTGCGGAGCTCCCCGACCTGGTCGCCGACCCGCGGGGTCAGGTGCGAGGTGGCAATCGCGGCCTGCTCGTCTATCCGGTGAGCAGCCCGCTGCTGTCACGATCCGGACCGCTGGCGGTTCTCCTGGCACTGGCGATCGCCGCCCCGGCGTCGGCCCTGCCGCGCGACTTCTGGGGAGCCGTGCCGCAAGGGCCGCTGAGCGACGCTCAGTTGAGCCGGCTGAAGCGGGGCGGGGTCGACAGCATCCGCATCCCCTTCCATTGGACCCAGGCCCACCCGCGCGACCCGCTCGAGTGGTCCGCCACGGATGCCCAGATCGCCGCCCTCGCCCGCGCCGGTCTCGAGCCGCTGCCGTTCCTCTACGGCGCCCCTTGCTGGGCCGTCCGGCCGCGCT
>JBAQZI010000140.1:0-5824 GCA_049790835.1 Solirubrobacterales bacterium
CGACGAGGCGGTCATGGCGATGCAGGCCGAGGCGGGCGCGAAGGGGGTGGAGATCCGCTTCCAGCTCGGCGATTCGCCGCTGCCCGCCCGCGCGAACCCGGAGAAGATCCAGCGGGTCCTCTTCAACCTGATTCGCAACGCGATCCGCGCACGAAAGTGCTGGGCGCTGCTTATTTCGCCGCGTCGTTTGGCTCCCTCGGATCGGGGAATGGCCAGTTCAATTTGCCCTTCGGCATCGCCGACGACACCGAAGGCAACATCTGGATCCTCGACGCCGGCAACAACCGGCGTCCAGAAGTTCAACTCCAAAGGCGAATACCTGAGCAAATTCGGGACCGCCGGCTCGGGCAGTGGCCAGCTCTCCACCCTTGCGGACATCGCCATGGACCCCGCAGGCAGCCTCTGGGTCACCGACGTCTGAATAGGGGGTGCGGCGGCGGCGGCGCTTACCAGGGTCGTCGCCCCGGTAGGGCTGTTTGACAAAGTGGTCTGGCTGTGTTCTAGTTCTGTCTCGGGTCAGGGGGCGCCGGGTTAACGCGAGGGAAGACGGTTGCTCAGAGGCAAGAGAGAGTTGGGCGTGCTTGGAACGGCGCTGGCGGTACTTCTGTGTTTCGCTCCGGGCGCCCAGGCTGCACCTACGTTGAGCGTCGATGTGGGCCGCTTTCCGCAGCAGGTCAATCGCGGCGACGAATCGATCCGCTACGAAGTCGGGGTCAGGAACACTTCGCCGACCGACTCCACCTCTGAACCGCTCAGCTTGTCGATCTCGCTGCCGCAGGGACTGACCCTCCGGGCTACGTCGGGGTCCGGCTGGACCTGTTCGCTGCCCTCGCTCAGCTGTCAGAACCCGACCGTCGTTCCCGCCGAAGGGTCCTTTCCGGTGCTCGTGCTGAGCATCGTGTCGATCGACGAGACCGCTCCCGATACCGTCCAGATGGCGGTCAGCGCCAGCGGCGCCGGAGCGGTTTTTGGCGCAAGCGGTGAGGACAGCTTCTCCTTCGGCCCGGCGCTTCCTTTTGGGTTGTCTGTCGAGACTAAAAGCGCGGACGAGAGCGGCGGCGATGAGACTCAGGCAGGGGCGCATCCGTATGAAGTTTCAGGCGCATTCGAGATCACCCGCCGGCGCGGGTCCTCTCCCGAGATCCTGACGCCTGTTGAATTCCTTCACTCTGGGGTTACGGAGCTGCCGGCCGGGATGGTGGCCAATCCAGAGGCGGTCAACGCGGTGTGCAATGTCCCCACGCTTGTCGCAGGGGAATGCCCCCCGGCAGCCGCGGTCGGCGGGGTGAGGGCCTTCTTCGATTTCGGTGAAGCCTCCGCGTTCGATGTTCCCGGCCCGGCTTCTCCCCCGTACGACGTCGTCTATCGCCTGCGGCCGGAAAAGGGGTATCCAGCAGCCTTCGGCTTCAAAACGACGGGCCCCAACTTCCTCCTCCGCTTCCGGCTGCGAGGCGACGGCGACTATGGGCTCAGCGAGGTCATGCCGCTGGTTCCGCAGGGCCCGACCCTTCATGGCCTCAGCCTTACCTTTTGCGGCTACGGGGCAAGGCTGGCCCCGGGCGGAAACCGGTTCGATCGCTGCGCGAAACGCAGCGATCCGGACGTTGCTGCGAAAGCCTTCCTGACCCTTGGCACCCAGTGCGCGAGCGGCCCGCCGTCGACCCGATTCGTCGTCGACTCCTGGACCCGCCGAGCCACCTACACCGCCGGCGGCCTGCCCGACCTCCGGGACCCGAACTGGGTCGTCACCGATTCTCAGTCGCCGCAGCCGACCGGCTGCGCACAGCTGACCGATGAATGGACGGGCGGCCATGAACCCTCCCTCGCTCTCCAGGCCGGGAATCGCGAGGCCGACTCTCCGGTTGCCTATACCACTCGTCTCCACGTTCCCCAGGACGGTCTCGAGGATCCGGAGGGGTTGGCGACCGCCCACCTCAAGGACGCAACCGTGACGTTCCCGCCCGGAGTCAGCTTGAACCCGGCGATCGCCAGCGGGCTCGAGGCCTGCACGGAGGAGCAGATCGGCCTGATCGGCACGGGGTTCCCGGCCCCCAATCCGATCCGCTTCGATACCGAGCTGCCGCGCTGCCCGGACGCGTCCAAGATCGGGACGGTGGCGATCGAGACGCCGCTGTTCGATTTCACCCTTGGCGGCTCGGTTTTCCTCGCGGCGCAGGGGGAGAACCCGTTCGGCTCCGACTACGCCGTCTACGTCGCGGTCGAAGCGCCCGACCAGGGGGTGGTCGCGAAGCTGCCGGGGCGGCTCGAGCTCGACCCCGGCACCGGGCAGGTCAGCGTCGCCTTTGCCAGCGCCCCGCAGCTGCCCTTCGAAGACCTGGAGCTGAGGCTCTTCAGCGGCAGCCGCACCGCGCTCGCCAGCCCGGTCACCTGTGGGGATCGTCGCGCCACGACCGAGCTGACGCCCTGGTCGGCCGCGGACCCGGATCGCCCCCGCGCCGACGAGGTCGCGCGGCCCTCCGCCGAGATCGCGATCACCTCCGGCCCCAACGGGTCAACCTGCGCCGCCAGCCCCGCCGCCCGGCCGTTCGAACCCGGCTTCTCGGCGGGCGCCCGCGATCCGGTCGCCGGGGCGCGAACGCCGTTCAGCGTCCGGGTGACGCGGCCCGACGGCGCCCAGGAGCTCGCCCGCCTCGAGCTCTCGCCGCCCGCCGGCTTCGCCGCTTCGCGCAGGGGCATCCCCTACTGCTCAGCGGCGCAGATCGATGCCGCGAGGACGAGCTCGGGCAGGGCAGAGCGGGCGGCGCCCAGCTGTCCCGCCGCCTCGCAGGTCGGCACCACCGAAGCCGCCGCCGGCGCGGGGCCGTCTCCCTTCCGCGTCTCCGGCAAGCTCTACCTCGCCGGCCGCTACAAGGGCGCCCCGCTCAGCGTCGTCGCGATCACCCCTGCGGTCGCCGGTCCCTTCGACCTCGGCACGATCGTCATCCGCTCCTCCTTCACGATCGATCCGCTGACCGCACGGATCGGCGCGGTCACCGATCCGATGCCCCAGATAGTCAACGGCATTCCCTTGCGGCTTCGTGATCTCCGGCTCGATCTCGATCGCCCCGGTTGGACCTCGAACCCGACCAGCTGCGAACCGGCGTCGGTCTTGGGCCATGCCTCGGGCTCCTCGGGCGCTGCCGCCGCCCTCTCACAACGCTTCCAGGTCGGCGACTGCAACGCCCTGGGGTTCAGGCCGAAGCTCTCGCTCCGCCTCTTCGGCGCCCCGCCCCGTCGCGGCGGCCACCCACGCCTGCGGGCGGTTCTGAGGACGCGCGAGGGCGACGCCAACATCGGCCGGGTCGCGGTGATCCTGCCGGGGACCGAGCACCTCGACAACTCGCACATCCGGGCGGTCTGCACCCGGGCGAGATTCGAGGCCCGCGCCTGTCCGGCGAAGTCGATCTACGGCTACGCCAAGGCCTGGAGCCCGCTGCTGGATCGGCCGCTGCGGGGACCGGTCTACCTGCGTTCGAGCGATGGCAGGCTGCCCGATGTGGTCGCCTCGCTCGACGGGCAGATCCGGATCGATCTGGTCGGCAAGGTCGACGCGACCCGTGGCCGCATCCGCATCGTGCTGCCCAGCGTGCCCGACGTCCCGGTGAGCAGGTTCGAGCTGACGATGGAGGGGGCGCGCAAGGGTCTGCTGGTCAACAATACCCGGCTCTGCCGGGCGAAGCGGCGGGCCAACGTCTTGCTCCGAGGCCACAACGGCAAGGCCCGTCGGGCCCGCCCGGTCGTGAAGGTGGGATGCGGCGTTTCGTAGAACATTGACGTACCACTTGGATGGTCTCTCTCACATAGAATCCCTTGCGATGGGAGGGACGCTCGGTCGGTGAAGCACCGTCGGCCCCTCGCGGGCCTTTTTGCCGTGCTGTTCGCCTGTCTCGCGCTCGGGGCGGTCGGGCTCGGCGTCGAGGACAGGCTGGAGCCGCTCTCGCTGGAGATACCCGGGACCTCGGCGGCGGAAGGGGAAACCCTGGCGGCAAGGCACTTTGGCGATTCGTCTCCGTTCGTGATCCTGCTGCGGGGGCCGGCGGGGGAGGTCGACCGGCAGGGGGTAGGTCTGATCCGGGCGTTGCGCCGCGATTCCGCCGCCACGGTGATCTCTCCCTGGGATCGAGGCTCGGTCGCCGGACTCAGGCCCGATCCGCACAAGGCGCTTGTTTTAGTCGACTATCACGTACCATTAGCGCGGGCGATGCGGGACACGGTTCCGGCCCTCGAAAGCACCCTCGAGGCGCGGATCCGCACGCCGGTCACTGCGACGCAGTCGGGTTACGCCTCCGTTTCACGCGCCCTGCAGGAGGAATCGCTGAGCGCGACCGAGCGGGCCGAGCTGCTGGCGGCGCCGCTGCTGATCCTCGTCCTCCTGCTCGTCTTCCGCTCGGTCGTCGCGGCGGCGATCCCGCTCGCCTTCGGAGCGCTCACGGTGCTGGCCGGCCGGGGCGTGCTCGCCCTGCTCAGCTCGGTGATGACAATCGACGCGCTCTCATTGGTCGTCTGCACGATGATGGGCCTGGCGCTCGGGGTCGACTACTCGCTGCTGATCGTCTCCCGCTTCCGCGAGGAGCTCGAGGGCGGGCGAGACCCGTGGCAGGCGGCGGCGGCGACCCGCGCCAGCGCCGGGCGCACCACGTTCTTCGCCGGCACGACGCTGATCGTCGCGCTTGTCTTCTCGGCCTTCCTCCAGCCCGGCTCGCTGCTGCTCTCGCTGGCGACGGCGACGGCGGTGGTGACCGTGATCAGCGTCGTCGTCTCCACCCTGGCGATACCACCGCTGCTCGCCCTGCTTGGCGGGCGGATCAATGCCGGGCGGATCGGCCGTCCTCGTCCCTCCGCGCGCCCTCGCTCGGTGGCCGCGGCCGCCACGACCGCCTTGCGCAGCCCCGCGCTCGCCGCCTGTCTGGTGGCGGTGCCGCTGCTGCTCCTGGCGCTGCCGACGCTCGCCTTCACCACCGGTGCGCCCGGCATCGACGAGCTGCCGTCCTCCAACCCGGCGCGCGAGAGCGCCGAGACGATCGACGCGGCGGTCGGACCCGGCTGGGAGGCGCCCTTCGTGCTCGTCGCCGCGACCGAAAGCGGCCCGATCACGACACCGCGCAAGCTGGCTCTGCTGGCTCGCTGGCAGCGGCGGATCGCCGCCCAGCCGGGGGTGCGAGCCGTTATTGGCCCGGGCCAGATCGCCCGCCGGGTGGCGCCGCTGCGTTCGCTTGGCTCGAAGCTGACCTCCCGGGGGGCGGAAGGTGTTGCCGAGCTGGACCGGCTCGGGCCCGGTCTGCGCCGCGCCGCCGGCGCTGTCGAGCGGCTTCGCTCCGGCCTCTCCGCAGGCGCCGACGGCAGCGGCCTACTTGCCGAGGGTTCCGAACGCGCCGCCGACGGCGCCGGACTGATCGCCAAGGAACTCAACCGCGCCGCCGCCCGCGGCGAAGAAGCAACCGGTGCGATCGAACGTCTTCGCAAGGGCAGCGAGCAGCTCGCCGACGGCCAGCGCAAGACCTCGGTCGGCAGCCTCACGCTGGCGATCGGCTTGCGCTCGCTGTTGCCGCGGATGCGCGGAGGGGAGCTGGCGCGGGCGCGAAAGCTGGCCCGGCAGCTCGAAAGCGCCGCCGCCTCCGATCCGGCGCTGCAGCCGGCCGCCGACCAGGCGCGGATCCTGGCGCGGACGATCGCGCTCAACCGCGACGAAGTGCGGCGGCTGCGCGGCGTCGCACAGGAGGTCAACGGCGGCCTCAACCGCCTCGTCCCCGGCGGTAGGCGGCTCGAAGATGGGGTGGGGAAGCTCTCGGATGCCACGGGCGGCCTCAGCGACGGTCTCGGACGG
>JBAQZI010000141.1:0-3499 GCA_049790835.1 Solirubrobacterales bacterium
GCACGCGCCCTTGACTGCCGCCCTCGCGGTGCTAATTCTGCGGGTAGGTCGGGGTGCGGAGAGAGGCGGCGGCGCTCAGGCGGCGGCGAGAGGTTGCCGGTCCCTGATCTCCACCTGGTAATCGGCGGGCAGCGGCACGACAGGCTCGCGGCGCTCGCCCTTGGACTCGCGGCGGCGGGTCAGCAGGTGCTCGAAGAATGCGAGCGCGCCCCCTCGGGGCGCGGCGACGATCTCGCGGCCGTCGGGGTAGACAATTGCCAGTGGTCGATGCTCTGCCACGGCCTCGGCGAGGACCGCGCCGAAACCCTCCTGGTCGGCGGCGATGAAGGCGGTTCCCTCGGCGTAGCGATCAGGTTCGGTCGCAGCTTCGATCAATCGCTCGTTGGCGATCTCGCCTGCTGCGGTGAACTTGCTGCGCTCTAGCTCTTCCATGATTCTGCGATTGCTTCCCAGTGGTCGATCAGGTAGCGGATTGCCATTGGCGCGACTTCGCTGACCGTTCCCTCGGCGAACCGCTCTGCGAGCTGCTTCTCGGTTCCAGTGTAGCGGTGCATATCGTGCTGATCGTGGGCATTGTCCAGCAGGCGAATGGTCTGCCAATTCCCCTCAATTCGCAGCTGGAGCATGACCGCATAGCGCTCCAGCGGGCGACCATCCAACTCGACCAACACGCGGGCGTCGGCGGCTAGTGGGCGAATGAATGGATCGGTCATCTGGCGAAACGTATCCCTCTCTGACGAATAGGCTCCGGTGGGATGACGGACGATGCGCAACGGAAAGCCCGCGCCGACGTGAAGCGCGCCCAGTCGAAGTTCGAGCGCACCGGGGATAGACACGAGGATGCCCGCAAAGCCCGACGCGAGAGTTTTGAGCGGGCGCGAAAAGCGGGCCTGACGCTCCGCGAGATCGGCGAGGCGGCCAACTTGCATTGGTCCCGCGTGGGAGACGTTCTCGGCAAGAAATAGGGTCAGTCTTGTCGTGCCCCCACGACAAGACTGCTACCCTCGCATCCGATTCGGTAAATAAAGCGGCTCCCGGCGGCGCGCTAACGCCAACCGGGAGCCTGACCACAAGGAGGCATAGCTCCTCATGGCTGACGAGAACCCTACGGGTCGCGCGTCGCACGATCCTTGCTCCCCGGCAGGGGAGGACAGAAGAAGCGAGAGCGCCGTCCTGGCGCTCCTTCTCGACGAACACCCGACCCGGCTCACGATGGACGAGTTGATCCTTGTCCTCCACGCCGATCCCGAGCGAGGCGATCCTGAGGACGCGGCTGGCCGAGCAGTTCGCGAATTGGTCGGCGCAGGGCTCATGTACCGGGAGGGTCGCTTCCTGTCGCCCTCGCGGGCGGCTCTCTACTTCGCCGCCTTGGAGGTGGCCTGATGGCGGGCTATGAGCACCGCCGCGAACTCGCCCGCTGCCTCGGTGAGAACGTCTTGCTGACCCGTAGGCGGTCCGATCTCTCTCAGGAAGAACTCGGCTTCCTCGCGTCGCTGCACAGGACTGAGATCGGGCAGCTTGAGCGGGGCGCGCGAATCGCTCGCATCGACACCGTGGTCAAGCTGGCCGGTGCCCTGAAAGTTCCCCCCGGCGATCTGCTCAAAGGGATGGCATGGGTTCCGAGCGCAGGACAGCGTGGAAGGTTCGTCACGCGCGGTGCCGCGCAGAGGGCCGACTGATGGACGTCGCGGCGCAGTTCGGCGATAATCTCGCGCGCTGTCGCAAGCTCGCGGATGTCTCCCAGGACGAGTTGAGCGTTCGGGCCTCCGTCCACCGCACCGAGATCAGTCAGCTTGAGCGCGGTCTGCGGATTGCCCGCATCGACACCCTCGCAAAGTTGTGCGGGAGTCTCGAAGTCGAGCCGAGCGAACTGCTGGCGGGAATCGACTGGTCCCCCGGGGACGTGCGCTTGGGTCGCTTCGGTCCTCCCTGATGAACGGAGGCTGCAGCGGAGGGGCACGAGGTGCTCGCGCAGCATATGGCTGGTCCGGCTGGGCTGGGAACTCTCGGATTGAAGTGCTCGCTCGCCTGATGTGCCGCTCGTGCCCTTATCTACCCAAAGCCGGGACATATCTGGGGCACGAAGCGTTCAAGCGAAGGGTGCAAAGCCGGGTTGTGATTTGAGTGCGTGGCCGGGTGCGCGGTGGACCGTCCCGACGGCGGCGTCCGGAGGCGTACCTAAATTGCTCTGTTCAGGATGGAGGCCAGTGGAGAGCAGCAGCCAGGGGATGACGCGCTCGACTTCGGGTTCGCGCCCGGATGGCCGGACGAGGTCGTCGCCGAGGTTCGCAGGTTCTTCAGCTTCGACTTAGACGAAGTTCGCGGCAGGTCCCGACTTGGTGCTCTTGCCTTTGAGGACGCACCCGGAACGATCGAAGAAGTGCGGGGGGTAGTCCGCGACCTAGCGCTGGAGCCGTGGGATGAAATTCCGCAGCCCGGAGATCTTCAAGGCCAATTGACTGCCCTCAATGGCGTTCTGGATGAGATGCAGCAACTCTCCGCCGATCATGAGAACGCGGGTGCCGAGAAGCAGAGGCTTGACGACCGGCTTCGGGAGCTTCGAACGTGGTTCCGCGATGTGGCCCGCCCCTGGGCTCGACGTGCATTGATAGATCGCCGCCTTGCCGAGCGCCCCACGGGAGCGCCCGAGACCGGGCAGGTGGCAGATATGCATGATGCCTTCGAGTCTCTCCGCCAGGAAGCTGCGGACCTTCGCCGTGAGCTAGAGGCGAGGCGCGACTTGGTGGGAGAGTTTCGTGATGCGGCCAGGGAGTCGGCTGGTCAGGAGCTTGCTGGTGTGTTCTTGGCCCGAGCCAAAGACTGCCGGGGAGCTGCGAGTGGCTGGCTGAAAGCGCTTGTGGTGGCGAGCCTTGTGTCTATCGCGGGCGCCATTGTTACCTTCGATGCCGTTCGTCCGGAGAAGGGCGCTAATGACCCCCACGACCTCGCAGCGCTTGGACTGGGTTTGTTCATCCTCGGAATTCTCGCCTTCGGCGTCCGAATTTGCGCGCAGAACTACCGCGTGAATCGGCATTTGGAGGCAATTGCGCGAAGCAAAGCGGCGGCTATTTCAACCTTTCAACGTCTGGTGTCTTCAGTCGAAGACGCAGATGTGAAATCCGCTGTCACGCTCACGCTGGCGCAGGCTGTCTTTACTCCAGAGGAGACCGGTCTGGTTGATGGCTCAGGAGATCACGTCACTTTGGTTGAGCGGGCTGTGCTACCGACCGTGGCTCGAACGACCGGTGGAACCACGCCCTAGTTCGCCTTTCTCCGGCCTAAGCCTCAATCCACCGATTCACCACACTGACCCGTCCGCCTCGATTACAAGAATGACCTCCTGAGCAGGCAAATAGCGGCTGTTTAGGGCAGCCGCGGCCTGGCAACAGGAGGTCACCCACATGGTGAAGGTTTCTTCGGAGTCCGTGCGTCCCGACTCGGTCGGCGTCGAGTTCGACGACGAGCGGCTGATCGCCAACGCGGGGCTGGTCTTGGTGGC
>JBAQZI010000142.1:0-27066 GCA_049790835.1 Solirubrobacterales bacterium
GCTCGGCCGCGCGGCGGGCCTGCTGAGCCGCGTCGAGGGCGGCGTCGCCCACCGCCATCACGGCGCTTTCGGAGGCCTTGGCGATGATCAGCGCCTCGTCGATCCGCTCCTCGAGCTCGCTCAGCAAGGGCGGCCGCGAGCCCTCGGGCAGCAGCCAGTCCTGCGTACTGTCGCGCTCGGTGGCCTCCATCGCCCCAGAATCTAAGGCGGGGAGAGGCGGCAAAAGCGCTGCAAGCGGCGGCCGCCGACGCTCCCGACTCAGCCGACTTCGGCGAAGGAGCGCAGCTCGACGCCCTCGCGCTCGACCTCGATCCCCCCGGGCACCGGCTCGCCATCTCAGGCGCAAAGTCGAGAAGCCGAGTCCACCCGCTCGCCGTCCCCGCTCTCTCGCCTTCTAGCACGGGCCCGCCAGGTGGGCGGCCGCGGCGGTAGGGAATTTGGCGGGGCGAACACCGGTTCGTGCAGCGTCGAATAAGATTTCGTCGCGACGAGCGAACGACGAACCCCGAGGAGCAGCGTGAGAAACCCCAGAGACTTCTTCCATCCGCAGGCGATCGGCGCCCCCGAGCCGCTGCGCGAGATCCCGGTCACGCCCTCGCGGATGATCCACTTCCTCGACTTCTCGAACGAGAAGATGGTCGCCAAGGCCGGCGCGATCGCCGAGAAGACCGACATCCTGCTCGGCAACCTCGAGGACGCGATCCCGGTCGACCGCAAGGAGGCCGCGCGCCAGGGGCTGATCAAGGCCGCCAAGGAGTCCGACTTCGGCAACGCGGCGCTGTGGACCCGGATCAACTCGCTGGAGAGCCCCTGGGTGCTCGACGATCTCACCACCCTCGTCTCTGAGATCGGCGACAAGCTCGAGGTCGTGATGGTGCCCAAGGTCGAGGGCGCCTGGGACATCCACTACGTCGACCGCCTGCTGGCCCAGCTCGAGGCCAAGGCCGGGCTCGAGCGCCCGATCCTGATCCACGCGATCCTCGAGACCGCCCAGGGCGTCGTCAACCTCGAGGAGATCGCCGCCGCCAGCCCCCGCATGCAGGGGATGAGCTTCGGCCCCGCCGACCTCGCCGCCTCGCGGCGGATGAAGACCACCCGCGTCGGCGGTGGCCACCCGGGCTACCGGGTGATGGAGGACCCGGCCGACCCGGAGAACCCCGAGGCCGACCGCGTCAGCACCCAGCAGGACCTCTGGCACTACTCGATCGCCCGCATGGTCGACGCCTGCGCGGCGACCGGGATCCTGCCCTTCTACGGCCCCTTCGGCGACATCAAGGACACCGCCGGCTGCGAGACCCAGTTCCGCGCCGCCTTCCTGATGGGCTGCGTCGGCGCCTGGTCGCTGCACCCGGTTCAAATAGATATCGCCAAGGTGGTCTTCAGCCCGCCGCCGGACGAGGTCAAGTTCGCGAAGAAAATACTGGAGGCGATCCCCGACGGCCGCGGCGTCCACATGATCGACGGCAAGATGCAGGACGACGCCACCTGGAAGCAGTGCAAGGTGATGGTCGAGCTGGCGGAGATGCTGGCCAAGAAGGACCCGGAGCTGGCTGCCTCATACGACCTCTAGGCAGCTCTCGACTGGCTTTACGGGCACCACAACGCCACATTTTTCCAATCCAGATGTCGTAACCTCAGGCAGTCCTGGGGGATTTTTTGCCCTGACTAACGTGATCCAAATCCGTTGCCGATACGGAGGACAGCTGAGCGCAACTCCCGTCCACCGCCTGCCTTAGGAACTAGAGCCCTCGAAAAATGGATACTCCCAGCGACCTCCCTCTGAATACGCCCTTTCGATCCGGTCCGGCGCAGCAGGAAGCGGTGGTACAGAATCGTCCGACCCTTGGCGCCATGCCGCTCACCCGCCGCGGCGCCGGCTGGTGGTTGCTGCCCGGCATCGACTTCATCTCCTCTTCGCTGGCGCTGGTCGTAATTGCGCTGCTCAGCGACGCCACCCTCTTCCCGGCGCTGCCAGTTGCTCCGCTCGTGCTGGTCGTCGTCTATGGCCTGCTCGGCGTCTACGGCTCCAATCCCTCCAAGGGCGCGCTCGCGGGTGCCGACGGCGCCGGCTGGCCGGTGATCCGCTTCGTCGTCGCCGCCCTCTTCGCCTGGGCCGCCTCGCTGATTACCACGATCGGCGCCGGCGAGCAGCTCGGCCTCTGGGTCCTCTTCCTCGCCGTCGACACGATCGCCCGGGCTCTGGTCTCCCCCTATCTACAGCGTCTCAACCATCCCGAGCGCTGGGTCCTGGTTGGAGACGAGGCCACCAGCGAGCGGCTCCGCGCCTACGCCCCTCTCGCCGACTTCGCGACCGTCGTCGGCACCGTGCCGCCGACCGAGCGCGAGGAGCCAGGCTCGTCGGGCCGCGTCGCCGCGCTCGAGGTGGTCGAGCGCTACCACGCCGACCGCATCGTCATCTCCAGCCAGCACGCCGACGACGAGGGCTTGCTGGAGCTGGTCCGCGCCTTCAAGTCGATCGGCGTCCCGGTCAGCCTGCTGCCGCGCCCGCTCGACCTGCTCGAGGCCCAGGCGGTGACCCCGAACCGGGTCGGCGGCGTGCCGCTGATCGAGGTCGAGGCGCTCGCCGCCCAGAACGCCGTCCCCTACACCGGCCCCGACCGCCGCGCCAGCCGCAGCACCAAGATCAGCGTCGTCGTGCCGGCGATGAACGAGGGCAAGAACATCGGCCACGTGCTCAGTCGCCTGCCGGAGGGCCTGCACGAGGTGATCCTCGTCGACGGCAACTCCAAGGACGACACCGTCGAGGCCGCCCGGCGCGCCTATCCCGACATCCGCGTCACCACCCAGAGCGGCCGCGGCAAGGGTGATGCCTTCCGCACCGGCTTCGCCGCCGTGACCGGCAACCTCGTCGTCATGCTCGACGCCGACGGCTCCGCCGATCCGGCCGAGATCCCCCGCTTCGTCGCCGCGCTCGAGGCCGGCGCCGACTTCGCCAAGGGCTCGCGCTACCTCGACGGCGGCGGCAGCGCCGACATCACCTGGACCCGCAAGCTCGGCAACACCTGCCTCAGCGGCACCGCCAACCTCCTCCACGGCACCCACTTCACCGACCTCTGTTACGGCTACAACGCCTTCTGGACGCGCTGCCTCCCCTTCATCTCGCTCGACGTGCCCGGCTTCGAGGTAGAGACGCTGATCAACCTCCGTATCGCCGGGGCCGGTATGAAAATCACCGAGGTGCCGAGCTACGAGGAGGACCGCATCTCGGGGAACAGCAACCTCAACACCTTCCGCGATGGCTTCCGCGTGCTGGGGACGATCCTGCGCGAGGCCCGCCGCCGCCGGACGATCCGCGGCACTAACGGGCGGGTCTCCGAGCAGCACGATCGATCCGCGCAGACCGCGAGCGTCTGAGCCGATGCCCGAGGCACTCTCTGCCACCTCGGTGGTCGTCTCGACCTACGACGAGAAGCGCTGGGGAGACCTCGAGGCGTGCGTCGAATCGCTTGGTGCGCAGGCGCTAAAGCCGCGCGAGGTGATCGTCGTGGTCGACCACAATCCGCAACTGCTCGAGCGGGCCCGGGCGGCCTTCCCGGGCGTCACCGTAATCCCGAACGAGCGGCCGCGGGGATTGGCCGGGGCCCGCAACAGCGGCATCGAGGTGGCGGACGGCGAGGTCGTCGCCTTCATCGACGACGACGCACGGGCAGAGCCCGACTGGCTGCGCGAGCTGGCGCGGTGCTTCGCCGAACCGGCCACGGTCGGGGCGGGCGGCGCCCTGATCCCGAGCTGGCAAGGCGCGCAGCCGATGTGGATGCCGCGCGAGTTCTATTGGGTCTTCGGTTGCAGCTACACAGGCCTGCCCGAACACACCGCGCCGGTCCGCAACCCGATCGGAGCCAACATGGCTGTCCGCGCCTCGGTGCTGCGCGAGATCGGCGGTTTCCGCGAGGGTGGTGGCAACGGCGACGACGCGCCGACCGAGATCCGCTCCCGCGGCGTGGTCCGCGCGGCTGGCAACATCCCCGACGACACCGACCTCGCGATCCGGGTCAAGCAGCGCCTGCCGGAAGCGGTTTGGCTCTACCAGCCGCAGGCCCGGGTCCTGCACACCGTCACCCCCGAGCGCACTTCGCTCGGATACTTCCTGCGCCGCTGCTACGAGGAGGGAGTCGGAAAGGCGAACCTCTCACGCTACGTGGGCTCAAGCGACGGTCTTAGCTCCGAGCGGCGGCATCTACTTCAGGTACTCCCCAGGGGAGTGGCGCGCGGGATCCACGATGCGCTGGGCGGCGACGGCTCGGGCGCCCTGCGATCCGCGGCTATCGTCGGCGGCTTGTTCGCGAGCGCGGCCGGCTTCCTCGTCACCACCGCGCGCAACGGAGCCCGCCGCGAGGCGACGGAGAGCTGAAGATGGCACGCAAGCACCACCCAGAGCCCCCCTCCCCCGAATTCTCGCCGGTCCGCATTCACGACATCGAGATCGGCGCCCCGCTGGAGACACTGCCCGCCGGTACGACCGAGGCGGGCGAGCCCTTCGGCTCCTGCCTCTGCCTGGTCCGGATCCACGGCCGCCCGCTGGGCACCGTCGAGGTCGAGCTGCCGCCGCGGGGAGTGGCGCCGGAGCGGCTCGCGGCGAGGATCGAGGCGACGCTCGGCGAAGAGATCGCCGCTCACCTGCGCGAGGATGGGCTGCAGCCGGCGCCGCTGAGCGCCGCGGGCATCACCGGTCCCGAGGTCCCGGCCTGCGCCGTCCAACGCGAGCGGATGCTCGAGGCGCCGCCGACGGTCTCGGTGGTCATCGTCACCAGGGGGCGGCCAAAGCGGGTCCTGCGGACTGTGCTCTCGATCCTCGGTTGCCGCTACCCCCACGACCGCTACGACGTGATCATCGTCGACACTCCGAAGGAGGGCGAACCGCCGCTCAGCTTCGACGCCGCCGACCTGCCCGCGGACGCGACCGTGCGCGTCGTCGTCGAACCCGAGCAGGGCATCTCGCGAGGCCGCAACCGCGGGCTCTGGGAGGCAACCGGCGAGATCGTCGTCTTTGCCGATGACGACGTCGACGTCGACGAGAACTGGCTGCCGACGCTGATCGCCGCCTTCGACCTGGGCGACGGTGTCGACGCCGTCGCCGGACCGACTCTCCCGGCAGCGATCGAAACCCCGACGGAGCGCTGGTTCGAGGGCTTCGGCGGCCTCCAGCGCGGTTATGAGACCCGCATCTACAGCCTCGACGCGCCGCCGCCCGATCAGCCGCTCTTCCCCTTTATCCCCGGCGCTCTCGGCAGTGGCCGCAGCATGGCCTTCCGCCGCGACGCCTTCCGCCGGCTGGGCGGATTCGACGTCGTCCTCGGCCCCCCCACCCCGACTCTCGCCGGCGAGGACATCGAGGGTTTGCTGCGGTTCGTCCTCAACGGCCGCCAGGTGGTGCACGAGCCGGCGGCCCTCGTCTGGCACGCCCATCCCCGCGAGTACGGGATGCTGCGGCGGCGCATGTGGGGCTATGGCCTCGGCCTCAGCGCCTGCGTGACCAAATCCGTCGCCGACAACCCACGCCTTCTCCCCACCCTCCTGCGCAAGCTGCCGCGAGGCGTCGCCTTCGCGCTCTCGCCGAAGTCAGACAAGAACAAGCAGCGCCAGAGCGACTACCCGTTCGAGCTGATCCGCCTCGAGCTCGCCGGCCTCGCCTGCGGCCCGCTCGCCTATGTGCGCAGCCGGCGGCAGCAGCGACGGCGGGCGGGTGAGCAGCCTGGAGCCCCCTCCGACGGGGCGAGTTGAAGGCGGGCGGCGCTCTGCGTGCCCTGATCGTCACCGACTACTACCGCCCCCTGATCGGCGGCTCGATCCGCAGCGTCGAGCTGCTTGCCCGCAATCTCACCCTGCAAGGACACACCGTGGCCATCGCCACCTCCTGGCAGCCGGGAGCCGACGCCGAAGAGGCGATCGACGGGATCCAGGTCTATCGCGTGCGCGATCTCGCCAGCCGGATGCGGCGCTTCTCCGAGGACCCCTACAAGCACAATCCGCCGCCGTTCGCCGACCCTGAGGGAGCCTGGCGGCTGCGCCGCATCGTCAAGGACTTCCGCCCCGACGTCGTCCACTCCTACGGCTGGATCTCGCACTCGCTCGCGGTGGGCCTGACCGGCCTGAGAACGCCGCTGCTGCTCTCGGCACGGGACTACGGCAACATCTGCGCCGTCGGCACCCTGGTCCGCAAGGGCGAGCTGTGCTCCGGGCCGGCGCTCGGCAAGTGCCTCGACTGCGCCTCCCACCGCTACGGCACGGTCAAGGGCGTCGCTGCGGTGACCGGCGTCTTCAGCGCCCGGCCGGTGCTACGGCGGAAGGTAACCGCCATCCACGCGGTGAGCAGGTTCGTCGCCCGCATCATGGATCTTTACCTGCGTGTCCCAGCTGCGCCGACGGTGACGATCCCCAACTTCCACGAGGACGAGCACGGTCAGGAGCCGGACCCGGCGACGATGGCGCAACTGCCCGCGGATCCCTTCATCCTCTTCGTCGGTGGCTTCCGCGAGATCAAGGGCATCAACGAGCTCTTCGCGGCCTACGAGAGCCTCGAGCGGCCGCCGCCGCTAGTCCTGGTTGGAACGATCATGTCCGACACGCCAGAGCGCTTTCCGGATGGAACCACGGTCATCACCGACGTGCCCTATGCGACCGTGATGGCGATCTGGGAGCACGCCCTCTTCGGCGTCTTGCCGACGAAAGCGCCGGAGGCCCTCGGCAACGTCGTGCACGAGGCGATGAGCAAGGGCCGAGCGATGGTCGGCACGCGTCCCGGTGGTCAGGAGGACATGATCGAGGACGGCGAGACCGGGCTGCTGGTTCCCGGCGGGGACGCCCCGGCCCTGGCCATGGCGATGGCGCGCCTGATCGAGGATCCGGCGCTCCGAAAGCGAATTGAGAAGAACGCACGCGAGCGCGCGCGCGCCTTCACGCCTGAGGTAGTCATGCCACAGATCGAATCGCTCTATCGACAGACCATCGCCCAGGCAGGGAGGACCAGGCGGTGAAACGACGGATCAGCGGATCAAGTGACCTCGTTGCGATCGCCGTGTTGACGCTCCTGGCGATCCTGCTCGCGATCGCTTCGCCGCCGGCATGGCTGCAGGCGCTCGGCTTGGCGCCCCTGGCGCTGGCGCTTCCCGGCTACACGCTGGCGGCGGCCTTCTTCCCCCCCGGCACGTTGCCCCCCTCCGACCGCCTCGTCTACACCTTCGTCTTCAGCATCAGCGCCGCGGCGCTGGGAATGCTGCTGCTGCAGCTCGTCATCGACCTCGATCGCGCCAGCTGGATCGTCCTGATGGTCGTCGTGACCCTGGCCGGAGCCGCCGTGGCCTGGCGCCGGCGGCAGCTGCTGCCGAGTCAGGCCGGTGCCGAAAGCGCGCGCAGACCGCCTCCCGGTGCCGCCTGGGGGCTCAGCTTCCTGGTCGCGATCACGGTCGCCGGCATCGCGATCGCCGTTGCCTCCGACGGTGTTCGCGACCAGCAGTCGCAACAGGCCTTCGCCTCGCTCTGGGCCGTCCCCTCACGCGACCCCGCCGGCAACGGCCCGGTCACGGTCGGAATCCTCAACCACGGTGGTCCCGTCGCCTACCGGCTGGAGGTCAGCGTCGCCGGCAAAGTCGTCCAGCGATTCCCGGTCAGGCTCGGGGACCGTCGGCAATGGCAGACGACGCTGCCGCCGCCGGTCGATTCCAGCACCGAATCCCTACGGATCGCGCTCCTGCACCGCTCCCTGCCTTACCGCAGCGTCGAGCTCAACATCGGGGAGGACGGGTGAGTTCGGCCAATGTGGCGATGGAGCGGTCTGCCGCGAGGGGCGGTCGCCGCGCTCCGATCCGCCGCCGGCGCACGCCGCGGCTCTCGCTGGGCGCCGCCCCGCTGCTAGCGCTGGTCGCGGCCGGCGGGCTGGTGATGGTGGCCCTCGGCAACAACGCCGCGCGCGCCGACCTCGGCGAGGCTCAGCCACTCTTCTGGGCCGGCCTGATCGTCATCTACGCGCCGATCGCACTGCGACTCCTCTCGGTCTCCGCCTCGCGTGAGGAGCGCCTCTGCCTTTGCGTCACCCTCGGCCTCTCGCTCTTCCTCGTCAAGGTGCTCTATTCGCCGATCGGCTACGTACTTCATGACGAGCTTGCGACCTGGCGCCAGACCTCCGACCTGATCCTCACCGGCCAGCCTCTGTCGGCCAACCCGATCGTCAACGGCTACGCCGGTTACCCAGGCCTGGAGGCGATCACCGCGGCACTGAACCAGCTCAGCGGCCTGCGCATCTACGTCTCTGGGACGCTCGTGATCGGCATCGCCCGCGCGCTGCTAATGGTCGGCCTCTTCCTCTTCTTCGAGCGCGCGCTGCGCTCGGCCCGCGCCGCCGGGATCGCGATCGCGATCTACGCCTGCAACCCGAGCTTCCTCTACTTCGACTCCCAGTTCGGCTACGAGTCGCTCGCCCTGGTCATCGGAGCGGCGATCCTGCTCCTGGCGCTGCAATGGAGCGATCCCGGCAGCCCCGGCCGCAGCTGGAACGCCCGGGGAATACTGGCGGCCATGGCGATGGCGGCGGCGACCGTCGCCGTCACCCATCACATGACCTCTTACGCGATGGCGGGATTCCTTGCGCTCTGGGCGGCGGCGATCGCCGTCACTCCCGCTGCCCGCGCCTCTAGCCGGCGCCGGACGCGGCACCCGTGGATCGACGGCCCGGGGGTGCCCGCCCTCGTCGTCGCGCTCGCCGCCATGCTCTGGTTCATCTTCGAGGCCAGCCACGTGACCACGAGCGAGCTCGGCCACGTCTTCGAAGAGGCGTTCACGTCGGTGCTCAACCTCGTCACCGGCGACTCCGGCTCGAAGGCGCTGTTCCAGTCAGCCGGGCAGACCAACACCACGATCGCGCGGATCCTCGGCATCGCCTCGATCGTGCCACTGCTGGCGATCATCCCCCTCGGCATCTGGCGAACCTGGCGGCGGCCGCAGCCCAACCCCCTCTGGCGCGCCCTCGCGATCGTAGCCCTCTTCTACCCGGCGACCCTGCTCCTGCGGCTGACCCAGGCCGGAACCGAGACCTCCCAGCGGGCCTCGGAGTTCGTCTACGTGGGACTGGCCTTCGTCGGCGCCCTTCTACTCAGCGAACTGCCGCTGCGCGGACGTTTTGGAGCCCAGGCGCGAGTACTGGGTGTGACCGCACTCGCAACCATAATCTTCCTCGGCGGCTTCATCGTCGGCGAGTCGCCGACGACGCGCCAGCCCGGCAGCTTCGTGGTCGGCGGCGAGACCAGGGCGGTGACGCCCCAGGGCGCCGCCGCAGCCGAGTTCGCTGCCTCGATGTTGCCGCCTGGGAGCCGGGTCCTCGTCGACCGCCCCAACTCGACGCTGATCTCCTCCTACGGCGGGCTCGACCGCGTCGGCGGCAGCATCGAAGGCATCCCCGTCGTCTACCTCTTCTTCAGCGACACCTTCGACGCCGCCGCTCAGAGGATCGTCAGCAATGACGCAATCGACTACATCGTGGTCGACCGCCGCCTCAGCCACGACGTGCCGTCGGGGGGCTACTACTTCGAAAGCACGGAAAGCCGCGCCAACACCTATCGCCGCCCCATCGACACTTCCTCGCTCCGTAAGTTCAACTACGTAGAGGGCCTGAGCAGAATCTTCGACAACGGTGCGATCGCGATCTACGACACCAGCGGGCTACGCTCACGATGAGAGCCCCGGGCCGCGCCTCTGGCGCGGTGACGTTCCTCCAAGCTGAGATCGCCCGCAACCGGACCGTGCTCGTCAACGCCGGCTCGATGATGAGCACGGTGCTGGTGACGGCGCTGCTCGGCGCCGGCTTCTGGCTGATCGCCGCCCGCCAGTTCACGCCCGAGGCCGTCGGCGTCGCCAGCGCGGCCGTGGCCGCGATGATGCTGCTCGGCTACCTGGCTACCGTCGGCCTCGGCACGATGCTGATGGGAGAGCTCCCCCGTCGGGAGACGGGATACCGCGGACTGCTCAACGCCGCCCTGCTGCTGAGCGGCGGGATCGGCGCCGTGCTGGGCCTGGGCTTCGCCTTCGCGGCGCCGTTGCTTTCCTCCGACCTCGATCCCCTCAGCGAGAGCTGGGGGGCGGTTCTGGCTTTTGCGGCCGGGGTCGGCCTCACCGGCCTCACCGCGGTGCTCGACCAGGCCCTGATCGGCCTGCTGCGAGGCGGCCTGCAGCTGAATCGCAACGTGGTCTTCTCTGTCGTCAAGCTGCTCGCCCTGGCCGCCGCCGGATTACTGCTGACCAGCCCGGGGGGCGTCTGGATCTACACCGCCTGGATGCTCGGAATCGCCGTCTCGCTTGTCGTCCTGGCTCGCTTCTATGCCCAGCACGGCGCGGACAGCCTGCGGCCGCGCTTCGCGGAGCTGGCCGGAATGCGGCGGAACGCGGCGACCCACCACATCTACAACCTGGCGATCCGGGCTCCTGACCTGGTTCTGCCGCTGATCGTGGTCACGATGCTCTCGGCCGAAGCCAATGCGAACTTCTACATCGCCTGGATGATCGCCAGCTTCGGCTTCATGGTCCCGGTCTCGCTCAGCTCTGTCCTCTACGCGGTCGGCTCCGGCGACCCAGAGCGCCTCCATGAGCGTTACCGGCTCAGCATCGGCCTCTCGGCCGCGATCGGCCTTGTCGTCAACCTCGTTCTGCTGGTTGCCGCGGGGCCGATCCTCTCCCTCTTCGGTAGCAGCTACGAGCAGGACGCGCTGCTGCCGCTCCAGATCCTCGCCCTCGGCGTCTTCCCGGAGACGATCAAAGCGCACTTCCTCTCGATCAGCCGGGTCGAACGGCGCATCGCGGCGACGATCCCCCTTGTCATCGGCGGCACCGTCCTCGAGCTGGGCGGCGCGCTAGGCGCCGGACTCTCAGGCAGCCTCTCGTTGGTCGCCGCCGGCTGGCTCGCCGCGGTCTGCATCGAGGCCATGGTGATGAGCCGCGACGTCTTCCGCTTCCTGACTAGATGACGTGGAAGCGGGCCTTGCGGGCTCGCGAGCGCTGGCCATGGTCGTTCTTCGCCGTGATCACCACGCGGTAACCGCCTCGCTGGAGCTTGCGCCGGTGCACGATCCGCTCGAGCGGCACCCGGTTGCGCCCCGGGCGGCTGACGCGCGAGACAACGGCGCGGTTGGCGCGGCGGCCGGCCGGGATGATCTTGATCTTGACTTGGGCGGTCTCGCTGAGAGCGTAGGAGAGGGCGCCGCTGACGTCGCTCTGGACGCGCTTGGTGACGTGGACGCTGCGGACCTTCAGCTTCTTTTTCTTGCCCGGGGTCGAGATGGGGGCCGGCGCGGTGCCCGCGTCGCAGGATCCGCTGCCGCCATAAAGCGAGCAGTCGACGACCGCGCGGTAGGCGTCGAGGGATGCCTGCGAGGAATTGATTCGCCAGTCGTCCTCCTGCGTTTTGTCGAACCAGATCACGGCGCTGATGCGCGGGAACAACTTCGGCAGGGCGGTCAGGAAGCTGGACTTGATCCAGGCCGCCTTGTCGCCACCGCTCTCGCTCGAGGAGGTCTCGGTGATCATCACCGGCTTCGTGCTCAACTGCGTGACGGTTGCGTAGGAGCTGGCGAAGACGCTCTCCAGGGTCTGCCAGGTTTCGCCGTTGGCGTTGCCCCAGTTGTACCCGTCGAGACCGACGTAGTCGATCCATTCGTCACCGGGGAAGGAGGGGGCGATCGCGTACTTGCTTCCCTCCTGGACGTTAGGCGCCCAGACCCACTTGACGTTGCTGGCGCCGTCGGCGCGGAAGATGGAGACGATGTGCCGCCAGGCGGCGATGAAGTCCGAAGAGGAGGTGGAGGTGGCGGCCCAGGGATACCAGGTGCCGTTCATCTCGTGCCCGAACCGGATCATCAGCGGGGCGCCCCAGCTCTTCGCCATCCCGGCCGACTCGTGAAGGTAGCTGTCGTAGGCGCCGGAGGCGATGCTCGACAGCGACTGGTCCTGAGGCTCCCAGGTGATCATCGGGGCCTGGCCAGTGGCGCGCAGGTTGGAGACCTCGTTCGAGTACATCAGCGGCAGGCCGAAGTCGCGATACCACATGACGATCTCAGGCTGACGGCCGACCATCGAGGCGAAGTTCGAGAGGGCGCGGGCATCGGCAGGGGCTCCGGGGGTGTAGGCGCCAAGCTGGATCGTGGCCTGGGCGGAGGCGGGGATTACGCAGGTCGCCGCCAGCAGTCCGGTGATCGCGAGAACGCGCCTGAACGGAGCTTTGAGAGAGATCTTCATAGCAACCTCGTCGGGTCGCGTTCGGCGGGGCGCGAGCGGAGTGGTTGCGGGCTGGACGCATGTATGAGGCCAGGCCGCCGATGGACGGCAAGATGCAGCGGAGGCGTGACAACCGAGGCGCGAAAACCGCCGAATCAGCGACAGCTACGCGTGATCCAGGCCTAAGCGCGCGAAAGCCGGCGAGCCGCGCGTGAGGCCCGGAGCCGGCCCAGCGGCACCGAGGTCGCCGCCAGGAACTGCGGCCAGCCCGTGGTGCGGTAGATGCCCTCGCGTGAGAGCCGCAACGGGTCGGTGCGGACACGGGGCTCGAGCAGGCGGGTGCCGAGCGTTACGGCCAGCCCGTAGCCGGCGGCGCGGGTCAGGCGCACGACCTCCTCGTCGTGGGCGCCAAAGGGGTAGGCAAGGGTCGGGCAGGGCTGCTGCAAGGCCTCCTGACAGGCCGCGCGCGAGTCCTCCAACTCCGCCGCCGCCCGCTCCTGGCAGATCGCCGTCAGATCCGGGTGCGAGCAGGTGTGGGCGCCGATCTCCCAGCCGGCGGCGGCGAGCCGCCGCACGCCCGACCAGCCCATGCAGCGCAGCTCCGGCTCGAATGGCGTGCCGCGCCACTGCGCCAGCGTCGACCAGGTCAGCGGCGCCTGCTCGGCTACGTAGTCGGTCGGGACGAAGAGGGTCGCCGGAACCCCCAGCCGCTCGAGCACTGGTAGGCCCCGCTCGAGCACCGAATCGAAGGCATCGTCGAAGGTGACGACGAGCGCACGGCTGCTGCTGTCGCCGGCGAAGGCTGCCGACAGCGTCCGCGGCTCGTAGCCGCGCCGCAGCAGATGGCGGACCTGACGCTCGAGGGTCGCCGGGCCGATCGCCCCCACGTTGGGCCAGTCCTCGCTGACCGCGTGGTAGCAGAGGATTACGGCGTCGGGGCTCACGGACCGACAGGCAGGCTCGACCGCCGCCGCAAGCGGCGCCGCGCCAGCAGCAGCGTCGCCACGATGATCGCCGCCAGCACCAGCAGAGCCGCGGCGATAGCGCCCCAGAGGTAGGCGCCATCGAGGCGGAGCCGGATTTCTTCCCAAAGCGAGGGCGCGCCGAAGCCCCCCTCTGGGGGCGCGGGGGCCGGACGGATCCCGAGAGCCGAGGCGGGCGTCGAGAGCAGTTCCTGGCGGGTGCCGGCGTAAGCGGGCGAGGAGATGCCGCGCCGGAAGGCCCGCAATGAGTCGACTGAGGTGTCGATCCGGAAATCGCCGCGGGAGGTCTGGTCGTCGAACCAGACCAGCGCCTTGACCTTCGGGAAGCGTGGCGCCTCGCGGCCGAGGGCGCTGGCGATCCAGGCGGCCTTGTCGCCGCCGACGTCATGGCTGCCCGTCTCGGCGATCATCACCGGCCGCGAGGTCAGGCGGACGAGGCGGTCATAGGTGTCGCCGAAGACAGTCGTGAAGGACGGCCAGCCCTCGGTATCGCCGAAGTTGAAGCCGTCCAGCGCGACCCAATCGACCCACTCGTCGCCCGGGTAGAGCGGCGCGAACTGGAAGTTCCCGCCGGAGTCCTCGTTCGGCGACCAGACCCAGATCACGTTGGTGGCGCCGTGAAAGCGGAAGAGATCGACCATATGCTTCCAGGCCTTCCTGAAGTCCCGCGGGGTGTTGCCGCCGACATCTTGTCCCCACGGAAACCAGTTCCCGTTCATCTCCTGCGCGAAGCGAACCATGAACGGCTTGCCGTAGTTGGCGGCCGAGCCCGCTGCCCGCCGCAGATAGACGTCGAAGCGGCCTGCGGCGATCTGCCGCAGGGAAAACGGCTTGTGGCTGGAGGTCCAGGGCTCCCAGGTGATCATCGGAATCCCCCCGCGCCGCCAGATCGAGTCAAGCTCGACGTCGTCGAAGGGCAGCGAGCTCCAGTTCTTGTAGGAGAGCACGATCGCCGGCTCTCGGCCTACCTTCCGTGCGTAGCTGTCGATCAGCCGTGGGTCTTCGGCAGCGCCCGGGATGTACGCACCCGTGGCGATCGGCGCAGCCTGCGCATTCCCCCCCAACAGCACCAGCTGCGCCGCTACCACCGTCGCCAGCAGCAGCGTACGTCTCACGACCTACTTCACTCTCCCGCCGGTGCGGTGCCGGCGGGGCGCTCGCGCCTTTGGCCCAGAGAGGTTGGCGCATGTGTGACAGTCGCCCGGGACGAGTCGTAGAGGGGCATTCGCAGCGCCTGCTGGAGCGAGCCGAGCGCGGCAGCCGAGCTGTCGACGCGGATGTCGCCACGACGATCGGCAACGCTCCAGAAGAGGATCGCGCGGATGTGCTGCATCCGCGGTACGACCCGCCGTAGCATCGACGAGAGCCAGCGGCCCTTGTGGCCGCCGCTCTCGCCGGAGCCGGTCTCGGCGAGCATCATCGGCTCCGAGCTGATCGCGAGCAGCTGTCGATAGGAGGAGTTGAAGGCCCGGCCGAAGCTGACCCAGCGGAACGACCCGCCCCAGTTGATCCCGTCGAGGCCGACCCAGTCCACCCAGCGGGCGCCGGGGTAATAGCGCTCGAAGGGCAGGTTGCCGCCGGTGTTCACATACGGCGTCCACACCCAGCGCACGTTGCTCGCCCCTTCCTGGCGGAAGATGCGCACGATCTGGCGCCAGGCGGCTTTGAAGGCACGTGGCTGGTCTCCCCAGGGGAACCAGGCCGCGTTCATCTCCTGGCCGAAGCGCACCATCAGCGGCCGGTTCCAGCCGGCCGCGGCCCGCGCGGCCTCGCGCAGGTAGCGGTCGTGGTGGCCGGTGGCGATCCCCCAGAGCGAAACCCCGGAGCCGTAGAAGTCCCAGGCCTCCCAGGTCACCATCGGCATCGCGCCGGTGCTCCAGATGCCGTCGAGCTGGTCGTAGACGAAGGGTGCCTGGTCCCAGTTCTTGTAGGACATCACGATCGCCGGCTGGCGGCCGAGTTCGCGGGCATAGCTCTCGATCAGCCGGGGGTTCGAATCCGCCCCCTCGATGTAGCCGCCGACGCTGACCCTGTAAGCCTCGGCCGGCCGCGGCGCGACCGCCGTTGCGGCCAGGATCGCCAGCAGGCCGATCGAGACGGCGACCCCCGGGCGGACCCGCAACCGAGCCGAGCGGCGGCCGCCGAACCCCATGCCGACGGCCCCTAGCATTACCAGGACAAGCGCGAACGCCTCGTACGGAACTCGCGCGAGCCCGTCCGAGAGCGGCCACAGCAACGCTACCCCCGGACCGGTAGCGACGTCGCGGAGAAGGTGCGCGGAGACGCCGAAGGCGAGCCCGAAGCAGATCTGCCTGCCCCTCGGCCGTGAGCAGGTACAGGCGGCAAGCACACAGGCGCCCGCGAGGAGGGCGCCGTGAGTGAAGGGGCGAGACATGCCCCCGTCCATCAACCCCGAGCCGAGGTAGCCGGGGATGTGATCGGCGTCGATCGCAACGCTCGCGAGCAGGGCCGCCGCGACAAAAGCCCCCGACAGGCGCCGGTCGAGCAGCGCGGCCAGCGCCAGCAGGGCCAGCGCGCAGGTCGCCAGGTGCGCGGGCTCGTCGATCAGGCCGTAGGCGATCGAGCCCGTCGAGCCCACGATCACAGCCCACAGCAGGTCGAGCCCGAGGATGAGCCCGACCAGCAGTGGGATCACCGAAACGCCTTGGGATCGCCGCCAGAGCAAGGGAACCAGGATAGACATCCGCTTCGGTCGAAGCGCGGCGTGCTCAGCCCAGGCGCGCTTCCAGCGCCTCGAGCTGGGCGGAGATCTCCGCCGGCAGCTTGTCGCCGAACTTCGCCAGGTGCTCTTGGAGCTGTGGCAGCTGCGCCTTGACCAGCTCGGCGTCGACGCTGAGCAGCTCTTCCATCGCCTCTGCTGAGACGTTGAGGCCCTCGGTGTTGATCGCGCCCTCGGTCGGCAGCAGGCCGATCGGGGTCTCGACCGCGTCGGCGGCGTTCTCGCAGCGGCGGAAGACCCACTCCAGAACGCGGCTGTTCTCGCCGAAGCCGGGCCAGAGGAACTTGCCGTCGGCGTCTTTGCGGAACCAGTTGACGTAGAAGACGCGCGGCAGCTCGGCTCCCTCGCGCTTGCCGATCTTCAGCCAGTGGGCGAAGTAGTCGGCCATGTTGTAGCCGCAGAAGGGCAGCATCGCCATCGGGTCGAAGCGCAGCTGGCCGACGGCGCCGGCGGCCGCGGCGGTCGTCTCCGAGGACATCGTCGCCCCCATGAAGACCGCGTGCTCCCAGTCGAATGCCTCCTGGACCAGCGGCACCACGGTGGCGCGGCGGCCGCCGAAGAGGAAGGCGTCGATCGGCACGCCGGCGGGGTCTTCCCACTCCGGCGCGATCGAGGGGCACTGGGAGGCGGGGGTGGTGAAGCGCGCGTTCGGGTGCGCGGCGGGCGTCTCGGACTCGGGGGTCCAGTCGTTGCCGTGCCAGTCGATCGCGTGCGCCGGCGCCTCGCCGGTCATGCCCTCCCACCAGATGTCGCCGTCGTCGGTCTTGGCGCAGTTGGTGAAGATCGAGTTGCGCTCGATCGTGTCCATCGCGTTGGGATTCGTCTTGTGGCTGGTGTTGGGAGCGACGCCGAAGAAGCCGGCCTCGGGGTTGACCGCGTAGAGCCGGCCGTCCTCGCCGAACTTCATCCAGGCGATGTCGTCGCCGACCGTCTCGACTTTCCAGTCGGGCAGGGTCGGGACCAGCATCGCCAGGTTGGTCTTGCCGCAGGCCGACGGGAAGGCGCCGGTGATGAACTTCACCGCTCCCTCGGGCGAGGTCAGTTTGAGGATCAGCATGTGCTCGGCCAGCCAGCCCTCGTCGCGCGCCATCGCCGAAGCGATCCGCAGCGCGAAGCACTTCTTGCCGAGCAGGGCGTTGCCGCCGTAGCCGGAGCCGTAGGACCAGATCTCGCGGCTCTCCGGGTAGTGGACGATGTACTTGTTGTCCCCGTTGCAGGGCCAGGGGACATCCTCGACGCCCTCGGTCAGCGGCATCCCGACCGAGTGCACGCAGGGGACGAACTCGCCGGCGGCGCCGAGCACCTCGAGCGCGCCCTTGCCCATCCGGGTCATGATCCGCATGTTCGTCGCGACGTAGGCCGAGTCGGTCAGCTGGATGCCGATCTCGGCGATCTCGGAGCCGAGCGGGCCCATCGAGAAGGGGACGACGTACATCGTGCGGCCCGTCATGCAGCCCTTGAAGAAGCCGTTCAGCTCCTCGCGCATCGCGGCCGGGTCGCGCCAGTTGTTGGTCGGACCGGCGTCGGCCTCGTCCTCGGAGCAGATGAAGGTGCGGTCTTCGACCCGGGCCACGTCGGCGGGGTCGGAGAGGGCGAGGTAGGAGTTCGGGCGCTTGGCGTCGGAAAGGCGCTCGAAGGTGCCGGCGTCGATCAGGCTCTGGGCCAGGGAGTCGTACTCCTCGGCCGAGCCGTCGCACCAGTGGATCGCGTCGGGCTGGGTCAGCGCCGCGATCTCGCCTACCCAGGCGAGCAGTTTGGCGTGGGTGGTCAGCGCCGCGGGGGGGGCCGTGGTCAGGTCGCTCATTCGCCTCTCTCTGTGTCTATTTGTTCTGTTTGAGGCCGACGAGGCTGACGTCGGCGTCCTCGTTGAGAATCTTCAAAGTCGCAGTTGCCTGCTTGCCATCGGAGAAAATCACCGTACAAGTGAAGGTCTGGCCCTTCTCGACCTCTTGGTCGGATGGACAATCGACAGTCTTGATCTTGGCATCTAACGATTTCTCGAGGTTGCTCTGGATCGCCCCCTCGGCCTTGACGTCGTCGATCACGGTTTCCCCGCAACCCGCGGCGACAAACGCGATAACCAGCAGCGTAAGGGCTGCCGCACAGCGGATGGAGAGACGCATTTTCCTCCCTCGTGGGACCGGACTCACTGGCGGCAGTATCCCAATCGGGGACGACACTCCCGAGGGAAGAGCCGTCGGATAGGGTTCCGCGCCGCATGAGGTTCTACGAGTTCGAGGCGCGGAAGATCGTCGAGCTGGCCGGCATCCCGGTCACCAAGTACGGCTTCTGCACGACCGCCGCTGAGGCCCGCGAGGCCGCCGAGGAGATCGGCGGGCCGGTCGTGATCAAGTCGCAGGTCCTGTCCGGTGGCCGGATGAAGGCCGGCGGCGTCAAGTTCGCCGACACCCCCGAGGAGGCCGCGGCCCACGCGGCGGACATCCTCGAGCTGGAAATCAACGGTCACATGCCGAAGGGCGTCCTCGTCGATCCCAAAGCAGAGGTCAAGCAGGAGTACTACGCCAGCGTCGTCTGGGACGGCACCGCGAAGAAGCCGCTGATGCTGTTCAGCGACATGGGCGGGATCGACATCGAGGAGGTTGCCGAGACCCACCCCGACCACGTCGGCAAAGGGCACGTCTCCAACCTCTTCCCGATCCCCGACTTCGAGGCCAAGCAGGTGATCGCCGCCACCGGCGTCACCGGCTCGCAGCTCAACCGGGCGACGCCGATCCTCGCCAAGCTGGCGCGGCTCTTCCGCGACAACGACATGACCCTGGCCGAGATCAACCCGCTGGCCGAGCTGACCGACGGCAGCTTCGTCGCCCTCGACGCCCACATGGAGATGGAGGCCGAGGCGGTCGGGCGCCAGAAGGGCCTGCTGCGCAAGCGACTCGAGATCGCCGAGGACGACACCCGCGAGACCTACGAGCCCTCCGACTTCGAGCGCAACGTCGCCGCCATCGACGCCGCCGACCACCGCGGCGTGATCCAGGGCAAGGACCACGGCTTCGAGGGCAACCTCGGCCTGGTGATCGGCGCCGGCGGCGGCTCGCTGACCCTGACCGACGCGGTCCGCAGCCAGGGCGGCAAGCCGGCCAACTACTCCGAGATCGGCGGCAACCCCTCGGTCGCCAAGGCCTGCGGCCTGGCCAAGGAGGTGCTGGAAAAGGACGGCGTCGAGAAGATCGCGGTGATGATGTCGATCGTCTCCAACACCCGCGTCGACATCGTCGCCCGCGGCGTCATCAAGGCCTGCCTCGAGCTCGACAAGGACCCGGGTGAGACGATCGCGATCTTCCGCATCCCCGGTGCCTGGGAGGACGAGGGCTTCAAGATCCTCGAGCGCTACGGGGTCGAGACCTGCGACCGCTCGGTCTCCCTCTGGGAAGCGGCCGGCCGCGCCGTCGCCAAGATCCAGGGAGAGGCGGCCACCGAATGAGCATCCTGCTGAACCGCGAGACGACCTTCATCGTCCAGGGGATCACCGGCCGCGAGGCCGTCAACCTGACCCGCGAGTGCCTCGACTACGGCTCCAAGGTCGTCGGCGGCGTCACCCCCGGCCGCAAGGGCCGCGAGGTCCACGGCGTGCCGGTCTTCGACACCGTCGCCCAGGCGGTCGAGCACCACGGCGGCCCGATCGACGGCTCCGTCGTCACCGTCCCCCCCGCCTTCACCAAGGACGCCGTCTTCGAGGCGATCCTCAACGGGATCAAGCTGATCGTCATCGTCACCGAGCGGATCCCGCGCCGCGACGTCGCCCAGATGGTCGAGCTGGCGAACATGGAGGGGGCGCGGATCATCGGTCCCAACTGCCTCGGCCTGATCGTGCCCGACGTCTGCAAGATGGGCGGCATCGGCGGCCCCGCCAAGGACGCGGCCAAGGCCTACGCGCCCGGCCCGGTCGGCGTCATGAGCCGCTCCGGCGGCATGACCACCGAGATCTCCTCATCGCTGACCCAGGCCGGCCTCGGCGTCTCCACCGCCGTCTCGATCGGCGGCGACGCGATCATCGGCTCCGCCTACGCCGAGCTGATGCCCTACTTCGAGGCCGACGAGGAGACCAGGGCGATCGTCATCTACACCGAGCCCGGCGGCCGCATGGAGGCCCAGCTCTCGCAGTGGGTCGCCGACAACGACAGCCGCCTCCCGATCGTCGCCTTCATGGCCGGCAAGTTCATGGACGACGAGGAGATGAAGGGGATGAGCTTCGGCCACGCCGGCACGATCGTCGAGGGCAAGGAGGACACCGCGACCGAGAAGATCAGCCGCCTCGAAGCGGCCGGCATCCGCGTCGTCGAGCGGATCGACGAGATCCCGGACGCGGTCAAGCAGAAGCTCGAGGTTCCCGCCTGATGGCCGAGCAGCTGAGCAAGGTCTTCATCGACATCGAGGTCGACGACTCAGTCGCCAGCGATCCTGCCCTCGCCGCCAAGCTCGACGAAGTCTGCCCCGTCGACATCTACAAAGACGCCGGCGGCCGGGTCGAGATCGTCGACGAGAACGTCGACGAGTGCGTCCTCTGCCGCCTCTGCATCGAAGCCTCGCCGCCGGGGACGGTGCACGTCAAGAAGCTCTACGACGGCACCGAGCTGAGCTGAGCCACAGCCGCCTCGGCGGCCGCGATCAGCAGCCCGCCCGACTCGACCAGCATCTGCGCTTCCTCGCGCAGGCGGTCCGGCACCACGACCATCTCGCGCAGCTCGTCGAGCAGCGCCTCGTCGCCCTCGACCTCGACTCCGGGGACGCCGGCGGGGCCGACGACGACCGCCGCCAGGACCTCGATCGGAACTCCCGAAAGCACGAGGTCGGCATCGCCGGTCTCGCCTCGGCGGCCCGAGATCCAGCCGTCGCGGGCCCGTAGGGAGTAACTCTCGCCCTCGGTGCGCAGGGCGAGGTCGAAGCTCGCCGCGGCCGGCGGGCGCAGGATCACCCGCAGTGCGTTGGGCAGCGAGGAGGGGGCCAGCCCGACCACGTCCTCGGCCTTCTGCAGCTCCATCCCCCAGCGCGCCAGGTCGAGGATCGGCCGTTCCAGGCCGCGCCCCAGCTCGGTCAGCTCGTAGACGGTCGCCGCGATCGGCCCCGCGATCTCGCGGCGGGCGACGACGCCGTCGGCCTCGAGGTCGCGCAGGCGCTTGGTGAGGACGTCGGTCGGGGCACCGCCGACGGCCCTGGCGAGGTCGCGGAAGCGCAGCGGCCCCAGCATCAGCTCGCGCACGACCAGCAGCGACCAGCGCTCGCCGACGCTGTCGAGCGCGAAGGCGAGGCTGCACGACTGGTCGTATTCCCGGCGACCCATGACCCATATCCTAGCAGTGCACTTTGGCTTTCAAAGCACTCGCTTTGAATTCTGGTACGGTTGCGCCGCGCGCCATGAACGGGATCGCCAATCTGACCTGGAAGCACCCGAAGCTCGTCCTCGCGGCGGTCGGCGCCTTCGCCCTCCTCGCGATCGTCATCGGCCGCGACGTCGAGAGTCACCTCAAGGCCGCCGGCTTCACTGACAGCGCCTCCGAGAGCGAGCGCGGCGGTGCGCTGCTGCGCGGCGCGCTCGGCTACGACCCCAACCCCGGCCTGGTCGTGGTCGTGCGCTCGCCCGACGGCGGCAAGCTCGACGTCGCCGACCCGGCGGTTCGCGCGGAGGTTGCCCGGCTCAGCCGCGAGATGTCGCAGGTCGAGTACATCGGCCGCGTCGTCAACCCGCTGCAGGACCGTCGCGCCGGCGCCACCCTGATCGCCCGCGACGGCGAGTCGCTGGCGCTCGCCGCCAACCTCTCCACCGCCGACGTCCAGGACGCCGGCGGCTACGCGGCCGAGGGAGTCGCGCCGATCGCCGCCGCCAGCTCGCTCGACGCCGCGATGGGCGGCTACGCGGCCGGCTTCAACGAGACCAACGACCAGACCCGCAAGGACCTGACCAAGGCCGAGCTGATCGCCTTCCCGATCCTGGCGCTGCTGCTGCTGTTCGTATTCCGGGGGGTGATCGCGGCGGCGATCCCGCTGCTGCTCGGGGTGATCTCGATCATCGGCACGCTGCTGGTCCTGCGGGTGATGGCGAACTTCACCGACACCTCGCTGTTCGCGCTCAACATCGCCACCGGCCTCAGTCTCGGCCTCGCCGTCGACTACGCGCTGCTGATGGTCTCGCGCTACCGCGAGGAGATCGGTCGTGGCGGCGCGACCCGCGACGCGCACCGCCGCATGGTCCAGACCGCTGGGCGCACCGCGGTCTTCTCCGGCCTCACGGTCGCGGCGGCGATGGCGGCGCTGATCGTGATGCCGCAGCGCTTCCTCTACTCGATGGCCGTCGCCGGCACCTCGGTGGCACTGCTCTCGGCGCTGATCGCGATCCTCGTCGTGCCCTCGCTGCTGGCCCTGCTCGGACCGCGAATCGACGCGCTCTCGATCCGCCGCGGCCCGGCCGTCTCCGACACCTCCGACGGCTGGTACCGGCTGGCCCGCGGGGTGATGAAGCGTCCGGTCGCCGTCGCCCTCGCCAGCTCGGCACTGCTGCTGGCGGCCGCCTCGCCGCTGCTCTGGACGACGCTGACCGGGCCCAGCGCCGAAGCGGTGCCCCCAGGCCAGCCCTCCTACGACGCCTACCGCTACCTCGAGGGGCACTATCCGCGCGACGTCACCGAGGCGGTCACGGTAACCGTCGACGGCGCCACTCCCCCGGCCCAGCTCGCGGCCTTCCAGCGCCGCGTCGAAGCTGTCGACGGGGTCGTTCGCGGCACCCCGTTCGTCCCCGCGTCGGACCGGGTCGCCTACGCCAACTTCGCCCTCGACGGACCGGCGCTCAGCGGCGCCTCGCAGGACTCCGTCGAGACGATCCGCGACCTCGGCCCGCCGGCGGGCACCGCAACGCTCGTTTCCGGCAACACCGCCGGCTTCATCGACCAGAAGCAGAGCCTCGTCGAGCACGCGCCGCTGGTCGTCGCGATCATCGCGATCACCACCGTGATCCTGCTCTTCCTCCTCACCGGCTCGATCCTGCTGCCGCTGAAGACGCTGGTGATGAACACGCTGACGCTCGGCGCCACGCTCGGCATCCTCGTCCTCGCCTTCCAGGAGGGCTGGCTCAAGGCTCCGCTCGACTACACCGGCCCGGCCGCGATCGAGGTGACCAGCATCGTCTTCCTCTTCGCGATCCTGTTCGGGCTGGCGACCGACTACGCGGTTCTGGTCATGGCCCGGATCAAGGAGTACCACGACGCCGGCGCCGGCAACGAGGAGGCGGTGGCGATGGGGATTGGCCGCACCGGCCGCGTGATCACCGCCGCCGCCCTGGCGATCGCCCTCGTCTTCCTCGCCTTCGCGGTCAGCTCGGTCTTCTTCGTCAAGCAGATCGCGATCGGGATGGCGGTCGGCGTGATGATCGACGCCACCGTCGTCCGCGCCCTGCTCGTCCCCGCCCTGATGCGCCTGCTCGGCAGGTGGAACTGGTGGGCACCCGCCCCCCTTCGCCGCCTCCAGCTTCGTTTCGGTTTCTCCGAGGCCTGACTTCTCCCAAAGCAGCGCCTAGCGGGTCGAGCGTGCCTCCGGCGTGTTCTCGGCCCGCTGCCGGTTCAGCCACTCGGAGAGGAACGGCTCGGCGATCCGGTACGCGCCACCGGCCCCGACGACGACTTCCCGCTTCTCGAGAGCGCGCAGCGCCTTCTGCACGTTGGTCGCTGCCGGCAGCTCATGGCGTTCACGATAGGCGGCGCTGAACGGCCGCCCTCCTTCCCGCGCCAAAGCTTCCAGGACCAGTTTCTGTGCCCCTGAGGCATCGTCCCAGAGCAAGCTGAAGTGAGCGTTCTCCGAGCGCAGCACGGCTTCCACCGCGCGGGAGAGGCGGTCGGGCGTGGCTTCCTCACCCAGCGCGGTTTGCTGCCAAAGAAAGTAGGAGAGCTCCTGCGTCGCGTAGGGGTGGCCGCCGGTCAGCCGCAACAAGGCTTCGACGACCGTGGGGCCGACGTCCTTGCCGCTGGTTCGAAAGCGGTCTTCGATGAACGCCGCGAATGGTGCGCTCTCGATCGGACCGAGCTCGATTGGCTTGGCACTGCGCCAGAACGGCTCGTTGGCATCGCTGAAGATCCTCTCCATGACGTGGCGCTTGCTGCCCAGATAGACGTGGGCGACCTCAGGCTGGCGCTGGAAAACCGCTCGCAGCAACCTTGGCAGTGCGGGATCGATCTCGACTATCTCCTGGAACTCATCGATGACCAGGGCCGTGCAGCGACCGCGGGCGCCGCCGAGCTCGGCGGGCAACTCGAGCAGGCGCTCGAGCGTCGCGTCGATGTCGGGGCGCCGCGACGCCACCCCGAAGCTGAAGGAGAGCGACCCGTCCTCCGGGTCGACGGTGATGGTCGGCTTCACGCTGAGCCCCCGAAACGGGGCCAGGGCCTTCTCCCGAACCCGCTCCAGCGGAGACGCAATCTGCTCGAAGATGGTCGTGGCAAGCGCCGCGGCAAGTCGCTCCTTGGAGGGCGTGGTCATTAAGTCGACCTGAGCGACCAGGACCGCGTCCGTCCCGAGCGACCGCGCCGCCGCCCACAGCAGCGACGACTTCCCATATCGCCTGGGCGCAAAAACGACGACGTCCTGACCGTTGCGAACGTCATCCGCGAGCTCCGCGATCTCGGCTTCGCGGTCGGCAAACGCCTCGTCCAACGCCAACGAGCCAAAGCGAAAGGGGTTGGTTGGCGCCATCTGCATACTGCTTCGTATAATACCAGACGGTATGTAGACAGAAGATTACGAGGTTCTGGACAGATTCAGATCGTTTATACTCGCCGGTATTATACTCTTTAGTATATAGCTGTGTGAGGTGCATCACATCTACTGTTATATAAATTTATATCTGGGTAACCTATGCACCAATGGATGCATCGATCACACGGACGCGGCTAGCCCGTGAGGACCGGATGGAGCAGACGCTGCTCGCGGCGCACGGGCTCTTTGCCGAGCACGGCTACGCGGCGGTGAAGATGGATCAGATCGCGGCTTCGGTCGGGGTCACCAAGCCGCTGCTCTACAACTACTTCGGCAACAAGGAGCAGCTCTACATCACCTGCATGGAGCGGGCGGGCGACTCGCTGACGGCGACGGTGGCCGAGGCGGTGGCCGACAGCGCCAATCCGGGCGAGGCGCTCGGCGGCGGCGTTCGTGCCTTCTTCTCCTTCCTCGACAGCGATCGCGCCGCCTGGGCGGTGCTCTTCGACGAGACCCTCCCCCGCGGCGGCGAGGTCGCCGAACGGGTCGCCGACTACCGCGGCGCGATCGTCGAGCTGGTCTCCGGCTCGATGCTGGCGCAGCTGCCGCAGGAGAAACGCGACGCCGCCCGGATCGAGATCGAGGCCCTCTCCACCGCCCTGCTCGGCGCCGCCGAGGCGCTCGCTCGCTGGTGGCTGCGGACCGAGGAAATCAGTGCCAACAACGCCGCCGAGCTTCTTATCTCCACGATCGAGCCTGGCCTGCGGGCCCGCTCGGCTCCCTCGACTTCCAACACCCCCGACCAAGGAAGCGGCAACTCATGAACAGCAAGACCCGCCGGGTTGCCGTCGTCGGCGGCAACCGGATCCCCTTCGCGCGCTCCAACAGCGTCTACTCGCACGCGTCCAACCAGGACATGCTCACCGCCGCCCTCGACGGGCTGATCGACCGCTTCAACCTCGACGGCGAAACCCTCGGCGAGGTCGCCGGCGGCGCCGTGCTCAAGCACTTCCGCGACCGCGACCTCGCCCGCGAGAGCGTGCTCAGCACCCGCCTTGCCCCGGAGACCCCCGCCTACGACGTCCAGCAGGCCTGCGGCACCGGCCTCGAGACGACGCTGCTGGTCGCCAACAAGATCGCCCTCGGGCAGATCGACTCCGGGATCGCCTGCGGCGCCGACACCACCTCCGACGCCCCGATCGCGCTCAACGAGCAGCTGCGCGAGACGCTGCTCGACGCCAACCGCCAGCGCTCGATGCTCGGCAAGCTGCGCACCCTCGCCAACGTCCGCCCCGGCCACATCGTCCCCTCGGTCCCCCGCAACGAGGAGCCGCGCACCGGCCTCTCGATGGGCGAGCACTGCGCGATCATGGCCACCGAATGGGAGATCGGCCGGACCGAGCAGGACGAGCTGACCCTGGCCAGCCACGAGAACCTCGCCGCCGCCTACGAGCGCCGCTTCCTCGATGACCTGATCACGCCGTACCTGGGCCTGGAGCGCGACCAGAACCTGCGCCCGGGCTCGAGCCTCGAGAAGCTGGCGAAGCTGAAGCCGGTCTTCGGCGGCCCCGAGGGGACGATGACCGCGGCCAACTCGACTCCGCTCAGCGACGGCGCCTCGGCGACCCTGCTGGCCTCCGAGGAGTGGGCGAAAGAGCGCGGCCTGCCGATCCTCGCCTACGTCTCCGAGGGCCAGACCGCGGCCGTCGACCACGTCCACAAGCGCGAAGGGCTGCTGATGGCGCCCGCTTACGCGATGCCGACGATGCTCGACCGCGCCGGCCTGAAACTGCAGGACTTCGACTACTACGAGATCCACGAGGCCTTCGCCGCGCAGGTGCTGTGCACGCTCAGGGCCTGGGAAGACGCCGAGTTCTGCAGGGAGAAGCTGGGCCGCGACAAGCCGCTCGGCAAGGTCGACCGCAAGAAGCTCAACGTCAACGGCGGCTCGCTGGCCGCCGCCCATCCGTTCGCGGCGACCGGCGGCCGCATCGTCGCCGGCCTCGCCAAGCAGTTGCACGAGGACGGCGAGGGCCGCGGCGTGATCAGCATCTGCGCCGCCGGTGGCCAGGGCGTCGTCGCCATCCTCGAGAGCGCTGGAGGCAGCAAATGAGCGACCGCTACTCACAAGTGGTCAACGCGCCCGTCGTCTCGACGATCGCCAAGCAGCTTGGGCTGCCGCAGCCGGTCAGCCTCGACCGCTACAAGGAGGGCGCCCCGGTCGTGGCCGGGCCGGTCCTCAGCGGCGCCGCCCCCGGCGGCCGCCTCGAGAAGCACCTGCCCGGCTTCCTCGACTCGATCAAGGCCGAACGGGCCGGAACCGAGGGCAAGGCGAAGGCGCTGATCTTCGACGCCACCGGGATCGCCGACTCGACCGAGCTGGTCGAGCTGCAGCGCTTCTTCTACCCGGCGGTCGGCCGTCTGCGGCGC
>JBAQZI010000143.1:0-2281 GCA_049790835.1 Solirubrobacterales bacterium
ATCGCGGCCGGGGCACGCGATGGCTGGGCCTACGTCTGGCCGCGCGACGTCGGCACCGCCGCGCTCGCCTACGCCGCCGCCGGGTATCAGCGAGAGGCGGAACGGGCCTCGCGCTTCCTGCTCGGCCTCGGGCTCGGGGAGGCGGCTCGCTTCCACGGCGATGGCCGCCCGGTGGCGGGTCGTGCGGCGCAGGGCGACGCGATCGGCTGGGTAGCGGCGGCGGCCCAGGCCACCGGATCCATCGGCAGCGCGACGCACGGCGCCCGGATCCTCTCCTCCACCCACCCGATCCCCTGGCGGGAGCGGCCCGACTACCAGGAGGGGGATTCCGGGGACTACCTCGGCAACGCGATCGCGTCGGGCGGGCCACTGGTTGGGTTCCAGAGCGGGCGCGGCCTGGTCCGGCGCGCCGGCGACCCTGGCTCGGGCCTTGATGCGGCCGCGGCCTGGGCGGTTCGTCCCTTTCCGCGGCCCCGCCACTTCGCCGCCGCCCGGCGGACGCTGCGCCAGCTGGTCGCCACCGGCACCCGCTTCGGGATCGTCCCCGGCGAAGCCTGGCCGGGGACGGACCCCTGGACCGCGCCAACCGCCTGGTCGGCCTGGAGCCTCGCCGCGCTTGCCGCAGAGGACGGCGGCACGCGAGCCGACCGGCGCACCGCCCTGCGACTGTTCGGCGCCCTGCGCCGGGCCTCAACCCCCGCCGGCGCCCTGCCGGAGCGCGTCGACGCGCACACCGGCGTCCCCGCCTCCACGACTCCCCTCGTCTGGCCCCACGCCTTCGCGATCCTCGCCCTGCGCGAGCTCTGGCCCTGAACCGCGGACCGCGTTCGTCCTTGGTCGCCCATAGGGCTAGAAAGGACGAACGCGCGGGCTAGAGAGCGCGTAATGCGGCTGCGACGGCCTCGGCGGGCGTCTCGGCGGGGACGATGCCGGGCGCACCCTCCATGCGCTCGCGGCCGCTCAGCTCCCAGCTGCGCAGGGCGACGACGGTGCGGCCGATCGCGCGGGCGTGGCCGATCTCCGAGAGGGTTCCCCACTCGCCGCCGATCGCGATGACGACGTCGCCGGAGCCGACCACGGCGAGGTTGCGGGCGTGGCCGACGCCGCTGGCGACGACCTGGGTGCAGTGCGGGTTCGCTTCCGCGATCGAGTGGCCGGGGACGATCCCGATCACGGTGCCGCCCGCCTGCGCCGCGCCCCGCGACGCGGCCTCCATGACCCCACCGAGCCCGCCGGTGACCACGGCTGCCCCTGCCTCCGCCAGCCGCCGCCCGATCTCCTCCGCCAGCAACGCGAGCTCGGAGTCCTGCGCGCAACCCCCAGCGCCGATCACCGCAACCTGCTGCGAGCGCCCCGCAGGGCCAGGCGAGGGGGTCTCCCCGGAACCTCCCCGCAGTTCGGGCCCCCTCTCCTGGCTCACCTCGGCACCGTCCGCCGCATCAACCCCATCAGCTCCAGCGCCCCCGCCTTGTGCAGCGGTTCGTTGAGGTTGCCGCACTTGGGGCTCTGGACGCAGGAGGGGCAGCCGGATTCGCAGGGGCACTCGTCGATCAGGCGGGCGGCGTCGCCGAGCAGGCGCTCGAACTGCTCGTAGCCGCGCTGGGTGATGCCGACCCCGCCCGGGTGGCCGTCGTAGATGAAGATGGTCGAGCGGCCGGTCTGGAAGTGGACGTTGGTGGAGAGGCCGCCGATGTCCCAGCGGTCGCACATCGCGATCAGCGGCAGCACCGCGATCTGGCTGTGCTCGGTCGCGTGCAGGGAGCCGAGCAGGACGTCGCTGGGGAGCGCGTTGCTGAGCTTCTCCGGCAGCACGTACCAGAGCGCCTGGGTGACGAAGCTCTGCTCCGGCAGCTCCAGGGCGACGATGTCGATCGGCTCCTGCTCGGAGATCGAGACGCGCTGGAAGGCGATCACCTGCTCGGTCACGGAGACGTCGCCGAAGTTGAGCTGCACCCCCGCCACCTCGCGCTGCTCGCGGGTCCGTTCGATGTAGATCTCGGTCTCCTTCTTCGGCCGCGTGTACCAGTCGCCGTCGAAGCTGGAGACGATCGCCCGCCGCTCCTCGACGTCGAGCCGCTCGACCTCGTAGGAGCGCCCGAGGTGGAGGTAGATCGCGCCCGGGTGGATCGTCGTGAAGGCCCGCTCCGCCTCGACCATCCCCAGCATCTCCCCCGACTCGCGCTCGATCACCGCGACCGAGTCGGCCGAGGCCGAGCGCAGGGCGATCCGGCCGGCGACGAAGTCGCTGCGGCGCGGCAGCAGCCGGCCGCCGGCACGGCGC
>JBAQZI010000144.1:0-3145 GCA_049790835.1 Solirubrobacterales bacterium
GAGCTGGCCAGCCCGGCGCTGGTCCTGCGCGACGACGGCCGCGACCCCGACGGCCCCGCCTCGGCGCCCTTTGACGGCGAGGGCGTGCCGCGCCGGCGCACCGCCCTGATCGAGGACGGCCGGCTGCGCGCCTTCCTCTACGACACCTACACCGCCAACCGCGAGGGCGGCGCCTCGACCGGCAACGCCTCCCGCCACGGCTACCGCTCGCAGCCCACGGTCTCGGCCTCGAACCTGGTCGTCGGCGCCGGCCCGCTCTCCTTCGCTGAGCTGCTCGGCGAGGCCGGCGAGGGAGTCTTCGTCACCGACGTCGCCGGCCTGCACTCAGGTGTCAACCCCGTCACCGGCGTCTTCTCGGTCGGCGCCTCCGGCCGCGCGATCCGGGGCGGCGAGCTGGCCGAGCCGCTGCGCGAGTTCACGATCGCCAGCGACCTGGTCTCGATGCTGGGGGCCGTCTCGGCGGCTGGAGCGGAGCCCCGCTGGGTGCCTTTCGGGGGCTCGGTCCGCACCCCGCCGCTGCTGATCGGCGCGATGTCCGTCAGCGGTGCGTGAGGACAGCGCCGGCCCTGACGCCGAGCCCGCTGTTAGATTGGCGCCCGTCTTCAACCCCCGAGGAGGATTTCCGACGTGACCAAGGCTGAATTTCTGGATCAACTGGCTGGCGACGACCGGCTTGGCAGCAAGAAAGCTGCCAGCGACGCCGTCGACGCCGTACTCGAGGCGATCACCGACGCGCTGAGCTCCGGCGGCGAGGTGAGCTTCACCGGCTTCGGCAAATTCCATGTCGCCGAGCGTGGCCCCCGCCAGGGCGTCAATCCGCGCACCGGCGAGCGCATCACGATTCCGGGCGGCAAGGTGCCGCGCTTCTCCGCTGGGTCTGCTCTGAAGACCAAGGTCAAGGGCGGCTGATTCTCTGACGCTGTTCGCGGATCGACTGGCGGCGCTCATAGACGAGCGCCGCAGTCAGATCTGCCTCGGCCTCGACCCCGATCCGGCGCAGCTGGCCGGTGAGGGGCCGATGGCCTCCGGCCCCGGCACGCTGGCCGCCGATCTGGCCGCCGCCGCGGTGATCACCCACTGCCGCATTCTGATCGAACGCGCTGGCCCTGCCTGCGTCGCGGTCAAGCCACAGCTGGCCTGCTTCGAGCGCCTCGGCGCGCCGGGATGGGCGGCGCTGGCCGACGTCTGCGCGATCGCTCGCGAAGCCGGCCTGCTGGTCGTCGCCGACGGTAAGCGCGGCGACGTTCCGATCACCGCCGCCGCCTACGCCCAGGCACTGGTCGGCGAGACGCCGACGCCCTGGGGCCCAGTCGCCGGGCTCGGAGCCGACGCCTTCACCGCCAACCCGCTGCTCGGCCTCGACGCCCTCGAGCCGCTGGTCGCCGCCGCCGCGGATGCGGGCGCCGGCATCTTCGCCCTGGTCCGGACCAGCAACCCCGGCGCCGCCGACGTCCAGGACCTGCCAGCGCCGCACCAGCCTCTGCACGAGCGCCTCGCCCGCCTCGTCGACGGCCTCTCCGAGCGACTGCTGGGCGAATGCGGACTAAGCGGCGTCGGCGCCGTCGTCGGCGCCACCGAGCCCCTCCACATCGCCCACCTGCGGGAGCTGATGCCGCGCTCGATCTTCCTCATTCCCGGTGTCGGCGCTCAGGGCGGTAAGCCGGAGCTGCTGGGCGCCGCCTTCGCGGGCCGCCGCGCCTCCGCCCTCGTCGCCGCCTCGCGCGGGATCGCCGCCGATCCCGACCCGGCCGCGGCGGCTGAGCGCCTGCGGGTCGCGGTCTGGGACATCTCCACCGCCTGAAGACGCCTGCGGCGGCTATACGATCACCGGCTCTCTCACCGATCTCCCGCCAGCCATGGAAAAACGCACCAGCGCCTTCGCCCGGATCTTCGCCGCAATCGCCCTGGTCGGCGCGGTGCTGGTCGTCATCGTCGTCGTCGCCGCTTCGCTGGGCGATTCCGACTCCTCGACCCCGCAGCGGAACGTCAACGGCGGTCAGTCCCACAAAAGCGGCCCGAAGACGAAAGCGAAGACCTACGTGGTCAAGAGTGGCGACACGCTGGTCTCGATCGCCCACCGGACCGGCGTCCCGGTCGGGCACATCCTCGCCCTCAACCCCGACGTGGACCCGCAGATCCTGATCGCCGGTCAGACGCTGCAGCTGAGATGAGTCGGCGCCGGACCGGCGCCGCCCTGCTGGCGGCCCTGCTGGCCCTGCTGTGCCTGCTGCCGGGGCTGGCCGGGGCGGCAGAGAAACCGCGGCCAGAGGCCCGCGCCTGGACCCTGATCGACGCTCGCAGCGGCGCCGTGCTCGCCTCCCATGCCGCCGCCAAGCGGCTGCCGGTCGCCAGCACGACCAAGTTGATGACGGCTTACGTGGCGCTTCAGGAGCTGCCGCTGGAGCGGATCGTGCGGACGGCGCCATACGAAGCGATCTACGGCGAGTCGCTGCTGGGCGTGCGCCCCGGGCGGAGGATCAGCGTGCGTGACCTCCTCTACGGCTTGCTGCTGCGCAGCGGCAACGACTCGGCTCACGATCTTGCCCTCGCCGCCGCCGGCTCGCAGGCCGCCTTCGTCGCTGAAATGAACCGCCGCGCCGCCGCGCTCGGCCTTGCCGACACCCATTACTCGAACCCGATCGGCCTCGATCAACCCGGCAACTTCTCCAGTGCCCGTGACCTGGCGACCCTGAGCCGACGCCTGCTGGGGGACCCCGCCTTCGCCAAGATCGTCGACGCGCGCACCGCCGTCCTGCGCAGCCTGCGTCCGCCGCGGCGGATCTCCAACAGCAACGACCTGCTGCGGATGGCGCCCTGGGCCACCGGGGTCAAGACCGGCCACACTTTCGACGCCGGCTACGTCCTCGTCGGCTCCGGCACGCGCAACGGGGTGGACTTGGTCTCGGTCGCGATCGGGGCGCCGAGCGAAGAAGCCCGTTATAGCGGCAACCTCGAACTGCTCGAATACGGCTTCTCGCTGCACGACCGCCGGGTCCCGGTTCGCGCCGGCCAGGACCTCGCCGACCCGGAGATTCGCTACTCCGGCGGCGAACTGCCGCTGCGGGCCGCCCGCGGTGCCGTGGTCGGCCTGCGCCGTGGCCAGCGGCTCAACGTCGTCGTCCGCGCCCCGGCTGAGGTCGAGGGT
>JBAQZI010000145.1:0-6054 GCA_049790835.1 Solirubrobacterales bacterium
CTCCCGGGTGGCCGGGGACGCGCGCACCGCGAGTCCGGCGCTGTGGTACGGATCCACCTTTGCCGCGGCGATGCCGGCGACCCCGACGGGGGACGTCGCGGCGCGGCTCGAGCTGCGGGCGATCGAGCTGGAGACGACCCTGGAGATCCTCGAAGAGCTCCTCCGCGAGCCGCTGGTCGCCGACATCGCGAGGCCGAGCGGGCCCGCGGAGGCGCTTGGGGTGGCTCGCGTCGAGAGCCCACGCGGGGAGACGGTCTGCGTCCTCGAGCAGAGGGTGCTCCAGATTCGACGACTGCACCTGCGCTCCGGCTCCTACGCGAACTGGCCCGCGCTCGCGCGGGCCACCGCGGGCAATCTCCTGCCCGACTTCCCGCTCATCAACAAGAGCTTCGAGCTCTGCTACGCCTGCGTGGACCGCTGACCGTGTTCGTCCTCCTTCGCCACCTCCAGCGCGTCCGCCGCGAAACCGGGCTGCCACGCCGCACGGGTGCCCGTTCGCTGGCGATCCGCCACGTCGACGCGGGATCCTGCAACGCCTGCGAGCACGAGCTGGCGGCCACGGCGGCGCCGCAGTACGACCTCCAGCGCTTCGGCCTCGACATCGTCGCCTCGCCCCGGCACGCCGACGTTCTCCTCGTCACCGGCGCCGTGACCACTCGCATGGAGGGGGCCTTGCGAGCCGCCTACGAGGCAATGCCGGAGCCCCGTCTGGTCGCCGCCCTGGGCGATTGCGCGCTCAACTGCGGGGTTCTTGCCGTGCCTTCCGAGCTGGCCGTGCCACTCGACGAGCTGCTTCCGGTCGGCGTCCGTATCCCGGGCTGCCCGCCGACCCCGCAGGCCATCGCCGACGCGATCCTCGCGGCCTCCGACTACCGACCGGATCCGCGTTAGTCGGCGGGGCGCGTTCTCCTAGGGGGCCCAGCGACCGGACAGCAGGCGCCTGGCCAGCGTCGCCAGTGCCCGCAGCGGCGCCGAGAGCGCCGGCTGGGCGGCGCCGGCGCCGGTCGCGAAGGCGAAGGCGGAGGCGGTGTGGCCGGAGGGGAAGGAGCTCGAGATCGAGGCCGACGGCCCGATCCCGCTGGCGATCGACGGCGAGTCGCTGACCCTGGAGCCGCCGCTGCGGTTCCAGGTCCGCCGGCGGGCACTGAGAGTCCGGATCGTCCGCGACCACCCAGGCGCCTCGCCCTCGGCCCAGGTTCCACACGGGCCGCTCAGCGTGCTGAGGGGGCTGCTGAGGGTGGCGGGGCGTTGAACCGCCGTCCCCCCGGCTTTTCGCCTCAACGCACGATAATGGTGGTTATGTAAACCCGAAGCGAAGGAAGGCCTCAGCTGGCCTCTTCGATCGCCTCTTCCACTTCCTCGGGCGCGCTGGGGGTGCCGAGGAGCTCGAGGCCGTCGGGGCCCTTGAGTGCGAACGAAGGCGTTCCGGTGAAGCCCAGCTTCTGGGCTTCTGCGGTCGTCGCGGTGACCTCGTCGGTGAGCTTCGAGCTTTTGCGTTCCTGGTTCCATCTGGCGATGTCCTTTACGCCGGCGCCTCTGGCCACGGCGGTCAGGAACTCATCGTCGGCGTAGCCGGAGTTCTCTATGCCCTGGTTGCGGTAAAAGAGCTCGAGGAACTGCCAGCCACGGCCCTGACTGCCGGCTGCCAGGGCCGCGGCGCCCGCCGGGGTCGACTGCTCGCCGATGAAGGCGAAATTGCGAAAGGTGAGCTTGGCTTCGCCGGCTTTGACCTGGTTTTCGATGATCTGCGGCAGGAAATCTTCGGAATAGGCTTTGCAGACGGGGCACTGCAGGTCCCCGTACTCGATCAGCTCGACTTTCGCGGTCGGGTTGCCGAGCACCAGCCCCTGCTGGGGAATGCCTCCGACGAGATCGTCGATCGCGGTGGCGCCGTCGAGGTTCTGGGCGTCGCCGCCGCTCTCCTTGTTGCCGTTGACGACGATCAGGATGGCCACCGCGACGATCGCCAGAAATATGGCACCGGCTCCGAACTGGAGCAGTCGCGTGCGGCGCTCCCCGGCGTCGACTTTGGTCTCTTCCCGCAGCCGCTCCTCGGGCCGCTTCTCCCGCTCCCGCTTGTTGCTCATCGATTCCTTCCCTGGTTGCCGGTCAAGTCTCTTCGGGCACCGCGACGGTGATGGTTCCGGCGTAGCCGATCAAGCGGGTGGCGTTGAGCAGGAAGAGGATCGTCATCAGCGCGGCGCTGGCCACGCACCACTGACAGATCGCTTCGATCGTGAAGAGCTCGAGGTAGGTCAGGTAGACGCTGAAGCCAAACCCGCCGAGCGCGGTCGCGAAGCCGGCGAAGCGAGCGAGGTCGTTGGCGAAGAAGGCGGTTGCCAGCAGGATGACGTAGCCGACGATCCCGAAGATGGCGATGTTGACGCCGGCGATGTGCGAGTAGGAGCTGTTGGCGACGGCTTCGCAGCCACCGCCACCGGCCAGGCAGGCAGGCGCTCCGCCGCCTGAGTCGGCGATCGCGATGTAGGTGGCGACGGCGACTCCCAGGGTCGCGACGAAGGCGATTATCCGGCGCAGCGTGCCTTCGCTCGGGACCTTCATGGCGATGAAGATAAAGAGTCCGTGTAAAAGGCGGCTAACTCGCGTGAGAGCTTGCCGCCCTGCCAAGCGAGCGGCGACTCCCCCTCCTCCTCGCTGAGCAGCCGCGCCCGCGGCAGCCGCTCCGCATACGCGGCCGCGGCCGCGTATGGGTGTCCGGGATCGGCCTCGTCATGGCTGGCGACGACCAGTGCCGGGAGGTCGAGGCGGCCGAGCTCGTCGAGCGAATCGAAGGGCCGCGAGCGTGCGACCTGACGCAGGGCCTCGACCAGTGCCTCGGGGTGGCGATGGAGCAGCATCCTTGCCCGGGTGAAGCCAAGGACCGAGTCACGCCAGGCGGGAGCAATGTCCTGGTTGCGGTCGATGTAAGCGACGAAGGCGTCCACTCCGCCCTCCTCCAGCGCCGCGGCGAGGCCGTCCCAGTAGACCAGCGACGCGGGCGGGATCTCGCCGAGGAAGACCGGGCCGATCGCGACCAGGCCGGTGAGGCGCTGGGGATGGCGCAGCGCGTAGGCGACCGCGGTATGGGCGCCCATCGAATGGCCGGCGAGGACGAACGGCTCCTCACCCACCTCGGCGGCGACCACCCGCTCGAGGTCGGCGACCAGCCACGGGTATCCATAACCCTCGCGGGGAGGCGCCGAATCAGACTCGCCATGCCCGCGGGCGTCGTAGGCGATGACCCGGTGACCGGCCCGCTCCAGGGCCCGCGAGCCGTGGTGGACGTAGCGGCGGCTGGCCGTGATCCCGTGGCAGAGGACGATCGGTGGACCCTCCCCCGCGCTCTCGCCGCGCAGCGCCGGCGCCGGGCCGACCTCGAAGGACGCCGGCGCGGCGGCCACCGTCAAGCGATCGAGGCGACGGCGCGGGCGAGGTCGTCGGCGGACTCGTAGGTGAGGCCGGTCAGGGTCACCTTGCGGTGGCGGACGACGCCCTCCTCGTCGATGACGAAGATCGCCCGCCGCACCAGCGGTCCGGCGACGACGCCGTAGGCGCGGGCGACGCTCTTGTCCGCGTCGGCGAGCAGCGGCACGTTGAGGCGCTTCTCCTCGGTGAAGCGCTCGTGCGACTCGACCGACTGGGGGGAGATCCCGAGCACCTCGGCGCCGAGGCCGTCGAGCTTGTCGCTCTGGTCGCGATAGGAGCAGAACTGCTTGGTGCAGACGGCGGTGAAGTCACCTGGATAGAAGGCGAGGACCAGCCTGCGCCCGCGATAGTCGGAGAGCCGGTAAGTCTTGTCGCCAGTGCCCGGCAGCTCGAAATCGGGGGCGGGATCGCCTACGTCGAGCTTGGCCACTGAGTGGCTAGCCCTTTTCGATCGTGACCGTTTCGATCAGGACCGGCTGTTTCGGTTTTTCGTCGGCCCCGCCCAGCGCCCCAATCCGCTCGACCACGTCGAGGCCCTCGCTGACCTTGCCGACCAGGGCGTATTCCGGCGGCAGCCCGGCGTCGGCGCCGGTGACCACGTAGAACTGGCTGCCCGAGCGCCCGGGCGGCTCGGCCGAGCTCTTCGCCATCGCCACCGTGCCTTTGGTGTAGGCGAGGTTGGCCGGGGGTTTCTCGTCGACGCTGTAGCCGGGGCCGCCGGTGCCGGTGCCGAGCGGATCGCCGCCCTGGATCACGAAGCCGGGGACGATCCGGTGGAAGCCGAGGCCGTCATAGAAGCCTTTTTCGGAGAGGTAGGCGAAGGAATTGGCCGTCTTCGGCGCCCGCTCGGTGTCGAGGGCGATCTCGAAGGTCCCGCAGCTCGTCTCCACGACCGCGGTCGCTTCCTCGCCCTGCTTGAGGGTCTGTTTCGGCGCCGGCAGCGAGACTTTCTTCGGCGCCGGCGCTTCGACCTGCTCGCAGCCGCCGGCGCTCGCCTCGGTACTCGTCGAGTCGCCGTCGTCGCCGCCACGCGAGAGCAGGATCGCCGCCACCACCCCGACCGCGATTACCGCGAAGACGCCGAGGATGATCCAACGCTGCCGGTCTGCCCGCTCCTCCATCGGCGCGAAAGCCTAGAGCACTTACGATCGAGTGGATGTCGACGCCACCGCTGACCCCACTCGCGGCCGCCGTTCTGCGCGTTTCGCCGCCACCGGAGCGGGTGCTGGAGATCGAGTGCGGCGACGGCGACGGCGCCCTCTTCCTGGCCCGTGAGTTCCCGGCGGCTCGGGTGCGGGGCGTCGACCGCTCCGCCGACCTGGTCCACGCCGCCACGGCGCGGATCGGCCTCGACCCGGAGGGTCGGGTCGCGTTCAAGCAGGGCCGTCCCGGCGACCTCCCCTACCCCAGCGGCTTCTTCGACCTCGTCGTCGCCGCCGACGTCCGCCCCCGGGCCGCCGAGATCGCCCGAGTGTTGCGGCCCGGCGGCCACCTGATCCTAGTCCGCCTGCGGGGCGAGGACCCGCTCGAGGGGCTGCTCGGGCGGCTCGCGCGCCGGCGCCTGGCCCGCCACGGAGTCGAGTTGCCGGAGAGCGCCCGGGCCGGCGACGGCAGCTTCTCTGTCGGCCGCCTGCGCGAGCCGGATCCGGCGGCCGCCGGCGACTAGGCTGCGAGCGCATGGACATCGAGGGGATGCCGCTGACGCTGCTGGTCAATCCAGCCTCGGCCGGCGGGAAGACTTTGAAGCTGTTGCCGGCCGTCGAGCAGGCGCTCGACGCGCGCCGCGTCGTCTTCCGGGTCCAGCGCACCAAAGGGCTCGAGCACGGCGCCGAGCAGGCGCTGCGGGCGGTCGAAGCGGGAGAGGTGCCGGTGGCGATGAGCGGCGACGGGCTGGTCGGTGCCGTCGGCGGCGCCATGGCCGGCGCCGAGACGCCGCTGGTCATCCTCCCCGGTGGTCGCGGCAACGACCTGGCCCGGGTGCTCGGAATCCCCAGCGACCCCGAGCAGGCGGTGGCGACCCTCTTCTCCGGGCACAGCCGCCGGATCGACGTCGGCGAGGCCAACGGCAAGCGCTTCCTCGGCATCGTCAGCGTCGGCTTCGACTCCGAATGCAACCGGCTGGCGAACGAAGTCAAGCTGATCCGCAGCAACCTCGTCTACGTCTACTCGCTCTTTCGCACGCTGGGGAGCTGGAAGCCCGCTCGCTTCACGATCCGAGTCGACGACGAGCGCACCCGCTTCACCGGCTACTCCGTCTCGGTCGCCAACAACAGCACCTTCGGCGGCGGCATGCGGGTGGCGCCCGGCGCCGACCTGGAAGACGGCCTCTTCGACGTGATCGCGGTCGGCGAGGTCGGCAAGCTGCGCTTCCTGGCTAACCTGCCGAAGGTGTTCAAGGGAACCCACGTGGATAGCGACGAGGTGCAGGTCTTCCGCGCGTCCCACCTCGAATTGAGCGCCAGCAAGGGCTTCCCCGTCTACGCCGACGGCGAGCACCTGACCGACCTGCCGGCCTCGTTGCGGGTGCTGCCGCGGGCACTCAGCGTCTTGACGCCGGCTCCCGCCGCGGCTTGAGCGCCGCCGCCGCCAGCCGCAAGCGCCGCCTTGGGGCGCTCTTCGGCGCCAAGG
>JBAQZI010000146.1:0-10390 GCA_049790835.1 Solirubrobacterales bacterium
GCCGCCGCAACCGCAGCGTCCACCTCCGCCGCCCCCGAGAGCGGCACCAGCGCCGCGACCTCCCCGCTAGCCGGCTCGACGTCCTCCAGCACCTCGACCCCCCCGACCCCCCGCCAACCTCCGTCAACGGAGTTAGCGAGCCGCGAAACATCCGGCCGATGGGCCGATACGTCGATGTGGGATCGACTTTCCGGCCCGTCGGCGGGCGGTTTTGCGGCCGCGGCGGGACCCTCGGTCATTGGGCGGCCGCCGTGCCTGGCAAGGGGATTGGGGCGTCTTCCTGCTCTGGGCGCATCGAGGCCATCTTTTCGGCTCGCTGCTGCTGCCAGGTGACGAGGCCCATGGCGGCGACGGTGGCGCCGAAGAGGATCATCGCGATCACGTTGACCTCGACCGGGATGCCGCGCTGGGCGGCGCCGAAGATGTAGAGCGGGAAGGTCACGGTCGTCCCCGAGTTGAAGTTGGAGATGACGAAGTCGTCAATCGAGAGCGCGAAGGCCAACATCGCGGCGCCGAGGATGCCGGGCATGATCAGCGGCAGGGTGACGAGCCGGAAGGTCTGCAGCGGCGTCGCCCCGAGGTCCCGCGCCGCCTCCTCGAGGTTGCGGTCGAAGCCGATCAGCCGCGAGCGCACGACGACGACGACGAAGCTGATGCAGAACATCACGTGGGCGATCAGCAGCGTCTGGAAGCCGAGTTTCGCCACGTTGAGGATGAGGAAGAAGGAGAGCAGGGCCGAGCCCATCACCACCTCCGGCGTCGCCATCGGGATCACGATCAGGACGTTGGCGGCGCGGCGGCCGAAGAACTGGTGGCGGACCAGCGCCAGCGCCATCAGCGTCCCGATCGCGGTGGAGATCAGCGTCGCCAGCAGCGCCAGTTTGAGGCTGGTGAGCAGGGCGTCGTTCAGCTCCGGGATGCCGAAGGCGTTGCTCCAGTGCTCGGTCGTGAAGCCGACCCAGTTGAAGTTGTAGCGGCCGGCGGGATCGTTGAAGGAGAAGACGAGGATGACGACGATCGGGATCAGCATGTAGATGACGACCAGGCCGGCGACGATGTTGACGCCGTGCTCGCGCAGCCAGCGCCAGGCGAGCGCCAGCCGGCCCTCGGACTCGCCGCGGGTCACCGCGCCTCCTCCCCCATCAGCGCCTCCGAGCCGGCGAAGCGGATGTAGATCAGGACGACGACGAGGATCGCCGCCATCAACACGAAGGAGAGCGCCGCCGCCGACGGATAGTTCGTCTGTTTGAGGTAGAGCGACTGGACGACGTTGCCGATCATCTGGTTGCCGGCGCTGCCGAGGAACTGGGCGTTGATGTAGTCGCCGGAGGCGGGGATGAAGGTGAGCAGGGTGCCGGCGACGACGCCGGGCGCCGAGAGCGGCAGCGTCACCCGCCAGAAGGCCTGCCGCGAGGAGGCGTAGAGGTCCTTCGCCGCCTCGATCAGGCGCTCGTCGATCCGCTCCAGGCTGGCGTAGATCGGCAGCACCATGAAGGGGAGGAAGTTGTAGGTGAGGCCGGCGATCACGGCGCCGCCGGTGGCGAGGACGCGACCGCCCGGGGCGAGGCCGAGGAAGTCGAGCACGCCGACGACCGGGCTCTGGTCGGAGAGGATCGTCTCCCAGGCGAGGGTGCGGATCAGGTACGTGGTGAAGAAGGGCGCGACCACCGCGAACAGCAGCAGGTTGCGCCAGCGCCCGGCCCTGAAGGCGATCGCGTAGGCCAGCGGGTAGGCGAGCAGCAGCGCGAAAAGGGTCGCCAGGCCGGCGTAGACGAACGAGCGCACGAACTGGGTGTCGTAGAGCGAGAGCGCATCGCCGTAGTTGGACCACTGCCAGTTGAATTCGAGCGCGCCGACCGTGCCGGTCTCCAGCGACAGTTTCCCCATGTAATAGAGCGGGACGACGAAGAAGAGAACCAGCCAGACCGCCCCCGGTGCCAAGAGGGCATAGGGGACGGTCCGCCGGCTCAGATTCACTGGTTGAGCACCGCCTCGAAGGCCGCGGTGATCTTCTGTTCTTCCTCGCCGGTCGGGGTCGGCTGGATCGTGCAGTCCTTGGTGAACGACTCGCTGGGGAAGATCAGCTGGTTGTTGGCCAGCTCCGGTTCCCGCTGGGCGAGGATCTCTTTGACGCCGTCCACGGGGGTCACGTAGTTGACGTATTCGGCGATGTCGGCCTGCACCTCGGGCTCGTAGACGTAATCGATCCAGGCCTCGGCCGCGGTCCCGTTCGGCGCTCCGATCGGGATCACCATGTTGTCGGACCAGAGGATGCAGCCCTCGGTCGGCATCCGCCATTCGATGTCGGGGTTGTCGGCCTGCAGCTGGACCGCGTCCCCGGACCAGCCGATCACCGCGACGGCGTCGCCGCTGGTCAGGTCGCGGGCGTAGTCGTTGCCGGTGAAGCGACGGATCTGACCGTCGTCGACGGCGCCGCTGATTTTGTCGATCGCGCTCAGCCACTCCGCTTCGGTCGCGCCCTCGGGATCGACGCCCTGGCACTTCATCACCAGCGGCACCGTGTCCCGCATCTCGGTCAGCATCTCCACCTTGCCCTTGTACTGGGGGTCGAAGAGGTCGCAGATCGAGCGCACGTCCGGGGCCAGGTCGGTGCGCACGGTGAGGCCCGTCATGCCGCTCTGCCAGGGCGCGCTGTAGTCGCGGTTGGGGTCGTAGGAGGGGCTTTTGAGTTCGTTCCTCAGGTTCTGCTCGAAGTTCGGCAGCCCCGCCTTGTCGAAGTTCTGCAGGTAGCCGAGTTCGTGCATTTTGTTCGCCATCCAGTCGGTGACGACGAAGATGCTGCGACCGCCCGATTCGCCCTGGGCCAGCAGCGGCTGCACCTTGCCGAAGAACTCGGCGTTGTCGTTGACGTCCTCGATGTACTTGACGGTGACGCCGCTCTCTTTTTCGAAGGCGGGCACGGTCGCTTTGTCGATATAGAGCGGCCAGTTGGAGATCGTCAGGCTGCCCGAGGGCTTGCCTTCGAGCTTGACCGTCTCGGTCTCCTTCTCGCCGCCGCCTTCGATGCCGCCGCCATCGCCGCCGCCGCAGGCCGCCAGCCCCAGTGCCAGCGTCGCCGCCGCCACCAGGGCCGCGACGATGAGCGCCGCCTTTCGAGTACCTCGTTCGCTGCTCCTCATCGTCAGGCCTCCTGTTTCGTTTCCAGTTCGGTGTCGCCGGCGACCTCGGTCGGGGGCGCGGGTGGGGCGCCGTTCGGCGAGTCGCGGACGACGTGCATGTGCTCGGGCTCCCAGCTCAGAGCCACCCGGGCGCCGCCCCCGGGCAGGCGCTGGCGCGCGGCCTCGTCGGCGTTGGGGACGAGGACCGTGATCCGCACCTGCTCGCCGAGCGCGACCTGCAGCTGCGTCGCCGTCCCCAGGTAGAGCGAGCTTTCGACGATCCCCTCGACCCGCGGCAGCCCGTTGCCGCCGGGCCCGCCTGCGCCGACCAGGTCGACCCGCAGCTTCTCGGGACGGACGACCGCGTAGCAGCCTTCGCCGACAGCGAGGTCGCCGGTGTCGCCCCGCACCTCCGGCCCGCTGTCGAGGCGGACCCGACCGGGCGCGGCGACGCTGGCCGGCAGCAGGTTGGAGACGCCGATGAAGCCGGCGACGAAGGTGGTGGCCGGCCGCTCGTAGACCTCTTCCGGGGTGCCGATCTGCTCGACCCGGCCGCGGTTCATGACCGCGACCCGGTCACTCATCGTCAGCGCCTCCTCCTGGTCGTGGGTGACGTAGACGAAGGTGATCCCGACCTCGCGCTGGATCCGCTTCAGCTCCACCTGCAGGCCCTTGCGCAGTTTCAGGTCGAGGGCTCCGAGCGGCTCGTCGAGCAGCAGCACCTTCGGCAGGTTGACGAGGGCGCGGGCCAGCGCCACCCGCTGCTGCATGCCGCCGGAGAGCTGGGCCGGGCGCCGCTTCGCCTCGGCGGCGAGGCCGACCCGCTCGAGCTCGGCGTGGACGCGCTCGGCGACTTCCTCCTTGCCGACCCGCTTGCGCTTGAGGCCGAAGGCGACGTTGGCCTCGACGCTGAGGTGGGGGAAGAGCGCGTAGCTCTGGAAGACCGTGTTGGTCGGGCGCCTGTGGGGCGGCAGCGCCGCCACGTCCTCGCCCTCGATTCGGATCTCACCACTGGTCGGCCGCTCGAAGCCCGCGATCATCCGCAGCGTCGTCGTCTTGCCGCAGCCGCTGGGCCCGAGCAGGGTGAAGAACTCGCCGCGCGCCAGGTCGAGGCTGAGGTCGTCGACCGCCACCACGCCGTCGAAGCGCTTGGTCACGTCGCGAAGCGCGACGCTCGAGCTCTCCCGGTTCACTTCCATCTCTCTGCGCAAGCCCCTTTCATCCATTCCGGCTACCCGAAGCGACCCTGGCGGAACCGAGCGGGAGCCTGAAGCGACGGTAAGCCCCTCCGGCCCAAGGCGCAAGTGGCGAATGTCCTAAAAGCACAGACGCCACTTGTACCAAGTGTACAAGCGGGCGCCCAGGGGTTGACCCAAAGACCACTTGCCAATGTGTCATCCTGGAGCTAGCGTTGTCCAAATCGTCGTAGTAGGAGAGGAGAGCGACATGGCCACGTCGCAGGCAGTCGACACCGGGCTTCAGCAGCTTGCGCAGCGACATCTCTGGATGCATTTCTCGCGCATGGGCGCCTATGGCGCCGACCACGAGGTGCCGATCATCACCCGCGCCGAGGGCTGCTATGTCTACGACGAGCACGGCAACCGCTACCTCGACGGGCTCTCCGGCCTCTTCTGCGTCAACGCCGGCCACGGCCGCGCCGAGTACGGCGAGGCCGCCGCCCGTCAGATCGAAGAGCTCGACTTCTACACGCTCTGGAGCTACGCCCACCCGCGGGCGATCGAGTTGGCGGCGCGGATCGCCTCGCTCGCCCCCGGCGACCTCAACCGCGTCTTCTTCACCTCCGGCGGCTCCGAGGCCGTCGAGTCGGCGCTGAAGCTGGCCCGCAACTACCACCGCATGCACGGCAAAGGGCAGAAGTTCAAGACGATCGCCCGCGAGGTCGCCTACCACGGCACCTCGCTGGGAGCGCTCTCGGCCACCGGCATCACCGAGCTGCGCAGCCAGTTCGAGCCGCTCGCTCCGGGCGGCTGCCACGTCCCCAACACCAACGTCTACCGCTGGCCCGAGGACCGCCACGAGCTCTGGGCCGCCGACGCGGTCGAGGAGCGGATCGTCTTCGAGGGCCCCGAGACGGTCGCCGCGGTGATCCTCGAGCCGGTCCAGAACGCCGGCGGCTGCTTCGTCCCACCCGACGGCTACTTCCAGCGGGTGCGCGAGATCTGCGACAAGTACGACGTGCTGATGATCTCCGACGAGGTGATCTGCGCCTGGGGGCGGCTCGGCCACTACTTCGGCTGCGAACGCTTCGACTACCAGCCCGACATCGTCACCATTGCCAAGGGCCTGACTTCGGCCTACGCGCCGATGGGGGCGATGATCGCCTCCGACCGCGTCGCCGAGCCGTTCATGGAGGGCGACGCCTCCTTCGCCCACGGCTTCACCTTCGCCGGCCACCCGGTCGCTGCCGCCATCGCTCTCGCCAACCTCGACGTCTTCGAGCGCGAGGACCTCTGCGGGCACGTGCTCGCCAAGGAGGGCGAGTTCCGGCGGATGCTGGACAGCCTGCGCGAGCTGCCGATCGTCGGCGACGTGCGCGGCGCCGGCTACTTCCAGGCGATCGAGCTGGTCAAAGACAAGGAGACCAAGGAGGGCTTCGGCGACGAGGAGTCCGAGCAGCTGCTGCGCGGCTTCCTCTCCGGCGAGCTCTACAAGCGCGGGCTGATCTGCCGGGCCGACGATCGCGGCGACCCGGTGGTGCAGCTGGCGCCGCCGCTGATCGCCGACACGGAGCAGTTCGCGGAGATTCACGACGTGCTCAGCAACGTGCTCGCCGAGGCCTGGGAGCGCGTCGTCCGATGAGATCCACCTAGGGAGCCCGGTGCTCACCGTCCAGAGCCTGCTCGACGAGCTCGACCTCGGCCTCGCCGCCGGCGAGGAGGCGGCCGCGGCGCCGGTGCGCTGGGTCCACATCTCCGAGCTCGAGGACCCGACCCCGTGGCTCTCCGGCGGCGAGCTGATGCTGACCACCGGGATCCCGCTCGACACTGCCGCCAAGCAGCGCTCCTTCGTCCGCCTGCTCGCCGACAGCAACCTCGCCGGGCTCGGCTTCGGGACCGGCTTCAGCCACCGCAAACTGCCGAAAGCGCTGGTCGAGGAGGCCAAGAAGCGCGGCTTCCCGCTCTTCGAGGTTCCCTACTCGACGCCGTTCATCGCGATCACCGAGAAGGCCTTCGCCCGTCTCGTCAACGAGCAGTACGAGGTGCTGCAGCGGGGCATCGCCGTGCAGCGCCGGCTCGAGCGCCTGGTCCTCGAGGAGCGCGGCCTGGAGGAGATCGCGGCGACGATCGCCTCCGCCGTCGGCGGCACCGTCGCCGTCCTCGACGGCCGCGGCGAGCGCCTTGCCGGGCGCGGCTTCCGCCGCCAGCTCTCCGCCGACGCGATCGGCGCGATCCGCAAAGAGGCGCTCGGCCACGCCGGCGACGGCCACCCCTTCGTTCCCGGCCACCCTTCCGTCGCCGGGCGGGCCCTGGCCTATCCCGTGATCTCGCCCGGCGGCGGGCCACCCCAGGCCTGGGTGGTGATCGTCCGCGACTCCGGCGGCCTCGGCGACTTCGAGCGGCTGATCCTGCAGCAGGCCGTCGCCGTCGTCGCCCTCGAGCTGATGCGGCGCCGGGTCGCCCGTGAGACCGAGCGACGCTTGGCCGGCGACGTCCTCGCCGGCGCCCTGGGCGGGCGGATGGAGGCCTCAGAGCTGCGCCGGCGTCTGGAGCCGTTCGGCATCGGCGACGAAGCGGCGGTGCTCGCCTTCTCCCTCGAGCACCCCGCTACCGCCGTCGGTGCGCTGGAACGCGCTCTGGCCGCCGACGCCTGCCCTGCCGTGGTGGCGCCGCACTCGATCGGCGGCCGTGAGCTGCTCTGCGCCGTCGTCGACGCCGCCGACCGCGACCCGATCGCCGTCGCCGCCGATGCCCGCAAGGCGCTCAGCCCCGAACGGGGGGTCGTACGCGCCGCTGCCAGCCGCCCCGCCCCGCCGGAGCAGCTGCGCCACTCCTTCCACGAGGCGCGCTGTGCCCTCGAGGCAACCGCCCTGGTCAACGGCAGCGCTCCCGAGGTCGCCTCCTGGCGCGACCTCGGCGCTTTCACGCTGCTGCTCTCGATCCAGGACGACGAGGCGCTGCACCTCTACTGCGACAGCGTGCTGGGGCCGATCGAGCAGGGCGACGAGGAGTACGGCGGCGAGCTGCTGCGCTCGCTGGAGGCCTTCATCGAGCAGAACGGCCAGTGGGAGAAGGCCTCCCGCGAGGTCTTCTGCCACCGCCACACCCTGCGCTACCGGATGCGCAAAGTCGAAGAGCTGACCGGGCGCGACCTCTCGCGCGCCCACGACCGCATCGAGTTCTGGCTGGCTCTGCGAGCGCGGGAGCTGGTCGCGTGAGGGTCGGCGTCCCGAAGGAGATCAAGCCCGACGAGTACCGGGTCGCGGTGACTCCGGCCGGCGTCCGCGAAATGTCCGAGCACGGGCACGAGGTCCTCGTCGAGGCCGGCGCCGGCGCCGGCAGCGCGATCGCCGACGAGGAGCTCGAGGCGCAGGGCGCGACGATCGTCGCCGACGCCGCAGCGGTCTTCGAGCGGGCCGAGATGATCCTCCACGTCAAGGAGCTGCAGCCGCCGGAGATCGAGATGCTGCGCCCTGGCCAGCTGCTCTTCACCTATCTGCACCTTGCGCCGGACCCAGAGCAGACCAGTGGCCTCTGCGGGTCCGGCGCGACCTGCATCGCCTACGAGACCGTCGAGGACGCGCGCGGGCGGCTGCCGCTGCTGGCGCCGATGAGCGAGATCGCCGGCAAGATCGCCACCCAGGCCGGCGCCTTCATGCTGGAGAAGCCGCTCGGCGGCCGCGGGATCCTGCTCGGCGGCGTCCCCGGCGTCGCCGCCGCCAACGTGATCGTGATCGGCGGCGGCGTGGTCGGCATGAACGCCGCCTTCATCGCGATCGGGATGGAGGCCGACGTCTTCGTCTTCGACCGCTCGATCGACCGCCTGCGCGAGCTCGACGTCACCTTTGGCGGCCGCTGCTCGACCGTCTACTCGACCACCCTCGCGGTCGAGGAGATGCTGCCGCGGGCAGACCTGGTGATCGGCGCCGTGCTGGTGCATGGCGCCCGTGCCCCTTATGTAGTCCGCCGCGAGCAGCTGGCGCTGATGAAGCCCGGCGCGGTCCTGGTCGACGTCGCGATCGACCAGGGAGGCTGCTTCGAGACCTCGCGGCCGACCACCCACCGCGAACCCACCTTCGAGGTCGACGGCATCGTCCACTACTGCGTCACCAACATGCCCGGCGCGGTCCCGATCACCTCCACCAACGCCCTCACCAACGCGACGCTGCCCTACGCGATCGCGCTCGCCGACCACGGCGTCGCCGAGGCGATCCGGCGCGACCCCGGCCTGCGGCCGGGCGTCAACGTCGCCGCCGGCAAGGTGACCCACCCGGCGGTGGCGGAGGGAGTGGGCGTGGAGTACGTGCCGGTCGAGCAGGCGCTGGAACTCGAGCAGGTCTTAAAATGAGCATCCAAGAGGGGAGCTGAAATGAGCACTTACGCGGTAGTCAACCCAGCCACCGGCGAGACGATCAAGGAGTACCCGGTGATCGGCGACGACGAGCTCCGCGCCGCGATCGAGCGGGCCGATCAGGCGTCTCGGGCCTGGCCGAGCTCCGCCACCGTGGCCGAGCGCGCCGCGCTGGTGCGCAGGGTCGGCGAGCTGCACTCCGAACGCCGCCGGCAGCTCGCCGAGATCATCGTCCGCGAGATGGGCAAGCCGATCGAGCAGGCGCTGATGGAGGTCGATTTCGCGGCGGAAATCTACGGTTTCTACGCCGACAACGCCGAGGATCTGATGGCCGACGAGCCGATCGAGCTGCTCGGCGGCGAGGGCACGGCGGTAATCCGCCGCAACCCCTTCGGCGTCCTGCTCGGGATCATGCCCTGGAACTTCCCCTACTACCAGGTGGCCCGTTTTGCCGGGCCGAACCTGGTGATCGGCAACACGATCCTGCTCAAGCATGCCCCGCAGTGCCCGGAATCGGCGGAGGCGATGCAGCAGATCTTCGACGACGCGGGGTTCCCCGAGGGCGCCTACCAGAACATCTATGCCAGCAACGAGCAGATCGAGTGGGTCCTCGCCGACCCGCGCCTGCACGGCGTCTCGGTCACCGGCTCCGAGCGCGCCGGCGCCGCCGTCGCCGAGGTCGCGGGGCGCAACCTGAAGAAGGTCGTGCTCGAGCTCGGTGGCTCGGACCCGTTCATCCTGCTCGGCACCGACGACGTCGACGGAGCCGCCCGGGCCGCCGCCGAAGCCCGACTCGACAACACCGGCCAGTCCTGCAACGCGGCCAAGCGGTTCATCGTCGTCGACCAGCTCTACGACGATTTCCTCGAGAGCTTCCGCGAGAAGGTGTCCGCGGCGAAGCCCGGGGATCCGACCGCCGCGGACACCGAGGTCGGGCCGCTCTCCTCGGAGGCGGCGGCCGACCGGCTCGAGGACCAGGTCAAGCGGGCGGTCGCCAACGGCGCCGAGGTCGTCGTCGGCGGCAAGCGGGACGGCAACTTCTTCGAACCGACGATCCTCGCCGGGATCAAGCCCGGCGACGAGGCATCCCAGGAAGAGTTCTTCGGCCCGGTCGCCCAGCTCTACAGGGTCGGCTCGGAGGAGGAGGCGGTCGCTCTCGCCAACCAGACCCCGTTCGGCCTCGGCTCCTACCTGATGACCAACGACGACGCGCAGGCCGAGCGGGTCGCCGACCAGATCGAAGCCGGGATGGTCTACGTGAATCTGGTCGGCGCCGACAGCCCCGAGCTGCCGTTCGGCGGTTTCAAGCGCTCCGGCTTCGGCCGCGAGCTCGGCCGCTACGGCGCCGACGAGTTCGTCAACAAGAAGCTGATTCGCAGCGCCTGAGCGCCTACCTCTGAGGCTCGCCATATGCTGGCCAGCTGATGAGGCGAGCCACTGTTCGATCCCGCCTGGCTTTTGTCGCCGTCGCGCTGACCGTGGTCGGCGTGGCAAGCGCCAGCGCGGCTGAGCAGAACGCGACGATCGATACGCCGATCTGCCACGGCCGCCAGGCGCAGATCGTCGGCACCGACGGGGACGACGTGCTGCAGGGCACGCCGGAGCGCGACGTGATCTGGGGCGGCAGGGGCGACGACACGATCACCGGCAGCCTTGGCAACGACCTGCTCTGCGGCGGGCCCGGCGCGGATCTGATCCACGGCGGCCGCGGCAACGACGAGGTCGACGGCGGCGCCGGCGGC
>JBAQZI010000147.1:0-58127 GCA_049790835.1 Solirubrobacterales bacterium
GCTCCGCGCCCGTCGCCGATCCGCGGTCCCCAGCGGCCAACGATGCGGCGCTCGATCGTGACCGCGCGCTGGGCCTCGATCAGCTGCCCAACCACCGCGGCCGCCAGCGCCTCCCAGGGCCAGACCCGGCGCCGGGGGCGGAAGCTCGGCATGCGGCGGATCAGCGGCCCGACCAGCGGGTCACGGCGAAAACGGCGGTGAAACTCGCCGAGGTCGTAATCGAGCCCGAGCACGAAGCGCATCCGCTCGATCGCCAGCTCCAGCTCGGCCGTGCCCGCCGGAACAGGGTCGCGATCGCGGGCGAGCGGCAGCGTCACCCGGCCCGGATCGACCGCCTCAGCCCGTACGACGACGCGGTCGGGGGCCGGCTGCCAGGCCCGCACCAGCACCGGGCTGGCCTCGACGTGCAGCAGCCGCGTCGCCACCCCACCCTGAATCCAAAGCGTCCGATCCTCACTCCCCCGCGGCAGCGCATAGGGCGAAGCCGGCCGCACCTCGACCTCCAGCGGGCCCGTGGGCCGATATGTCGAGTCAGCCGCGACTTTTCGGCCCATCGGCCGGCGGTTAGCGGCCGAGGAGGTGGACGTCTACGAGGAAGGAGCGGCTGGCGACGACGTTCTGGCGGTCGCGGCGACGGCTGAGACGCCGCGGCGCACGAGACTTCGAGCCGACCGCGCTGACCGCCCGCACGGCGGCGACGGTCGCGGCGCCGGCCAAGACTCCACCGGCGGCGGCGATAGCGGCGCTGCGAACCTCGGCACGCAGCACCGGCAACGGCGGCTCCTCATAAGGCAGCGGCAACGCCCGCACCGGCTCAGCGTCCCGCGCCTCACCGTCTTCCTCAGCCACGATCTCACCGTCTAGGTCGAGGTCACTCACCCCTTCGACTCTAGCGACGGTCGGGGTCGCCTCCCCCCGCGCTCACCGCAAATAGCGAACATTGGGGAACGCCACGTGAGGAGGGGTTGGGTGTCCCTGTAGCGCGCGGCGTCCCGATTTTCGCCCCTCCCGGTCGGCGAGAGAGGCGAGGCTCCCGGCGAAAATCCCAGCAAGCGAAAGGGACACCCAACCCCTCCCCCAAGCCTTCGTCCTACAACGCCCGCTCGTACAGCCGGTACTTCTTGACGACCTCTCCGCCCATCCCTTCCATGGCGCGGTTCATCGGCTTGTTCGTCTCCAGGATCCAGCCCATCTCGCCGCCGATGATGCCGCCGGGGACCGCCGCCTCCTCCAGGTGCCGGAGATAGAGCCCGGCGGCGATGCCGGAGTGGCGGTACTCGTCCTTCACTCCCAGCGCGAAGACGCGGCACTGGTCGATCTTGCCCTTGCCAAACAGGAACTTGGCCCAACCGAAGGGCAGCAGGCGCCCATTCAGCTTCGCCATCACCTGGTTGATGTCGGGCAGGGTAAGAGCGGCGCCAACCACCTCGCCCTCTTTCTCGGCCATGTAGGCCCAGTTCTCGTCGATCACCTGCTTCAGGTTCTTGGCCTGGAACTCGACCTCGGCGTCGGTGATCGGGACGAAGCCCCAGTTATCTCCCCAGGCCTCGTTGTAGACGTCGGTGAAGCGCCGCACCTCGGCCGCCATTTCGCTCTTGCGCAGATTGCGGATGACGATCCCTTCGTCCTCGAGCGCCTTCTTGGCGGCGGCGTGGATCGAGGGATCGAAGCTCGTCCCCTCTTTGAGGTTGCCGAACTGCAGCTCCCACATCAGCACGTCCATCGTCTTCGCGAAGCCCTCGGCCTCGATCAGCTCCTTGTAGAAGGGCGGGTGCCAGGGCTCGAGGATCATCGGCCGCCGCTCGTAGCCCTCGATCAGGACCCCGATCTCGTCGTTGGTGGTGAAGTCCATCGGTCCGAGGATGCGGGTGCGGCCATGGGCCGCCGCCCACTCGCTAGCGGCGTCGAGCAGGGCCTTTGCCACGGCAGCGTCCTCGGCGGTCTCGAAGAAGCCGAACATCGCGTCGCCGCCGCCCTGGTACTCGTCCCAGCGGTGATCGATCTGGGCGCTGATCCGGCCGACCGGTTCGCCGTCGCGCTCGGCGACGAACAGCTCCACCTCGGCATGATCGAAGTAGGGGTTCTTCTTCGGATCGAGGAACTGCATCCGCTCGAAGACCAGTGGCGCCACCCACTGCGGGCGGGCGCGATGAAGTGCGAACGGAACCTTGACGAAGCGCTTGCGCTCGCGGCGCGTTCGCACCGGCCGGATCGACACGCTTGCCATGGGGGCCGCAACCTACACTCTGCTCGATGAGCGAGACCGCGAAGGCCCCGGTCGACGTCTTCGAGAAGGCCCGCAGCCACGACCGGCTCGAGCAGCTCGAAGCGGCGAAGGAGCACGACCTCCTCCCCTACTTCCGCCTGCTCACCTCGGAGGCTGGCCCGGTGGTCGAGATGGAGGGGCGAGAGACGATCATGCTCGGCTCCAACAACTACCTCGGCCTGACCGGCGACGAGCGCGTCAAGGGCGCCGCCCGCGACGCGCTCGAGACCTACGGCACCGGCGTCACCGGCTCGCGGCTGCTCAACGGCACCACTCCCTTGCACGTCGACCTCGAGCGCGAGCTGGCCGAGTGGATGCGGACCGAGGACGCGATCGTCTTCACCACCGGCTACCAGGCCAACGTCGGCTGCATCGGCACCATCCTCGGCCCCGCCGACACCGTCATCTGCGACTCCGGCGACCACGCCTCGATCCTCGACGGCTGCCGCCTCTCCGGCGCCAAGCTGCGCCCCTTCCGCCACAACCGCATGGACAAGCTGGAGAAGATGCTGCAGCGGGCGGCAGAGGACGGCGGCGGCGTGCTCGTCGTCGTCGACGGCGTCTTCTCGATGGAGGGCGATGTCTGCGACCTGCCGCGAATCGTCGAGCTCTGCAAGGCGCACGGGGCGCGGCTGATGGTCGACGAGGCGCACGGGGCCGGTGTGCTCGGCGCCCGCGGCGCCGGCGCCAGCGAGCTCTTCGGCCTCGAGGGCGAGGTCGACCTGCGGATGGGCACCTTCTCCAAGAGCCTGGCTTCCTGCGGCGGCTTCATCGCCGGCCCGGCCGACGTGATCGAGTACCTGCGGATCAGCTCGCGCTCCTTCGTCTTCAGCGCCTCGGCGGTGCCGGCGGCGGTCGGCGCGGCGCTGGCGGCGCTGCGGGTGATCCGCGCGGACGGCCCGCGGCTGTTCGAGGCGCTGCTCGCGAACTCCGAGTACCTGCGCGAAGGGCTGCGGCACCTTGGCCTTCAGCTGATTGAGCCGGGCACGCTGCCCGACGGCACCGTCGCCACCACCCCGGTGGTGCCGGTGATGGTCGGCGACGACTGGCAGGCGGTGCTGCTCTGGAAGGCCCTCTTCGACGCCGGCGTCTACACCAACGTCGCGATCCACCCGGCCGTGCCGCCGGGCGGGGCGTTGCTGCGGACCAGCCTGATGGCGACCCACGAGCGCGAGCATCTCGACGGCGCCCTCGCCACGATCGCCCAGGTGATCGAGGACTTCCCGGAGCTGCCGCGATCGTAACTCGCCGGTAACCGATTCTTGACATCCCCCGTCGGGGGTAGTTTCAGGCTTGTCGGATCGGGAACGAGGTTCGGCTGAACCCGAAATTGATGCTCTTAGCGGGTGCGCCGAGGCGCGCGGTCCTCACCGCGGGTTGACGGCCGCTACCCCCACGGCATAGCTTGAGCTTCTCGCCGAGCACCCCGGGCGGGGTGGACGAATTGAGAACTCGATCCGACCCGGGCCACGGTCCCCAAGCCAGTGGTCCTCGGTCCGAAGCGAGATACCCAGTTAACCGATTCCTTGAAGGGAGGAGTCCCAGTGGACGCTGCCTCTACGGCACCCGCAACGACGATCGCATCTTCGGTGGAGGCCCCGCAGCACATGAGGGCACTCGAGCGAGCAAACCTGGTCCGGCTCGCACGGGCGGAGCTGAAGCGCTCGATAGCGCGGGGAGACGCCGACCCGTCGGAGGTGATCCGCGATTGTCCGTGGGAGACGGAGAGCATGACCATCGCCGAGCTGCTGACCAGCCAGCGCCGCTGGGGACGCACCCGCGCCCGCAAGTTCCTGCTGCCGCTTTCGCTGAACGAGAACAAGCAGCTGGGCACGCTGACCTCACGCCAGCGCCGGCTGCTCTCGGCCGAGCTCGCCTCCCGCTCCTCGAGCGGGCGTGAGGCGCTGACCGCGTAGAAGGACCTCAGCCGCGCATTCCACCGACCCGGAAGCTGAGGCCTCCGGAGGCGCGCTGGAATGCGCGGCGCGCGAGGTAGAAGGCGATCGCGAAGGCGACCGCGCCGACCGCGAGCGCCACCGCCAGGATCTGGTCGGCGAGGTAGAAGAGCCCGCCGACCGTGAAGACGAAGACCGCCCCCGCCAGCAGGGTGGTGTGGGAGCGGTAGCCGGCGAGGTGCTCGCGGATCGCGACCTCGATGCCGCCGAGCCCGGCCAGGGCGACGCCGATCCCGATCGCGGTCGGGTGCCCGCCGACGACGCCGATGATCAGCGAGACGATGCCGGCGAGGATCGTCAGCTCGGCAAGAGGCACTTTTCCCCACGGAGCGGGTGGGCGATCGTCGGGAGTGGCGACGCGTAGCGCCGGCTTCGGCGCGCCGACCGCCGCCTTCTCGGGCGGCGCCGCTCGCTTCGGTCGCTTTCCCTTGCGCTTCTTGCTCAACGGCCGCAAGCCGCCCGGCTAACGGGCATCCCGACGAGACCTTGACCCGCCACCAGCCCATCAGCATCCCGAGCGGACCGAGGCGGGGGCGGGAATGCCAGTGGCCGCAACCCGGCAGACCGAGGTCGTCACGGCTCACCTGGACCCACTTGAAGTCCGCCGGCGAGGCCAGCATCTGACTCAGCAGCTCGTGGTTGGCGGTCTCGAACCGGGCCCGCTCGCGCAGGGCCAGCCGCGCCTCGGCGACGCGCTCGGCGAGGTCGTCGCGCAGCTGCTCGAGGTCGCCGAGACCAAGCACCCTGGGCTCGCCGCTGACGGCGGCAACCCGGTGTGGGATCTCAACCCGGCCGAAAGCCTCGGCGAAGAGACCGGCGAGCGCGCGCTCGAGGCGGCCGACCTGCCGCCGCAGCTCGACCCGGGCAAGGCGCTCGTCGACCTCGACGTGGAGCCCGTTCAGGCTGTCTCTTTCGAGCAGATCCGGCATCGGCCTGGCTCTGAGTGTAGATCACCGCCCAGCCGCGGCAAGCCAAAAACCGGTTAAGGCCGCGGCTAAGGGCTGGCCGCCTCGACCGTAGCCGCGGCCATCCAGAGCGCCTCGGAGACCGCGATCTGCGGCACCCCGTTGACCTGCACCGCGACGATCGCCAGGCGGCGGCTCTCCGGCTCGACCCCATAGCCCTCGCCGGTGGTCCCGAACAGCAGCCCCACCGGGCTCTGCTCGTCGGCGATCGTCAGCGTCCCCTGCGAGAGCTCGCCGGGCCGGCCAGGCAGCGCCTCGCCGGGAGCCGAGTCGCGGATGCAGAGGCTGCCATTGAGCCGGTCCGCGTCGAAGGCGCGCAGGGCGACGCCGGTCTCCACGGTGGCGACGGTGAGCGCGTCGGCGGGCAGGCCGTTGCTCTTGAACGCACCCTCGCGGATGCGTTCGAAGGCAAGCTGCTCGATCGGGGTCCGGGTGCGATCGGGGTCGAGCCCGATCTGACGGTAGAAGACCCGGTAGGCCCAAGGGATCGGTCGTTCGCGCATGCGGATCGCCTGGGCGCCGTAGAAGCGATCGGAGAGGTCACGAAGGCGGCGGCGGACCGGCTCGGAGCTGCGGCCGGGACGGGCGTCGACCTCGACCCAGGCAATCCCCAGGCCGGGAAACTCGGCTGCGATGCGCGGCGCCACCCAGCCCTGCTCCGGCGCCGGGTCCCAGCCCATCCGCGGCTCGGACACGGGGCTCACCGGCTCCCTGCCGCCGCCGCCCGGCTGGCGTCCAGCAACCGCTCCACACGGGCCGCAAGCTGCGCCTCGGTGAGATCGCCGATGCTGGCGCTGTCGAGGGTTCCACCGGGGTAGACGTAGGCGAAGGTCGGGCAGCCGCCGACCTTGTAGAGGCTGGCGACAGCGCCATCGCGGTCATATCCGACCGGCAGCTGCCAGCCATGCTGGCGGACCAGGTCGCGAACGGTGTCGGGGTCGTCGCGCACGTTCAGCGAGAGGAAGTTCACCCGTCCACGGTAGCGCCGGTAGACCGCATCGACGATGTCCTGCTGGTCGGCGCAGTCGCCGCCTTTGGTGAACCAGAACGAGATCACCAGCGGCCGCTCGAAGAAGTCGCAGACGCGGATCGCGCCGGCGCTGTCGATCTGGCAGGCGGGCGTCCGGCGGGCGTCCTCGGGGCAGGGCAGGGCCGAGCTTTCGCAGTCGTCCTGGGCGACGTTGGCATCGCCTTCGAGATCGCCCGGGGTGGCCGGAACGGCGAACTCCGGCAGCGGCCAGCGCGGCGGCTGGCGATCGAGGCCGAGCGTCCCCTCGCCGCCGCCGCTGTTCAGCGTCCCGATCGTGGCGACGACGATCACGGTGAGGAAGAGCAGGCCGACGATGACCGAGTAGCGGTCCCTCATCGCTGCTCGATCCAGGTCAGGGTCGCGGGCAGCACCAGCATCACTCCGGCCAGGGCGACGGCGAGGTCGATGACCGTGACGAAGCCGAAGTCGCGCAGCATCTGGATGTCGCTGGCGATCAGCACCGCGAAGCCGGCGATCGCGGTCGCCCCGGAGGCGAGCACCGCCGCGCCGGTACGGCCGTAGGCCCGCCGCAGCGCCTCCTCCACCCCGCGCCCGCCGTGACGTTCCTGGTGGAAGCGGCCGGCGAGGATGACGCCGAACTCGGTCGCGATCGCGATCGTCAACGCCCCCAATGCCGCTGACATCGGGTTGAGCGGGATGCCGGTCAGCCAGATGATCAACGAGGCCCAGCCAGTCGCCAGCAGGGTCGGCACCAGCGGCACCAGCGCCCGGGCGAGCGAGCGGTAGACGGCGAGCAGCGCCAGGGCTACCGCCAGCAGGCCGGCAAGCGTCAGCCAGTAGCGGCTGGCGGCGAGATCGGTGGCCGATTCGGCCGCGATCACCGAGAGGCCTGCCAGCCGGACCTCGACTCCCGCCGGCGGCCCGGTCGGCGAGCCGGGCTCGCCGATCCCGGCGCGGACCCCGTCGATCAGCGCCTGCTGATTCTCCAGCGACTCGGTGCGGATGCCGAAGGAGAGCAGCGCCTCCTGCCCGACCTCGCCCGTCTCCGGGTCGAGCGGCGCCACCTGCCGCAGCGCGTACGGCGACAGCGCCGCCAGCGTCGCATCGATCTCGGCTCGGGTCAGCTCGCCGCCGCCGCGGGTGAGGAAATCCGAGAGCGCCGGGCCGGGGCAGACGCCGGCTTCGAGGCAGCTCGGGTTTTCGCCGCTGAAGCCGTTGTCGCGAAGCACGCGCTGCTTGAACTCGTCCATCCACTCGATCGTCGCCGGATCGGTCAGGTCGGGGGCTTGGACGCTGACGTCGAGCTGGCCGGAGACGCCGGTGGTGTCCTGGAGGTCGTTTAGGTCTTCGATGGCGGTCAGGTTTTGGGGGGCCAGCGAGCGGATGTCGGCGGCGGTCTCGATCTGGGTGCCTACGCCCCAGCCGACGATTGCCAGGGCCAGGCTGACTCCCAGTACAAGTTGCGGGCGGGAGATGGCTAGGGACAGGGGGCGTTCCAGCGCGCGGGTCCTGTCACGGGGGGAAGGGCCTGCGGGCTTCACCCCGTGTGAGCCCCGGGGGGAGGGTCCTGCGGGCGGGGGCTGCGCCTCCGTTCTCGGACCCTCCCCCCGGGTCTTCCAGGCGCGGAGCCTGCTTCCAGCAGAGCCGACGGGACGCAGGCTCAGGGCTGCGAAGCCGGCGGTGAGGGCCAAGAAGAAAGCGATGGTGAGGCCGATCAGGAGCAGGAGGCCGAAGCTGCGGACCATCGGGGTTGGGGAGAGCTGGAGGGCGAGGATGCCGGCGGCGGTGGCTAGGAACGCAGCGGCGATGGTGGGGCCGCCGTTGGTTGCCGCCGCTCGCGCAGCCTCGATGCCCTCGGCTCCCCCGGCGACCGCCTCGTCGAAGCGGGCTTGGAATTGGATCGCGTAGTCGACGGCGAGGCCGATCAGGATTGGCAGGACGGCGATCGAGGCCATGGTCAGGGAGCCGCCGAAGAGGGCGAGGAGGCCGAAGACGAGGGCGGCGGCGGCGAGGGCGATGGCCAGGGGCAGCAGGCGCAGGCGGGAGCGGAAGACCAGGAGCAGGGTCGCGGCCATCACCACCAGGGCGACGGCGAAGAGGATCACGAGGGCGTCCTTCAGGGCCCGTTCGACCCCGTCGACGACGACAGGAGCGCCGGAGACGACGTAGCTGCCTCCCTGCAGCTCGAAGCAGGGAGCCGGGGCGCCTCGCTCGGCGCAGGCCTGGCGCGGGGTCGCGTCGTTGACCGCGGCTTCGATCAGGGCGAGAGCACGACGCCGCTCGCCGCTGCTGAGATCCGGCTTGAGCCTGACCAGGATCTGGGCCGAGTGGCTGTTGGGGAAGAGGTAGGCGAGCCGCGCCTTCGGCGTGCCACGGGCGCGGGCCAGATCGAAGACCACGGTGGCGACGAATTCTTCGTTGTCGAGGCTGGGGGCGCTGGTGATGCCGTAGCGGGTCGCCACCGAGAGCAGGAATTCGCGGAATCGCGCTGGCGGCACCCGCTGCGCCAGGCGCCGCAGCTGCGCTTCGATCTGGACCACCGACTCGTTGAGGAAGGTGGCCGGACCGACGAGGAACTCGACCGGGTCGAGCTCGGCCAGTTCCGCGCAGGGGCCGGGAATCGGCTTCGCTCCCTCGGGCACGTTGCCCGAGAGGCAGCCCTCCAGTCGCAGCAGCCGGAAGACGTCGGTGCTCAGGACCAACTCCTGCAGATCCCCCTTGACGAGCACGACCACGGGTTCCTCGCCAAAGGACTCCCGCACCTGCTGGGTCGCCCCGTAGGTCGGGCTGTCGCGATCGACCAGGGTGCCGACGCCGGCATCGCTGGGGATCCGCGTCGCCCCGATCCCGGCGGCAAGTGCCAGCACGAAGCTGAGCGCCAGCACTACCCGGGCGTGCCCAGCGGCCCACGCCGCAACGCGGCCGAACCACTTCCCCAGGCTCAACTCAGTCCATCGAGAGCGGGCCGGTGACATCGGCCCGGAGGAACTGGGACACGAACTGGTTTTCGGAGTCGAACAATTCTTCTTTCGGCCCCGACTCGACGATCTTCCCGTTCCAGAGCACGGCGAGGAAGTCAGCGATCCGGCGCGCCGTGTTGAGGTCGTGGCTGATCACCAGGTAGCAGCCGCCGTTCTCAGCGTGGACCTCGCGGATCAGCTCGCAGAGCAGCGCCGTGCGGACCGGGTCGAGGCCGGAATCGGGCTCGTCGAACATCACGATCGCCGGTTCCAGCACCAGCGCCCGGGCGAAGCCGGCGCGCTTGCGCATGCCGCCGGAGAGCTCGTTCGGCATCTTGTAGGTCGCCTCGGTAAGGCCGACCTCGCGGAGGCGGCGGTTGACGATCTCGCCGATCTCTTCCTCGCTTTTGTCGGTGTGCTGGCGCAGCGGGAAGCAGGTGTTGTCGTAGATGTTCATCGAGCCGAAGAGAGCGCCGTCCTGGAACAGCAGGCCGAACTTTTTGCGCACCTCGAAGAGTTCGTCGTCGGTCATGTTCGGGATCGACTCGCCGTGGACCAGGACGTCGCCGGAATCCGGGTAGAGCAGGCCCACGATGTGCTTGATCAGCACGCTCTTGCCGGTTCCCGAGGGGCCGAGCACCATCGAAACCTGGTCTTCGGGCAGGCCGAGGTTGAGGCCGTTGAGGATGCGGGCGCGGCCGAACTGTTTGACCAGATCGATGATCTCGATCGCGTCTTCGCCGCCGTGGTCGAGTTTCTTGCCGGTGTGGAACCGGTAGGGATCGTGCTCACTGGGGTCGACACCCGGGATGACGAAGTCGCGGCCCATGACCGCGCCGTCCTCGCTCACATAAGGACCGCTGGCCTTGGCGCTCTGGGGATGACCGGGCTCTTCGCCGGCCTGAGCGCCGACCGGCTCGGCCAGCTCGGCGCTGGTCTCGGCCTCCGGCTCGAAGTCGTTGCCCGCGGTCTCGTTGATGCGCTCTTGCTCGTCCATCGACACTGTCAGCCTCCTATTGGCGCCCTCGGGTTGGCCCCCCAGAAGACAAGGGTCCCAAGCATCCCGATGATGTGGACTAAGACGATGTTGAGGACCATCGACTTGGCGGTCGCGGTCCCCACCCCAACCGGCCCCCCGGAGGCCGTGTAGCCGTAGTAGCAACCGACCAGCACGATCGCCGTGGCCATGGTCATGCCCTTGATCAGGCTGAAGATCAGGTCGGGAGGGTTCTGGAACATCCAGAAGATCAGGAAGTAGCCGCCGGAGGAGACGTCGGCGATCTGTTTGACCACCGCCAGGTAGCTGGCCAGGTACATGATCCCGATCCCGGCCAGGTACATGAAGGGGAAGGTGATCCAGGCGGCGAGCAGCCGGGTGGCGCAGAGGAAGGTGATCGGCGGCACTCCCATCACCTCGAGCGCGTCGATCTCGTCGGAGATCCGCATCGCCCCGAGCTCGGCGACGATCCCGGTCCCAACCTTGGCCGCCAGCATGTAGCCGAAGGCGTAGGGCATGATCTCGCGCAGGTCGCACCAGGCGGCGAAGACGCCCGCGTAGGCGGGAGCGCCCTGAGCACGCAGCAGGTAGGCCCCCTCGATCCCGCACTGCAGGCCGAGGGTGAAGACCAGGCCCCAGATGATCAGGGCCGAGCCGAGGATCAGGATCCCGGCCTGGCGCAGGCTCTCGCCGAAGAAGCGCAGGACCCGTCCCGTGTAGACCTGGCCGGCGACCATCGAGCCGAAGCGGGCGATCTCCCCGAGCGAGTCGAGCCAGCCGCGCGGAACCGCAAGCCAGGGATTCATCGGATCGTCTGCAGCTCTGGGTTGGTGGCGAGCATGGTCTGGGTGAAGACGTAGTTGAAGGCGAAGACCCCCATGAAGGAGATGACGACGGCCTCGTTGACGGCGCGGCCGACACCGGCGGCGCCACCGGACGCAGTCATCCCTTTGTAGGAGCAGACGACCGCGATCAGGGCCCCGAAGAGGGTGCACTTGATCACCGAGCCGGCGAGGTCGGTGATCGAGGCATTGGAGAAGAGGGTGGCGAAGAAGCCGCCGAGCGGCTGGTTGTAGAGCATCTCGGTGAGGATGCCGCCGCTGATCCCGAAGACCAGGGCGTAGATGTCGAGCAGGCCGGTGATCAGCATCAGCGCCAGGAAGCGCGGCACGACCAGGTTCTTGATCGGGTCGACGCCGAGCACCTGCAGGGCGTCGAGCTCCTCGCGGATCTTGCGTGCTCCCAGATCGGCAGTGATCGCGGTGCCGGCGACGCCGGCGACGACGACGGCGGTGACGAAGGGCGCGAACTCACGGATCGAGGCGAGCACGAAGAAGCCGCCGAGCCGGTCCAGCGCCCCGAACAGCGAGAGGAAGTTGGCCGCCTGCAGGCCGGGCGCGCCGAAGCCGAAGGCGACGGTCGAGACCAGCAGCGGGAACCAGCAGAGCTGCAGGGCGAAGAGGAACTGGCCGATGAACTCCTCGCCGTATGGATACGGCGGCTTGACCGCGGACACGAGCGTACGCGCGGTGAGGATCATCATGTCCCCCACCACTTCGAACAGTGACTTGGCGGGCAAGAATGCCCTGTTGACCGCGGATCCGACCATTCGCTCCTCCGACGAGCTGCGCCGCACGCACGCGGCGCCCCACTCGTGATCTGAGTCTATGGGATGGGTCAGCCCCAACCGTTAGCCAAGTGTTGAGATCCGGCTAACCCACCCCGCGGCCACGAAAAGCGCATGGATGCGGGGAAAGCCCGTGGTATGTTCCGGCCGCTTTGCGGGGTACCGGCAGACATTCCCGGGGTACCCGCCTTCGAGCCACCGCGACTGGGGTTGCCGCCGTGGCCATGGCGGTGCTGCTGGCCGCCTGCGGCGGCGACTCCTCCTCGGACGCGAACGAGCCCGCCGGCACCTATGACGTGCGCGTGACCGAGGCCAGCTTCCCGACCGAGCAGCGCCTCGGCCAGACCTCGCTGATGCGGCTGGCGGTGCGCAACACCGACGACAAGGCGCTGCCGGCGCTGACCGTGACGATCTCGATCGCCGGCAAGGAAGGCCAGACCTCATCGCTGCCGTTCGGCATCCGCGACCCCACGGCTGGCCTCGCCCGGCCCGATCGCCCGGTCTGGGTGCTGGCCCAGGGCTACCCGCGCCTGGCCGACTCCTCCGACCCGGGCGGGGCCTCGACCTCGAACCAGAAGACCTTCTCCTTCGGCCCGCTGAAACCGGGCGCGACGACCGAAGCCGTCTGGAAGCTGAGCGCCGTCAAAGCCGGCGAGTTCACCGTCCTCTACCGCATCGACGCCGGCCTCAGTGGCAGCGCCAAGGCCGAGACGAACGGCGTTGCCGCCGGCGGCTCCTTCGCCACCGAGATCTCCGCCGCGCTTCCCGACACCGAAGTGACCGACGACGGCGAAGTCGTCGAAAAGAAGATGCAACGCCAGCGCGACGAGCCCGGCGCATAGCCGCAACGACTTGCGGGTAGCTCTTCTCGCGTGCCACGCCTCATCGCCGCCACCCTGACCGCCGCCCTGCTGGCCCTTGGCCTGCCCGCCTGCGGGTCCGCCGGCGAGCCCGGGCGAAGCGAGAGGGTCGCTGGCGCCGAGGGCGGAGTGGCCCTGAAGAAGATCGGCCAGTTCGACCAGCCGGTCTACGTCACCGCGGCGCCGGGGTTCCCGAAGCTGCTGTTCGTGGTCGAGCAGCCCGGCCGGGTGGTGGTGGTGAACGGCGGCAAGCGCCTCCCCCGTCCCTTCCTCGACCTTCGTGGCGAGGTCGGATACGGCGGCGAGCAGGGGCTGCTCTCGGTCGCCTTCCCCCCGGACTACCGGCAGAGCGGCAGCTTCTACGTCTATTACAACGACAACGCCGGCAACATCCGCATCGACGAATTCAAGCGCCGCGGCGCCACCGGGGCGGCGGCCGGCTCGCAGCGGCGGGTGATCGAGATCCCGCACCCGGTCAACTCCAATCACAACGGCGGCCAGATGCAGTTCCTCGACGAGCTCCTCTACTTCGGCACCGGCGACGGTGGCTCCGGCGGCGATCCGCCCAACAACGCGCAGAGCAAAGACGTTCTATTGGGCAAGCTGCTGCGGATCGACCCGCGGCCGTCCGCGGGCCAGCCCTACTCGTCTCCGGCCTCGAACCCCTTCGTCGGCAAGCCCGGACGCGACGAGATCTACAGCTACGGCCTGCGCAACCCCTTCCGCTTTTCCTTCGACACGGTCAGCGCCCGCCAGCCCCGAATCGCGATCGGCGACGTTGGACAGAGCCAGTTCGAGGAGATCGACTACACGAGCGTCGCCGCCGCGAGCGGCGCCAACTTCGGCTGGGACGCGCTCGAGGGCTTCGCGCCCTACACCGACGAGAACAGCGGCACCCCGAACCCCGGCGGCACGATCAAGCCGATCTTCGCCTTTCCCCACAGCCGCGGCGGCAGCTGCTCCGTAACCGGCGGCTACGTCGTCAGCGACCCCAGCCTGCGCACTCTCTATAAACGCTACGTCTACGCCGACTTCTGCGAGGGCGAGCTGCGCAGCCTCGTCCCGCACCTGAAGCGGGCCAGCGGCGACCGCAAGCTCGGACTCGCGGTCGCCAGCCCGAGCTCCTTCGGGGAAGACCTCGCCCACCGTCTCTACGTCGCCTCTTTGGAAGGTCCCGTCTTCCGCCTCGTGCAAAAGTGACACTTTTTTGGCAGTTTGCTCACACCCGACCGCAACGTCTTGTCTACAGTGACATCATCATGGAGGCGATGAGAGAACACTGGACCGACGACCGCATGGACGACCTCGTCCAGCGCGTGGACACCGGGTTCGCCCAGGTGGACACCCGCTTTGCCCAGGTGGACGCCCGCTTCGCCGAGGTCCACGAAGACATCGCCGCGCTGCGCGTCGACAACAAAGAACTGCGGAGCGACATGGCCACACTCGAAGGCGGCCTGCGGAGCGACATGGCCAAGCTCGAAGGCAACCAGCGGAACGAGATGGCCAGGCTCGACCACGATCTCCGGATCGAGATAAGCCACCTCGCCACTCGCGAGGAACTGTGCGCCGAGATCAAAGCCGTGCGTTCGGAGATGCGCGAAGGCTTCGACCAAGTCATCGCGATGTTCAATCGCCGGTTCGACACGCTCATCCTCGCCTTGATTGCCGCGATGATCGCTGCCGTCGTCAGCCTGATCGCCAGCTGAGCTCGCCCCGCACCCGCGATGATTTCTCGCTCGCGCCGCCCTCGGCCGGGTACAGTTGGCTGACCAGCCAAGGGTCGACGAAGGGAGCACCCAGTGGAGAGTGGCACCGCCGAGACCAGCACGCAGGCGAACGAGGTCACGAACGGCGCTGGAGCGCCCGCGGCCGAGACGCTCGACGTCCACAACCCGGCGACCGGCGCGCTGATCGAGACGATCGCGGTCGACTCACCCCAGGTCGTTGCCGACACCGTCGCCCGGGTGCGCGCCAACCAGGCCGAGTGGGAGGCGATCGGGCTCGAGGGCCGCTACCACTGGCTCGGCAAGCTGCGCGACTGGATGCTCGACAACGCCGGGCGGATCGGCGACACGATGCAGGCCGAGACCGGCAAGGTCCGCGCCGACGCGACCACCGAGACGATCTACCTGACCGACCTGATCAACTTCTACGGCAGCAAGGCGGAGAAGTTCATCGGCGACGAAAGCGTCCGACCCCACTCGCCGCTGATGGCCGCGAAGAAGCTGACGATCCAGTACCGCCCCTACCCGGTGGTCGGGATCATCAGCCCCTGGAACTTCCCCCTGACGCTCGCCCTCGGCGACGCGATTCCGGCCCTGCAGGCCGGCGCCGCGATGGTGATCAAGCCCTCCGAGTTCACGCCGCTGGGCCTGGCCGAGGTGGTCAAGGCCTGGAAGGAGGAGATCGGCGGCCCCGACGTGCTCGACTGCGTGCAGGGGATCGGCGCGACCGGTGGCGCCCTGGTCGACGCGGCCGACTTCATCCAGTTCACCGGCTCCGACCGCACCGGCCGCAAGGTGATGGCGCGCGCCGCCGAGACGCTGACCCCGGTCAGCCTCGAGCTCGGCGGCAAGGATCCGATGATCGTCCTCGCCGACGCCGACCTCGACCGCGCCGCCAACGCCGCGGCCTACGGCGGGATGATGAACTCCGGCCAGATCTGCATGTCGGTGGAGCGGATCTACGTCGAGGAGCCCGCCTACGACGAGTTCGTGCGGAAGCTGACCAAGGAGGTCAGCGGCCTGCGCCAGGGGGCCGACGGCAAGACGCCGGAAAAGGACGTCGGCGCGATGACCTCGCCGAACCAGACCGCGATCGTCGAGGACCACGTCGACGACGCCCTCGCCTCCGGCGCCAGGGCGCTGACCGGCGGCAAGCGGGTCGAGGGACCCGGCGACTACTTCGAACCGACCGTGCTGGTCGACGTCGACCACTCGATGAAGGTGATGCGCGACGAGACCTTCGGGCCGGTCGTCGGGGTGATGAAGGTGCGCGACTCCGAGGAGGCGCTGCGCTTCGCCAACGACACCCGCTACGGCCTCTCAGGCTCCGTCTTCGGTGAGAAGGAGCGAGCCGAGAAGGTCGCCCGCCGGGTCGAGTGCGGCGCCGTCAACGTCAACGACGTCCTCGTCAACTACCTGGCGATGGACGTGCCGATGGGCGGCTGGAAGGAGTCCGGCATCGGCTTCCGCCACGGCGAGTACGGGATCAAGAAGTATTGCCGGCCGGAGTCGATCGTGGCGACCCGCTTCGGCGGCAAGCGCGAGCCATCCTGGTTCCCCTACACGAAGACCCGCCGCGGGCTGGTCGGGCGGATCGCGCAGGCGTTCAATGCGCGGGACCTGAAGCGGCGGCTGGGGATGCGCGGCTGAGGGTTCGGGGCCCGCGGGGAGGGAGGTCGGTACCCCTCCGCGTGAATTTGTCGCTCCGCGCCCATAGATGAGTAGTTCCGCGGTTCCTTATCCACGCATATCGTCGGAAACGAACCGCGGAACGCGGCCGGATGGTTCCGCGGTTCGCTATCCACGCATATGGTGGGAAAGGAACCGCGGAACTCGTTCGCTCGGCGCGCTGGCTGGGCCCCGCCAGATCCTTCAGAGGCGGTGCTAGTGAGCACCGCCGACTTCGACCGCGTTGCTCAATCCACCTTCCGCCCCTCTTGGCCGGGTGGTTCGTGGAACTGCTCGTCTAGCTAGGGCGCGGAGCGACAAATTCGAATGGAGGGCAACCAGACCCCTCCCTCGCACGCGATTCGCGCAACTGGGCGCCCCGGTAGCCTCCTAAGTTCATGCCCGACCGAGATTTCATAGCCGCGACCAAGGAGCGCGTTGTCGTCTTCGACGGCGGCATGGGCGCCACCCTGGAGATGTTCGACCTCAGCCAGGAGGACTACGGCGGCCTGCAGGGCAAGTGCCACGAGGCCCTGGTGCTGAACCGCCCCGACGTGATCGAGGGCGTCCACGGCTCGATGCTCGAGGCCGGCGCCGAGGTGGTCGAGACCGACACCTTCCAGGCCTCGCGGCTGAAGCTCGAGGAGTGGGGCCTCGGCGAGCACACGCTGGAGATCAACGTCAAGGCGGCTGAAATCGCCCGCAAGGCGGCCGGCGAGAACCGCTTCGTCGCCGGCTCGATCGGGCCAACCGGCTTCCTGCCGGCCTCGACCGACCCGACCCTGGGCGACATCTCCTTCGCCACCCTGGTCGAGGTCTTCGCCGAACAGGCCCGCGGCCTGGTCGAAGGCGGGGCCGACCTGATCATCGTCGAGACCGCGCAGGACATCCTCGAGGTCAAGGCGGCGATCTTCGGCGCCCGTGAGGCCTTTGCCCAGAGCGGCCGCACGCTGCCGATCCAGACCAGCGTCTCCCTCCTCCCCAACGGCGGCAAGATGCTGCTCGGGACCGATATCCAGGCGGTGCTGACGACGTTGCGGGCGCTCGACGTCGACGTGATCGGGCTCAACTGCTCGACCGGGCCCGAGGACATGCGCGACGCGATCCGCTTCCTCGGCGAGACCAGCCCGCTGCCGGTCCACTGCATTCCCAACGCCGGCCTGCCCCTGCAGGGCCCCGACGGCGAGACGATCTTCCCCGAAAAGCCGGGCCCGCTGGCGGCGACGCTGGGTGAGTTCGTCGAGCGCTACGGCGTCGGCATCGTCGGCGGCTGCTGCGGGACCACGCCCGAGCACATCGCCGCGATCGCCGCCGAGGTCAAGGGCAAGGTCCCCGGCGAGCGCCCCGCCCCGGGCCCGATCGAGGTCTCCTCGATGATGACCTCGACCGCCCTGGTGCAGGAGCCGCGCCCGACCTTGGTCGGCGAGCGGGTCAACTCGCAGGGCTCGCGCAAGGCCAAGGAGCTGCTGCTCGCCGACGACTACGACGGCCTCGTCCAGGTCGCCGAAGACCAGGTCGAAGGCGGCGCCCACGTGCTCGACCTCTGCGTGGCGCTGACCGAGCGCCAGGACGAGGACGAGCAGATGAGCGCGATCGCGAAGCGGGTCTCGCTGACCCAGCCGACGCCAATCCAGATCGACTCGACCGAACCGGAGGTGCTGAAGGCGGCGCTGGAGACGATCCCCGGGCGGGCGATCGTCAACTCGATCAACCTCGAGGCCGGGCGCGACAAGGCCGACAAGGTGATTCCGCTGGCCAAGGCCCACGGCGCGGCGCTGATCGCGCTGACGATCGACGAGGTCGGGATGGCGAAGACGGCGCAGCGCAAGGTCGAGATCGCCGAACGGCTGCGCGACATCGCCTGCGGCGAGCACGGCCTCGACCCGGAGGCGCTGATCTTCGACGCCCTCACCTTCACCCTGACCACCGGCGACGAGGAGTGGCGGCCCTCGGCGGTGGAGACGATCGAGGGGATCCGCCGGATCAAGGCCGAGATCCCCGGCGTCAAGACCTCGCTCGGCGTCTCCAACGTCTCCTTCGGCGTCTCGCCGCGGCCGCGCGCCGTGCTCAACTCGGTCTTCCTGCACCACTGCGTCGAGGCCGGGCTCGACCTGGCGATGGTCAACCCGAACCACATCACGCCCTATAGCGAGATCTCCGACGAGGAGCGCGCGCTGACCGACGACCTCGTCTTCAACCGCAGCGAGGACGCGCTGGAGAAGTTCATCGCCCACTTCGAGTCCCAGGGCGAGGAGGCCGAGGCCGAGGTCGCCGACCCGACCGCCGGCATGGAGCCCGAGGAGGCCCTGCACTGGCACATTCTGCGCCGCAAGAAGGACGGAGTAGAGGACCAGATCGAGCGCTCAGTCGGGAAGATCGGCGCCGTCCCGACCCTGAACGAGGTGCTGCTGCCGGCGATGAAGGAGGTCGGCGACAAATTCGGCGCCGGCGAACTGATCCTGCCCTTCGTCCTGCAGTCGGCCGAAGTGATGAAGCGCGCCGTCGCCCAGCTCGAGAACCACCTGGACCGGATCGACGGACACACCAAGGGCAAGGTCGTGATCGCGACCGTCTTCGGCGACGTCCACGACATCGGCAAGTCGCTCGTCAACACGATCCTCACCAACAACGGCTACACCGTGATCGACCTCGGCAAGCAGGTCCCGATCGACACGATCATCGAGGCCGCGGTCGAGAACGAGGCCGACGCGATCGGCCTCTCGGCGTTGCTGGTCTCGACCTCGAAGCAGATGCCGGCCTGCATCCAGGAGCTGCACCAGCGCGGGCTCGAGTTCCCGGTGCTGATCGGCGGCGCCGCGATCAACCGCGACTTCGGCCGCCGCACCCTCTACCCCAAGGGCCGCGAGTCCGACGACATCTACGAGCCCGGTGTCTTCTACTGCAAGGACGCCTTCCAGGGCCTCGACACGATGGACGCGCTGGTCGACGAGCCGGCCCGCGCCGCGCTGGTCGAGCGGATCCGGGCCGAGGCCAAGCAGCTGCGCGAGAAGCCGGTCGTGGTCGACGACTCGCCGCCGGTCACCGACGCCAGCGTGCGCTCGGCCACCGCCACCGACAATCCGATTCCCGAGCCCCCCTACTGGGGCGTGCGCGAGCGGCCGGTCGGCTTCGACGAGTTCTTCCCCTACCTCGATCGCCACGTCCTCTTCAAGCTGCACTGGGGCGGGCGCGGGGTCAAGGGCGAGGCCTGGCGCGAGCTGGTCGAGGGGACCGACGAGGAGGAGGGCTTCGCGCCGCGGCTGGAGCGGATGTGGCGGGAGCAGGACTACCTCCACCCGCGGGTCCGGCTCGGCTTCTTCCCCTGCAATTCCGACGGCAACGAGCTGGTCGTCTTCGACCCCGAGGACCCCGAGCGCGAGCTCGAGCGCCTGGTCTTCCCGCGCCAGCCCAAGCACGACCGCATCTGCCTCGCCGACTTCTACCGGCCGCTCGACTCCGGCGAACGCGACGTCGTCGCCCTGCAGGGAGTGACCGTGGGGCCCGAGGTGACCGAGCTGATCGAACGCCTCGAGCGCGAGGGCGAGTTCGCCGAACAGCTCTACGTCCACGGCCTCGGCGTGCAGTCGGCCGAGGGACTGGCCGAGTGGACGCACTCGGAGGCGCGTCGCGAGCTCGGCATCGACGCCGACCAGGGCCGCCGCTACTCCTGGGGCTACCCCGCCTGCCCGGAGCAGTCCGAGCACGAGAAAGTCTGGCGCCTGCTCGACCTCGAAGAGATCGGGATGACCCTCTCCGGCGGCTACGCCGTGATGCCCGAGCAGTCGACGGTGGCGATCGTCGCCCATCATCCCCAGGCCGTCTACTTCGGCATGAAGTCCGGCTTCATCCCGGCGGAGAAGGCGCCGGACGAGCTGATCGCCGGCACCGACCGCGGTGGCGAGCTGCCGCCGGAGGTCGATCCGGACGAGGACGCGGCCGAGCCGGCCACGGCCAGCGCCTAACCCCCGGACGTCCGCTACTCGATGACCTCGGCGGGGTGCAGCGCCGGGCGCTGCCAGTTGCGGCTCTTGTAGGCCTCCTCGAAACCGGCCCGTCGCAGGTTGCGATAGGCACGCGAGATGCCCTCCGGCTCACCTTCGCCCAGTTCGACGAAGACCGTGTGGCAGCCCGCCTCGACCGCGTCGAGCAGCCGGCGCCGCAGCAGCTCCGTGTTGCAGCCGCGACCGCGCCCGTGCTCGAGCGTGGTGTCGGGGCCGAACTGGGCCACGCCCTCGTCGATCAGCATCGAGCCGGCAGCGACGATCTCGCCCTCCGGAGCGAGGGCGGCCGTGTAGCAGCGCCAGCGCTCTTCCTGCGGCAGCGAGAAGAAGAGGGTTCCCGCGGTCACCGGCAGATCGAGCGCCTCGGCGACGATCGAGCTGAAGCCTTCGCCGTCGGCTTCATGCTCGCCGAGCTCGAAGACCGTCACGTCGGGGTTGGCCGGAAGGTCGGGCGGCGACACCTCACGGACCAGTTTCGCCCAACCGCTGCCGCGCTCGTAGCCGCGGGTGCTGAGCCAGGACTCCGCCTCCTCCGCCCCCGGCCGGCACTCGGCTACCGGCACCCGGTAATCGACCTCCCAACCCCGCATCCATTCGATGGCTTCCGACAGGTAACCGCCCTCGATCGCCCCGGGCTCCGCCGCCCCCTGGATCTGGTTGAGGCTGTGAACCTGAGGCAGGTCGCCGAAAGCGGCCGCCTGGACGGGTCCGAAACTCCTGATTTCGACACCGGATTCGACTACCGCGTCAGGCGTAACCGACTTCCAGGTGTCGCGCCAAAACCGCTGCGCGACGCGCTCCAGCAAAGCGGCGTCGTATTCCAATTCACCCCACCCCAAATCGAAGTCTGTACTCGTTGGTGACTCTATGCGTACGTCTCGTTATTCGTCAAGGAATTACCGCTTGAGACTCGATTTTTTGCGCACCTCGCTGTTTACCGGTGCCGAACGGGCCTCAGCGATCGCCAAAAAGGGCGAAGTGCATGCCGGTGACGAGGTCGAGAGCGAGCTGAGGATTGACGCCGCCGATCCGCAGGTCCTCGATCCGGCCGTCGATGACGACATCGAGCCAGGTCTCTGGGGCGCCAACCGCCCAAGTAGTCGGTTCGGCGCCGATCTCGGGCGTACACGAGGCAACCTGACCGCGGTCGACCTCAACCGTGACTCCGGCGAGCCTCGGCTCCTCCTCACCAGGCTCCCGCGGGTCGGTCTGCACGGCCAGCATGCAGCTGCCGCGGGCGCTCCTGCGCAGGGGAGCCAGCGAAACCACCAGCAGAAACGAGGCCTCGACCTCGATCGCGGTTATCGGGCCGCTCTCCTCCTCCAGATGCCGGCGCTCGCAGCGGCCGGCGGCGCAGAGCGGCGCGATCGAGTACCGCAGCCAATCGGTCACCACATAGGGGGTGCCCCTCCCCGCCTTTCTCACCGGCTCGATCTGGCCGGTCGCTCGCATCCAGGAGACGCGACGCTCCAACGAGGCATAGCTGACGCCGGGAATGAAGCTGTCGAGCTCGGCCAGGGTGAAGGGCCGGTTGGCCAGCCCGTGCATCAGGGTCGAGCTCCAGCCACCGCCAAGCGCCTTGACCGCTTCCCTGGCCTCCTCGCTGTCGGGGGCGATCGGGCCAGCCGGGCAGCGCGCCAGCCAAGCCTCTACCTCGGCGGCCACGAACAGCATCCCCTCGCCCGCCCGGCTGAGAACCGTGGCGGCGGAGGTCGAGTTCCCAGCCGAGGGCCTGGCCAGCGCACCGTTGGCGCGCAGGTTGGCGACGGCGGCCCGCACGGTGCTGGGCGCGGACGGGCCGACCGACTCCTGCAACTCGCCGAGGCGCATCGGTCCGTCGATGTGGGCGCGAAGGAGCCGCGCGTTCAACGGGTTCTCGAAGAGCGACAGCACGCGGCTGCCAGCGCGAATCTCGCCGTCGGGCCAGGCGGTGGCGCTGACCGTTGCCATCTGCTGCGGAGCCACCCCTTCCGGTCGGTTTTGCGCAACTCCGAAACATCCTAAATCAATGCATAAGATTCTTAACGTATAGACATTTGTTGCCTAAATAACGCCCTCGCGACTGGAGCCGGGGCGCTCACGCGGCTTCGACTCGAGATGCACCGGCGCGGCTGAAAGGGCCTGCACCCGCAGGTCGCTCCAGGTGAGGCCCTCGCGAACGAGGGCGGGAAGGCCCAAGGCAACGGCGGTGGCGATCTCGACCGCCTGCAGGATCACCCCATATGCGAGCGCGTCGGCGGTGCTGACGTCGAAGCCGGTGTGGAGGACGCTGATCACAGCCAGCTGGAAGACGCCGATGTTCGACGGGGTCGCCGGCACGACCGCCGTGACGTTGACCGCGAAGAGAACGGCCGCGGCGGCGCCGACCCCGGCCTTGCCGTCGAGCCCCAGCGCGTAGAGCAGCGCCCAGCAAGCGGCGAGCTGGATCGCCCAGGCACCGAGCTGGGCGGCCGCGGCGGCGGTACCGCGGCGCGGATCGCGGAAGACGGCGAGTCCGGCCCGAACCTGGACCAGCGCCCGGTGCAGAGTGGCGCCGGCGCGGGCGAGGCGGCCGTTGCCGTTGCGCCGCATCAGCATCGGCGCGACCAGGACGACGACCAGCAGCAGTAGCGGCACGAGGCTGAAGACGAAGATCTTCTGGGTGCCGGAATGGAAGAGCGGCGTCGAGGAGACGATGATCACTCCGAGCAGCGCCAGCGCCACCAAGTTGAGCATCGTCTGCGAAACCAGGGTCCCGAGCAGGACCGGGAAGGTTTCGCGCATGCGGCCCGTACGGCGGGCGAGGGCGAGGGCGCGCGCCGGCTCCCCGAGGCGAGCCGGCAGGGTCGCCGACATCAGCACGCCGATCATCGTCGCCGAGGTCACGTCGCGGCGGCGGACGGAACGGTTGGGCAGTGCCGCGCGGGCGATCCAGTACCAGGAGGCCGCACGGAAGAAGAGCGAGGAGGCCATCAGGGCACAGGCGATCAACACCCAGGTGAGGTTCGAGCGAACGATGCTCTCGACCACGTTGTCGACCCCGATCTTCTGCGCGGCGAGCACGGTCAGGCCGATCCCGAGGCCGCCGGCGACGACCAGTCCGACCCGCCGGGCGACCGCTCGGCCGCGCTTGCCCGTCTGGGCCGGTGCCGGGTCCAGCGACGGCAGCTTCTGAGCCGGACGGCGGGGCCCGCCGTCAGCGGGCCGAATACCGGCCCAGTGGGTGGCGCGCTCGGCGACCCCGAATGGCTGCGGCGTCGCGATCGCCCGCTCGTAGACCTTGGTCACCTGGTCGGCGACGTTGGTCCAGGCGTAGCGCTGGGCGCTGCGCCTGGCGGCCTCTCCCATCGCCGCCAGGCGATCGGGTTCGTGATGAGCGCGCTGCAGCTCCTCGGCCAACCGCTGCGGATCCCCGGGCGGTACCAGCAGGCCGTCGACGCCATCGCTGACGACATCGCTGTAGCCGGCGATGTTGGAGGCGATCACCGGCGTGCCGGCGGCGAAGGCCTCGGTCAGCACCATGCCGAAGCTCTCGCCCGAGAGCGAGGGCGCGCAGAGGACGTCGGCCCCGTGCAACTCGGCCCAGAGGCTGTCGCCGGAGACGCGACCGCGGATGTCGATCCAGCGCAGCAGCTCGGGATCGGCGAGGTAGCGCAACACGTCCTCGCGATCGGCGCCGATCACGGTGAGCCGGCAGGGGACGTGCTCGACCAGGGCGCCGAAGGCGGTCAGCAGGATCGGCAGGCCCTTGCGCTCCTCCGGGCGGCCGACGAAGAGGATGCGCAGCTCGCCGGCCGTCGTCGACGGCGCGCTCGGCGCCGCGTCGACGTCGACCCCATTGGGAATGATCGTGTAGTCGCCGCCGTACCAGCGGCGGCCGGTCCAGGCGGCCGCCTCGGAGACGGCGATCCGGGCCGCGAGGCGGTTGAACATGCGGCGGGCGCCGAGCGAGTTCGCGATGTAGTTGGGCATCGGCTTGGTCGAGTAGGCGTGGAAGGTGCCGACGACCGGCGTCCTCGCCCCGAGGGTCGCGTTCCAGCCGACCAGCGGCGCCAGCGGCTCGTGGACGTGGATGAGGTCGAATTCCTCCCGGCGCACCTCGCGGCGGGGCGCCACCACTCCACCGGCCGGGAACGGCGCCAGGTTGCCCACGGAGCCATTGACGCCGAAACCCATCGTCCGCCCCAGCGGCGTCACGTAGTCCGGCAGCGGGCGCGGTTCGGGCGCCGCTCGGTGCAGGGCCCGACTGACCCGGCCTGGCGGGTCGTAGGGAGCGAGCACGCGAACGTCGTGGCCACGGCCGAGAAACTCCTCGGCAAGCGCCTCCACGTGCCGGTTCACGCCCCCCTGGTAAGACCAGGAATATGGCGAGACGAGAGCTATGCGCACGAGTGGCTAAGGGTAGATCATCGACCGGCCTCGCCCTCGCCGGCGCAACCGCTCTCAGCCCAAGCGAAGCCGACGAAGACGAGTAGATAGGCGGCTCCGATCTCCGCCACCAAGGCGCCGGAGTCGTTGGCGAGAGCGCCGACCGCGGTGGCGATGGCGGCCCCGATCAGCCCGGCCCGCATCGGTGGGTGGGGCTGCAGCCAGGCACGGAGCCGGTCACGACGCACCGCCGCAAGCGCAACGAGAAGAGCGACGAGGGGCAGGAAGACGAAGCTGAGCGGACGCTGAAGGCTGCTGGCCGAGAGCCGGAGGCGGCGCTCGGCGACATCGCCGAGATCGCCTAGGCCACCGGCGTCCAGGACGGAGCGGGTGAGGTGGGCGTTGGCCCCCGACAGCAGGTCGCCAAGAGCCAACAGGGCCAGTGCCGCGAAGGGCACGGCGACGACCAGCAGCGCCGCCCGGCGCCTACGCGCCGCGATCGCCGCGGCCGCGGCGGCAGCCCCGACCGGCATCACGATCGCCGCACCGACGTCGGCGCCAAAGCGCCCGGCCGCGAAGACGATGGCGGCGCAGACGCCGACGGCGACGAAGACGGCGGCGGCGGCACGAGGCGCCAGGCGCGGTGCGAACCCGGTCAGGGCCGCCCCCGTGCCAGCCACGGTCAGCACTGCCAACGGCGCCTCGAGCTCGTTGCCGATCCCGTAGAAGCGAGCCCCCAGCCCAGGATTCGGGCCCATCAGCGAGAGCGCCGTCAGCGGCGACCCGACGATCATGTCGAGCGCGCAAGCGAGCACGGTCAGCGCCGAGCCAATGGCCAGAGCCCGGTAGCCGCCGAGCAGCGCCAGCGTGGCCGCCGCCAGCGCCGGCGCGCCGAGCATCACCAAGAGCATTTCCAGCGTCTCTCCTGGCTCGAGCGCCGCTCCGACTAGAAGCACCAGTGGTACGTAGACCACCGCCAGTCCCACCACCCGGATCGCGACTCGCGCCCCGGCGGCACCCGCCAGACCAGCCGTCAGGCCGAGCACCAGGACCCAGGCCAGCAGGCTCAACCCAATCACCGGCCCCCGCCGGTCCGCCACCACCGCCATCCGCTCCCCGAGCGCGACCACCGCGGCCGGGTCGGCTTCGCCCTCAGCGCGGATCGGCTCCCCTGACATCTGCGAGGGCACCCCCATGCCCAGGCGCTCCAAGATCGTCGGCGCCACATCGGTGGCGAGGACATAGCCGTCGAGTCGAGTGCTGTCCGAGGTCAGATTGCCGTCGTAGCCAGCCCCGGCCAACCCGATGGCCAGGCCCCGGTCCTTGGCAGGCGGCGGCCTCTCGATCGCGATCAGCAGGTCGTTCCCGCGCAGGCCCGCGACGAGGCTCCGGAGCCGGGGCACGGAAGCGGTGCGAACCTCGAACGACCTGCCCGCCCGCGCCAGCGTCTTCGCCAGCAGCCCCGGCACGATCTCGGCCGGAGCCGATTCCGCCCGCCGCAGCACCGCGGCATCGGTCACCGGGCGATCGAGCGGCACCGCCGCCGGCGGCAGGTCCGAGTCGTAGAGCGAATCGAAGACCCGGTTGCCCTGGCCGATGTCCAGGTAGGTCTGCTCCGCCGGCACCAAGCCCAGTCCCGCGCTCATCAACCCCGGCGACATCCCAGCCGCCGCCACTTCCTCCACGGAGGTCCCCTGGGGAAGCAGGACCAAGGAGACCCGGGCGCCCGCCGGCGCCGCCGCGACCAGCAGGACGACGGCCGCTATCGTGACCGCGATGGCTGATCGGACGTTCGCCAAGTTTTCTTTCTTCAAGATCGATCCCGCCTGGCGCCGACGCGACGCCGAGCTGCGCGACGCCGATAAGCAGGAGTTCCTCGCCGCCTGCGAGGACTTCGGCATCGACCGCTCGCTGCGGGCCTACTCAACCATAGGCACGCGTGGCGACGTCGATCTCGTCCTGCTCAACCAGAGCCCCAACCTCGACGACATCCATACCTTCCACGTCGTTCTCGGCCAGAGCGGCCTGGCCAAGTGGGCCGAGACGCCCCACTCGTTCCTCTCGATGACCAAACGCTCTCCCTACTCCGAGGAGGGGGCGCGGCCGCAGATCTGCACCTCCGAGCGCAAGTACCTCTTCCTCTACCCGATGGTCAAGCAGCGTCGCTGGTACGGGCTGGCGGCGGAGGAGCGCGGGCGGATCATGAAAAGCCACATTGAGGTCGGCCGCCGCTATCCGGAGATCACGATCAACACGACTTACTCCTTCGGCATCGACGACCAGGAGTTCGTCGTCTGCTTCGAGGGCGACGACCCGGGGATGTTCCTCGACCTGGTCAACGAGCTGCGGCCGACCGAGTCGAGCGAGTACACCGAGCGCGAGACGCCGATCTTCACCTGCGTGGCGATGTCGGTCCGCAAGGCACTCGACGCGCTCGACGGCACCGCCACCGCGGTTTCGGTCGCGTAGTCGCTCCGCTTCCCGAATTCCCTATTCTTCCGCGTCCAATGAGCAAGATCGGCAGCCCCGAGAACCCACTTCGCGTCGCCATCGTCGGCGCCGGCCCGTCCGGCTTCTACGCCGCCGAGCACATCCTCAAGGGCGAGGACCTGCACGCCCAGGTCGACCTCTTCGACCGCCTCCCCACCCCCTTCGGCCTCGTCCGCGGCGGCGTCGCGCCCGACCACCCGAAGATCAAGTCGGTCACCCGGGTTTATGAAAAAACCGCCGCCCGCGAGGGATTCCGCTTCTTCGGCAACGTCAAGATCAGCCACGACCTCGAGGTCGAGGACCTGGAACGGCTCTACCACGCGATCGTCTTCACGGTCGGCTGCGAGACCGACCGCCAGCTCGGCGTGCCCGGCGAGGAGCTGCCGGGCAGCGCCGCCGCGACCGCCTTCGTCGGCTGGTACAACGCCCATCCCGACTACGCCGACCATGACTTCGACCTCTCCAGCGAGCGCGCGGTGGTGATCGGCAACGGCAACGTGGCGATGGACGTCGCCCGGATGCTGGCCCTGACCGACCACGAGCTGCGCCAGACCGATACCGCCGACCACGCGATCGAGCTGCTCGACGCGAGGAAGATCCGCGAGATCGTCGTGCTCGGCCGCCGCGGACCGGTGCAGGCGGCCTTCACCAACCCCGAGATCAAGGAGCTGGGCGAGATGGAGGACGCCGACGTGATCGTCGATCCCGCCGAGGTCGAGCTCGATCCCGCCAGCGCCGCCTTCCTCGAATCCGACGAGGTCGACAAGACGACCCGGGTCAACGTCGAGACCCTGCGCGAGTTCTCCCAGCGCACGCCAGAGGGCAAGCGCCAGCGGATCGTCCTCCGCTTCCTCGCCTCGCCGGTCGAGATCAAAGGCGACGGCAAGGTCGAAAGCATCGTCATCGGCCGCAACGAACTGGTCGAGGAAGGCGGCACGCTGCGGGCCAAGGACACCGGCGAGCGCGAAGAGCTCGAGTGCGGCCTGATCCTGCGTTCGGTCGGCTACACCGGCATCCCGATCGAGGGCGTCCCCTTCGACGAGAAGCGCGGGCTGATCCTCAACGAGGGCGGCCGCGTGCTCGACTCCCACGACTCCGGCCACAAAGTCGGTCATTACACCGCCGGCTGGATCAAGCGCGGCCCCTCAGGCGTCATCGGCACCAACAAGAAAGACGCCCTGGAGACCGTCACCCACCTGCTCGACGACGTCGAGTCGCAGACCCTGCTGGCGCCGGAGAATCCGGATCCCGCCGCCGTCGAGGCACTGCTGACCGAGCGCGGCACCCGCTACGTCAGCTTCGAGGACTGGCAGGCGATCGACCAGGCCGAGGTCGGCCGCGGCGAGCCCCACGGCCGTCCCCGCGTCAAGTTCGTCAGGGTCGAGGAGATGCTCGACACCCTCGGCGAGAAGCTCCCGGGCTAGAGCCCATGGCCGCGGACCTGGCAGAGTTGAAGGGAATGATCGAGTCGGCGCTGCCCGGCGCCGAGGTCGAGGTCAGCGACGAAACCGGGACCGGCGACCACCTGCGGGCGGTCGTCAACGCCGCCCAGTTCGAGGGCCTCTCGCGGATCGACCAGCACCGCCTGGTCAAGGCCGCGGTCAAAGAGCGCTTCGACGACGGCACGATCCACGCGCTGTCGGTCAAGACCAGCGTCACCGGCTGACGGCGACAGCCGTCCGCCGATCACCGCTGGCGGCGATGATCGGCCTGCTCGCCACCCAGCTCTGAGCCGACGAGCGCCGCTCCATACAATGTGGGCCATGGCCGACCCAGAGTTGAAATCCAAAGTCCAGGAGCTGATCGCCGCCAACCCGGTGCTGCTCTTCATGAAAGGGACCCCGGAGACGCCGCGCTGCGGCTTCTCGGCGCGCGTCGTCCAGGTCCTCGACCAGGTCGACGTCGAGTACGGCGCGATCGACGTGCTGCCGGCGCTGCAGCCGCTGCGCGAAGTCACCGCCGAGCTCTCCGACTGGCAGACCTTCCCCCAGCTCTACGTCAACGGCCAGCTGCTCGGCGGGGCCGACATCGTCGAGGAGATGTTCGAGTCCGGCGAACTCGCCGAAGCGCTCGGCGTCGAGCAGCCCGAAGTCACCGCGGTACCCCCTGAGGGCCCGCCGGCGCAGTCCCCGCCACTGCAGATCGAATAGCCCCAGCGCCGCTCGCGCTAAGAGGGACTAAACCGCGGCGGCAGCCTCGGCGTCGTCTTTGACCTGGAAGGACGATCCACAGCCGCAGGCCGCAACTACGTTCGGGTTATTGACCTGGAAGCCCGCCCCCTGAAGCCCTTCCACGTAATCGACCTCCGAGCCGAAGACGAACTGCATGCTGACCTTGTCGACGACGACGGCGACGCCATCGACCTCGAAGACGTTGTCGTCGTCCTTGGGCTTGTCGAAGGCGAGCGCGTACTGGAAGCCGGAGCAGCCGCCGCCGCGAACCGCGACGCGAAGGGCCTGCTCGGCGCCCTCGGGCTGTCCACCGAGCAGCTCGCCGATCTTCTCGGCGGCCTTGTCGGTAAGGGTGATCGCGGCGTTTGGGGTATCCGTCACTTCACAAAGTGTAGCTGGGCAGCGGCGGCAGCTCCATGCGCGGTCGGTCTGCGAGAATCGCCGAGTTGAATTCGAGCGCCCAGACGGCCGTCGTCTGTGACACCACCGCCTACCTTCCCTGTGACCTGGTCAAGGAGCGGGGCATCGAGACGATCAGCCTTTACGTCTCGGTCGATGGTCAGCAGGAGCGCGAGCGGGAGATCTCCGACTACGCCGCCTTCTATGAGCGGCTGCGAGCCTCCGAGAGCGGCGCCACCACTTCCCAGCCCTCGATCGGGGACTTCATCTCCGTCTACGAGCCGCTGCTCGCGGCCGGCGGGGAGATCGTCTCGATCCACATCTCCGCCGGCATCTCCGGAACCTACGAGGCGGCCAACCAGGCGCGCCAGCGGCTGATCGACGAAGACAAGGGCGGGGAGCGCATCCACGTCATGGACTCACGCTCGGCGGCGGGGGGCATGGGCCTTGCCGTCCTCGGCGCCTCGGCGGCGGCGATCGAGGGCGGCGATGCCGCGACCTGTCTCGCTCGTGCCGAGAAGACCCGGCAAGAGCTGAAGATGTGGTTCGCGATCGACACTCTCGAGTACCTGCGCCGCGGCGGCCGCATCGGCGGCGCCCGCGCCTGGATCGGCAGCGCCCTGAAGATCAAGCCGATCCTCACGCTCGAGGAGGAGATCACCCCGGTTGAGCGGGTCCGCACCCGCGCCCGCTCGCTCGAGCGGTTGCGCGACTACGCCCGCCAGCGTCATGAGCAGGGCGCCGACGGCTGGGTCGTCCAGTACATCCAGGACGAGGAGACTGCCAACGGCCTGATCGACGATGGCCGCGAGATCTTCGGTTGCGAGCCGGTCTTCGTCTCCGAGATCGGTGCCGTGCTCGGTGCGCACGTGGGCCCGGGGCTGCTCGGCATCGGCAGCGTGCCGACCGAGTTGGTTCAGCCGCGCTAGCGGCGGCGCTTCAGCATCGCCCGAACGCCGATCGCGAATCCCACGACGGCGGCGGCGGCGATCAGCTGCGTGCGGTGCTCGTCGACCTGACGGCGCCAGTCGGTCAGCTCGGTGACCCGGCCGCGCAGCGCTTCGACGGAGCTGCCCAGCTGCACGCGCTGGATGTCGATGTCGCGGCGTATCTCGGCCGCGGAGCGGCCGGGCATCCCGGCGGTCGCGGGGCGGGTGGGGTCGACGCTCATTTCCCGCCTCCTTTGACGACGCTGTGCTGGACGTTCTCGGCGGTGCTCTCGGCCTCGCGCTCGAACATCGTCTTGGTCAGCTTCGCCTCTTCGATCGCCTGCTCGGGAACCGGCGGCGAGCCGGCCTTGACGGCCTTGTAGGCGATCGCGCCGGCGGCGGCCGCGATCAGCAGGAAGACGGCGGCCTCGATGAAGAAGCCGGGCCAGGCCTTGCCGTCGAAGACCTCTTCGTTGAGCAGCCAGGCGATTCCCTCCATGACCAAGATCAGAGCGAGGAAGGCGAAGACTCCGGCGGCGATTCCGACGACCGAGCCGCGCAGCAACTTGCCGACTTTTTCGGTCACCTCGGCCTTGGCGAGCTCGAGCTCCTCGCGGATCAGCGAAGAGGTGCCCTGAGAGACGTCGAAGACGAGGTCGGCGACCGACTTCTCGTCCGCGGCGGGGCCCGGCGGCGTCTGCGGCGGACTCGGGGGGACCGGCGGTGGCGTCGTCGGTGGCGTCTGGCTCGGGTCGGGCATGGTTCCTCCTACTCGGGCGGATCTTCGTCGAAGACGCGGCGCCAGACGATCGCGGCGATGCGTGCCGCGGCGATGCTGGCGAGGGCGCTGCTGCCGGCAAGCACCCCACTCCAGAGCAATCTTTTGACCATCTCGTTGTCCATACCCAGTTCGCGACCTTACCTATCGCGGCTCGAGCCCGTCGCAGATCGTCGTCACCACAAGTTCCTTGGCCTGGTCGAAGTCCGTGTCGGAGGCGGGGATGACGTCGAAGATCCAGCCCGAGAGCAGCTGCTCGATGGCGCCATAGAAGGACATCGAGGCGAACATCGGCGCGACGTCGTCGCGGAAGGCGCCCGCCTTCTGCCCGTCCTCGACGATCTTGGCGATCGACTGGTAGGCGCGGCGGATCTCCGGCAGGTGAGTGCGCCCGAAGGAGTTGGCGGCGCGGGTGACCTCGACGATGATCACCTTCATCAGTTCCGGGTCGTGGCGGTAGGAGTCGACGATGAAGGCCGCCACCGCGGCCATCTTCTCGCGCGGCGTCCCCCCCGTCCGGTCGGTCTCGTCGATCGCGCTGAGCAGCAACGACCAGCGCTCGACGAAGAGCTCGTTCAGCACCTCGTCCTTGGAGCGGAAGTAGTGGTAGACGAGCCCGTAGGCGACGCCGGCCTCGTCGGCGATGTCGGAGACCCGGGTCGCGTGGAAGCCCTGGCGGGCGAAGACGCGGATCGCCGCGTCGAGGATCTGGCGGCGCTTGTCGACCGGTGGAGCCTTCGCCATCAGGCTCGCGCCTCCGCCAGCTGTGGCCAGGTGTAGGCGCGGGGGCGGCGGTTGACCAGTGAGGGCAGCTCCTCGCGGACGCGATCCTGCGCCGCCAGGTCGAGCTCGGCGGCGACGAAGCACTCCTCCTCGGGCGCCAGCGCCAGCACCGTCCCCCAGGGATCGACGATCGCCGAGTGGCCGAAGGAGTTGAAGTGTGGGGCCGCCGCGCCGACCTGATTGGGCGCCAGTACGAAGGCCTGGTTCTCGATCGCCCGTGCCCGCAGCAGCACCTCCCAGTGATCGCGGCCGGTGGCCGCGGTGAAGGCGGAGGGCACGGTGAGGATGCGGGCGCCGCGCAGGGCGAGGATGCGGAAGAGCTCCGGGAAGCGCAGGTCGTAGCAGACGCTGAGGCCGGCGACGAGCTCGCCGACCGGGGCGGTGACGATCTCCTGGCCCGGCTGCTCGTGCTCGGACTCGCGGTAGGAGACGCCGCCGGCGTCGACGTCGAACATGTGGATCTTGCGATAGACGGCGAGGTCCTCGCCCCCGGGGCCGATCAGGACCGAGGTGTTCGAGGCGAGCTCGGCCTCGCCACGCTCGGCGATGCTGCCGGCGAGCAGGTGGATCCCGAGATCGCGCGCCCAGGCACGGGCGGCGCTGAGGCTGGGCCCGTCGAGCCCCTCCGCCCCGGCCACCAGCTCCTCCCCCGCCGCCAGCAGGTTCCACTTCTCCGGCAGCGCGACGAGCTCGGCGCCGTCAGCGGCAGCGGCGCGCACGAGGCGCTCGGCCACGGCGAGGTTCCGGGCCTTGTCTGCGCTCGAGTTGAGCTGTACCGCGGCTGCTCGCAACAACTTCCTCCAAGGTCGGACGCTGGCTGATTGACCAGTCAATCGGCTCGCTCAGTATAGGACGGGATCGTGCGCCCCCGAACCGGGGTCGAGCCTATTGCGGCAGTCCTTTGGGCCGTATAGCGACCGAAAGGACTGCCGCAACCCGGGAAAAGACCGGCGTAAGCTAGATCGGGTGAGTCCGACGACGAGGGACGATGCCGAGCGCAAGCAGGTAACGGTGCTGTTCGCCGACGTCAGCGGCTCGATGGACCTGGCGGAGCAGCAGGACCCAGAGGAGTGGCGCAAGATCATGCAACGCTTCTTCTCGATCCTGGCCGACGCCGTGGCCAAGTTCGAGGGCACCGTCGACAAGTTCACCGGCGACGGGATCATGGCCGTCTTCGGGGCGCCGATCGCCCACGAGGACCACGCGCGGCGCGCCTGCTACGCCGCCCTGCAGATGCTCGACGACGTCTCCGACTACGCGGCCGAGCTGCGGCGCGGGCCGGGGCTCAACTTCTCCACCCGGATCGGGATCAACTCCGGCGAGGTGGTCGCCGGGGCGATCGGCGAGAAGCGCGAGGGCGACTACACGGCGATCGGCCACACCGTCGGCCTGGCGCAGCGGATGGAGGCGCTGGCCGAGCCCGGCAAGGCCTACGTGACCGAGCACACGGCCGAGCTCGCCGGCGGCTTCCTCGACCTCGATGACCTCGGCGAGTTCGAGATCAAAGGGGCGAGCCGCCCGGTCAGGGTCTTCGAGCTGGCCGGAGTCGGGCAGCCGCGCTCACGACTCGATCTCTCGCGCGAGCGCGGCTTCTCCAGCTTCGTCGGCCGGGCCGAGGAGGTGGCGGCCCTGAAAGCGGCACTCGACGACGCGCGGGCGGGCAAGGGCGGTGCCGTCGGCCTGGTGGCCGAACCGGGCGTCGGCAAGAGCCGGCTCTGCCTCGAGTTCACGCAGCGCTGCCGCGCGGAGGGGCTCGAGGTCCTCGAGGCGCAGGCGCAGGCGCACGGAACGTCGATCCCCTTCATGCCGGTGCTGCAGATGCTGCGGGCCTTCTTCGGGATCGGCGAGCGCGACCCCGAGCAGCTGGCGCGGGAGAAGATCGCCGGCCGGTCGCTGCTGCTGGATCCCAGCTTTGCCGAGGACCTGCCGTTGCTTTTCGACTTCCTCGGCGTGCCCGACCCCGAGCGGCCGGTGGCGCAGATGAGCCCGGACGCGCGGCAGCGGGCGCTGGGGCGAGTCGTCTGCCGGCTCACCAACGCCCCCAGCCGCCGCAAGACGCTGGTCCTGCTGATCGAGGACCTGCACTGGATCGACGAGGGCAGCAACGCGATGCTTTCCGACCTCGTCGACGCGATCGAGGGCACCAACACGCTGGCGGTGGTCAACTTCCGGCCCGAGTACACGCCGCCCTGGCAGAGCTCGAAGGCCTACCGCGAGCTCCCCCTCGAACCGCTCGGGCGCGAGGACACGCGCGACCTGCTCCGCGATTTGGCCGGCGAGGACCCATCCCTGGACGGCCTCGACGAGGCGATCCACGAACGCAGCCAGGGCAACCCGTTCTTCATCGAGGAGATCGTGCGAGAGCTCGACGAGGCCGGCTACCTCGAGGGCGAGCGCGGGGCCTACCGCCTGGCGCGACCGATCGAGGGCGCGCGGGTGCCGGTCACGGTGCAGGCCGTCCTCGCCGCCCGCATCGACCGTCTCGACCCGGCCGCGAAGCAGCTGCTGCAGGTCGCCTCGGTGGTCGGCAAGGAGATCAGCGGTCGGGCGCTGGGGATGACCGCCGGGCTCGACCGCGAGCGGATCGACCCGGTGCTCTGCGAGCTGATCGAGGCGGGCTTCCTCTACGAAGCCGAGCTCTACCCGGAGCGGGTGCTCGCCTTCCGCCATCCGCTGACCCGCGAGGTCGCCTACGGCACCCAGCTCGCCGACGGCCGTTCGGCGACCCACGCGGCGGCGGCACGGGCGCTGATCGAGCTCGAACCCGACCGCCACGACGAGCTGGCGGCGCTGATCGCCCACCACATGGAGGAGGGCGGCGAAACCCTGGAAGCGGCGCGCTGGTCGGCGCGCGCCGCCTACTGGACCGGCAGCAGCCGGCCGGGCGACGCGATGCGACTCTGGCGGCGGGTGATGGAGCTGAGCGCACGGCTCGAGCAGGACGAGGAGGCGACGGCGCTGGCGGTGATGTCGCGGCTGCTGCAGCTCGACTTCGCCTGGCGCCTGGGAATGGACGGCGACGAGGAAGCTCGGCTGACCGCGGAGGCCGAGGAGATCGCGACGCGGACCGGCGACCTGCGCTCGCTGGCGCTGCTGCGGATGGCGACCTCGGCCAGGCCGGGGATGCCGCACCAGGGCGAGACCTGGCTCGCCGCGGTGGCAGAGACGAACCGCCTTGCCGACGAATCGGGTGACCTCCACCTGCGGATCGCGATCCGCGCGGCCGGCTCCTACGCGTACCTCTGCGTCGCCGACTTCGACGGCTTCGAACGGGCGCTGGACCAGGTGATCGAGCTCTGCGGCAGCGACCGCCGCGCCGGGGCCGGGATCGTGATCGGCAACCCGCTCGCCTGGGCGATCATGGGCAAGGGCGTGGCCCGGCGCGAGCGTGGCAGGCTCGAGGAGGCCGAAGAGCTGTTCGACGCGGCATTGCGAATCGCCTCCGAGGAGGGGGATCCGGAGATCGAGAGCTGGACCCGCAGCAACCAGTCGCTGATGCTGGCAATGCGGGGCGACACCGAGGCGGGGATCGCCCTGGCGCGGCGCAACTGCGAGCTGACCGAACGCCTCGGCGACGTCTTCTCCCGCAGCCTCGCCCTCTCCAACGTCGGCGCCACGCAGCTCCTCGCCGGCGACCACGAGTCGGCGCTGGAATCGCTGCAGGAGTCGGAGCGGGTCTACCGGGCGGCGATCGACGGCGGCGACGAGATGGAGTGCTGGCGGGCGGCCCTGCGCGCCGAAGCACTGGCCGGGGTCGGTCGCGCCGAGGAGGCGCTCGACCTTGCCGCCTGGGCCGCCGACCTCGCCCGCGAGCGCGGCATGCTGTGGTCGCTGCCCCTGACGCTGCGCGCGCTCGCCCTCGCGCTCGACGCGAACGACCGCGAAGGCGCCCCCGAGGCGCTCGACGAGGGCGCGGCGGTTGCCGAGCGGACCGGGGCGATGACCAGCCTTGAGGGGATCGAGGCAACCCGGCAGCTGATCGGCGCCGGCGCCCGCTAGCGCCGGCTGTCGCGCTGGCGCTCGAGCTCGGCCACCATCAGCTTGGTGTGCAGCGCCGCGATCAGGTCCTTGAGCGGCTGGGCTCCGGCTTCGAGCATCTCGACCACGCGCTCGGGCGAGACCTCGCCGGCCAGCCGGGTCATCACCATGTCGACCTCCTGGTGGACCAGGGCCTCGAGCGCCTCCTTGTAACGCAGGGTGTCGTAGACGGTGAAGCCGATCTGCTCGTCGTAGCCACCGGCGCGGAAGCGGCTGATCGCCTCGATGATGGTGACGTCGGAAGGCGAGTAGCCGCGGCTGTTCGGGGTCAGGATCTCCAGCTCGGCGAGGCGGTCGAGGGCCTCCTGGGGGACGCCGTAGCGCTTGCGTACCTCGCTGGCGCTGGTTCGCGAACGTTCGCCGGCCAACGCGCGGTCGAGGATGCGGTCCTCCAGCTCGAGCAGTGCCCTGGCTCGCTCCGGGTCCTCGTCGAGCACCGACTTGATCGCCTTCAGCGGCATGAAGCGCTCCTCCTGCAGGCGCTTGATCAGCTTGATCCGGTCGATGAACTCGGGTGGGTAATAGGCCATGTTGCGGCTGGTCTTGACCGGCTCCGGCAGCAGCCCCTCGCGCAGGTAATGCTTGATCGTCGGCGCCGGCACCCCAGACGCCTCGGCCAGCTCCCCCATCCGCAGCAGCTCCTGGGGTCGATGGGCCGAAATGTCGACCCTGGCTGGACTTATCGGCCCGTCGGCGGTCATGCGCGGAACTCGGTTGGCTTGGCGCCCGACTGGGGGCCGGCGGCGGCGCCGGAGGCGAGCATCGCTTCGATCTCCGCGGGCGCGTAGCCGGCCTCGCGCAGGACCTCCTCGGTGTGCTCGCCGAGGGCGGGCGCCGGACGGGTCGGGTCGGCGGGAGTGCGGCTGAGCTTGACCGGGGCGCCGAGCTGGCGCACCGTGCCCAGCTCCGGCTGCTCGATCTCCACCACCATCTCACGCGCCCGCACCAGCTCCGAGTCGAGTGCCTCGTCGAGGTCGAGAACCGGCTCGATGCAGCAGTCGTGCTCGTCGTTGAAGGCGAGCCACTCGGCGCGCGTGCGGGAGCGGAAGACGTCGGCGACATCGCGCCAGGCATCGGAGCCCGGCGGCTCGAACTGCTTCTCGATCAGGTCCGGCCTCCCCACCCCATTACAGAGAGCAGCCCAGAACTTCGGCTCCAGGGCGCCACAGCTGACCCAGCCGTCGGCGACTTCATAAGGGAGGTAGCAGAGCAGCCCGCCGGCCAACTGCTGCTCGCCGCGCTTCGGCACCTCGCCGTCGCAGAAGTAGCGGCCAGCGACCATCGCCAGCCAGGAGAGGGCGCCGTCGGCCATCGAGACGTCGACCATCTGGCCCTCGCCGGAGCGGCGGCGCTCGTGCAGCGCCGCCATCACCCCGAAGGCTGCCATCAGGGCGCCGCCGCCGAGGTCGGCGATCTGGCCGGCCGACTGCACCGGCGGCCCGTCCTTGGCCCCGGTCAGCCCCAGCAGCCCGACCAGGCCGAGGTAGTTCATGTCGTGCCCGGCGCGCTGCGCGTAGGGACCGTCCTGGCCGTAGCCGGTGATCGCGCAGAAGACGATCGCCGGGTTCGCCTCGCGCATGCGCTCGTAGCCAACCCCAAGCCGGTCGAGGACGCCGGGGCGGAAGCCGTCGAGGACGACGTCGTGGCGCTCGACCAGGCGCAGCAGCGCCTCCCTCCCGGCCTCGCCCTTGAGGTCGAGGCGGACCGAGCGCTTGCCGCGGTTGAGCGCCAGGTAGAGCGAGGAGCGGGTGCCGAGCGCCTGCTGCTCGTCGCTGCCGTAGTACGGCGGCGCCCAGCGGATGTAGTCGCCCATGCCGGTGTCCTCGACCTTCAGTACCTCGGCGCCGAGGTCGGCCAAGAGCAGCGAGCAGAAGCCGCCCGGCAAGAGCCGGGTCAGGTCGAGGACCTTGACGTCGCTAAGCGGGAGGCTGGCCCCGGGCTGGGGTCGCTTGGCACTCATTGGGGCTCGACCGCCACCGGGAAATCCACTGACCTGGCGATGAAGCAACGCTCGTGAGCGCCGTGGTGGAACGCCTCGATCGCCTCCGGGGCGGGGGGATCCCCCGCCCAGCGGACACGCGGCCGCAGCGTCGCCGCGGTGAACTTCTTGCCGTCGAGCACTCCATCGGCGTCGTCTTCATAAGAGGCGACCTCGAAGCCCTTTTTCCTCGCAAGCGCCAGGAACCAAAGCATGTGGCAGCTGGCGAGGGCGCCGATCAGCAGCGCCTCCGGATTCGACTTCGAGTCGTCGCCGCCGAACTCGATCGCCGACGAGCTGGGCAGCGACTGGGCGCCGAGGAGAACGTCGTGGGCGCGAACGTCCTCCCCCTCGCCGCCATTCCAGGAGACACCGGCGCGGTGGATCGACGTCGCCATCTGCCTAGGCCTCTGCCCGCCTCGGAACTCCCAGCAGCTCGCGAGCCTCGGCCACGGTGGCGGCGCGGCGGCCGACGTCCTCGGCCATCTGCCGCGCCTTGGCGATCAGATCGCCGTTGGAGCGGCACATCTCCCCGTTCGGCAGGTAGAGGTTGTCCTCGACCCCGGCGCGGACGTTGCCGCCCAGCACCAGCGCCGCGCCGAGCAGTTTCCACTGGTCGCGGGAGATGCCGATCGCCTGCCACTGGTTGGGGCCCTCCGGCCCGCCGGGCAGCTGGTCCGACATCAGGGTGACGTTGCGGGGAGTCGGCCGGATGCCGCCGGTGACGCCCATCACCAGCGAGACCTGCAGCGGCTCCTCGAGCAGGCCCATGTCGATCAGCGGGTCGAGGTTGGCGACGTGCCCGGCATCGAAGCACTCGTTCTCGGGCTTGATCCCCAGCTCCCGCATCGCCGTCAGGAACTCGACGATCGTGTCGAAGCTGTTCTCGAAGACGGTTTTGAAGACGAAGTCCTTGCGTCGTTTGGAGTACTTGGCGTAGTTCATCGAGCTCATGTTCAGCGCCGCCACATCGGGCTTCAGCGCCCGCAGGTACTCGATCCGCTTCTCGATCGGGATCCCGATCGCGCCGGTCGAGTAGTTGACGATGACGTCGCCGACCTCGCCCAGAATCGCCTCGGTGATCGCCTGGAAGTCCTCGATCTCATAGGACGGCGTGCCGTCGGGGGTGCGGGCGTGGATGTGGATCTGCGAGGCGCCCTCGTCGACGGCGCGCCGAGCCTCGGCCGCGTACTCCTCCGGCGTGTAGGGGATCGCCGGGCACTGATCGCGATTGGCGATCACGCCCGAGATCGAGCAGCTGATGACGACGGGGTCCTCGAAGCGACTCATCCCTCCCCCTTCCGTGGTTCTTTTTCCGCGAAATACGTGGGTATCGAACCGCGCAACCTCATACCGGCATCACGCCGTGGCGTTTGCGCGGCTTACGGACCTGCTTGTCCTTCGCCATTCGCAGCGCCTTGACGATCGTCGGGCGGGTCTCACGCGGGTCGATGATGTCGTCGATCACGGCGTTGCCGGCGGCGATGTAGGGGTCGATCTGCTCGCGCACCGCGTTCAGCATCGCCTCGCGGGTGGCCTCTGGGTCGTCGGAGGCCTCGATCGCCGAGCGGCCGATGATTTCGACCGCTCCCTCGGCTCCCATCACCGAGATCTCGGCCCCGGGCCAGGCGACGATCAGGTCCGGCTCGTACGCTTTTCCGCACATCACGTAGTAGCCGGCGCCGTAGGCCTTGCGAACGATCACCGTCACCTTCGGCACCGTCGCGCGGCTGACCGCGTAGAGCATCTTCGCCCCGTGGCGGATGATCCCGGTGTGCTCCACCTTGGAGCCGACCATGAAGCCGGGCACGTCCTGGAGGAAGACCAGGGGGATGTTGAAGGCGTCGCAGAGGTTGATGAAGCGAGCCGCCTTGTCGGCCGAGTCGTTGTCGAGGATCCCGGCCAGCTGCTTGGGCTGGTTGGCGACGATCCCGACCGGCTGGCCGCCGAAGCGGGCGAAGCAGGTGATCAGCGTCTTGGCGAATTTCGGCTTGAGGTCGAACCACTCGCCGTCGTCGACGATCTCGCCGATCACGTCGTACATGTCATACGGCTGGCGCGAGGAGTCGGGGACGATCTCCATCAGCTTCTCCGACATGCGGTCGTCGAGGTCGTCGGTCTCTATAACCGGCGGCTTCTGCTCGCAGTTGGCGGGGAAGTAGGAGAGGTACTGCTTGATCGCGGCGATGCAGGCCTCGTCGTCGGGCACCTCGAGGTCCCCCACTCCCGATTTGCGGCAGTGCACCTTGGCGCCGCCGAGGTCCTCCATCGAGATGTCCTCGCCGGTCACGGCTTTGACCAGGTGTGGCCCGGCCAGGGCCATCGCCCCCTGGCCGGAGACCATCGGCACGAAGTCGGCGAGGGCGGGGATGTAGGCGGTGCCGGCCGCGCAGGGCCCCATCATCGCCGCCACCATCGGGACGACGCCCGACATTTCGACCTCCTCGCGGAAGAGGAAGCCGGAGCCGGCGAAGAGCGACCCGGTCGCCTCCTGGATGCGGGCGCCGGCGGAGTCGAGCAGCCAGACGAACGGCATCCGCTTCGAGAGCGCCATCTCGCGCAGGCGGGTGACCTTGAGCTCGCCGGTCATCCCCATCGAGCCGGCCATCACGGTGAAGTCATAGGCGGCGATGCAGGTGGGGCGGCCGTCGACGTCGCCCCAGCCGGTGATGACGCCGTCGGCGGGAGCCTCGACCCCGTCCATCGCCCGCTGGGCGAAGTGGGGGCGGCCCTGGATGCCGAGCTCGACGAAGGTGCCCGCGTCGACCAGTAGGTCGAGCCGCTCGCGGGCGGTCAGCTTGCCGCGGTCGTGCTGCTTGGCGATCTTCTCCTCGCCGCCGCCCAGTTTCGCCTTGGCGCGGCGCTGGTGCAGCTGCTCGTTCAGCTCCGCCAGCGTGGCGGTGCCGGGAAGTAGGTGCTTCGACTCTTGCTCGGTGCTGGCCACTAACGCCCTTTCCATTGCGGGTCGCGCTTCTCGAAGAAGGCGGTGACGCCCTCGACGATGTCCTCGGTGCTGAAGGTCAGGGAGAGCTGGGAGCGGAGGAACTCGAGCGCGTCGTCGAGCGCCATGTCCTGCTGGCGGTACATCGCGTCGTGACCGAGCCGCATCAGCACCGGGCTCTTCGCGGCCAGCTTGCCGGCCCACTCGGCGACCGCGGCATCGAACTCGCCCACCGGGACGACCTTGTTGGCAAGCCCGTACTCGACCGCTTCTGGAGCGCTGAGCCGCTCGCCCAGCAGCATCATCTCGTTGACCTTCTTGCGCGGGACGTTGCGGTAGATGATCGACATGATCATGTAGGGGAAGGCGCCGACGTTGATCTCCGGCGTGCCGAAGGTCGCGCCCTCTTTGGCGATCACCAGGTCGCAGGAGAGCGCCAGCCCCATCCCCCCCGCCAGCACGTGGCCGTTGGCGGCGCAGAGCGAGGGCTTGCCGAGCCGCGGCATCAACCGGAAGAACTCGAGGAAGAGGTCGGAGGCGAAGTGTTTCTGGACCAGCGAGGCGTCGGCGGCGAATCCGCCGAGGTCGGCGCCGGCGCAGAAGACCTTGTCGCCGGCCCCGGTGAGGACGACCGCGCGGACCTCCTCCGAGGCCTTGGCCGCCTTCATCGCGTCGACCAGCTCGGCCAGCATCTGCCCGGAGAGCATGTTGCGCTTCTCCGGGTTGTTCAGCGTCACCGTGGCGACGCCGTCGGCGACCTCGTAGGCGACCAGCTCGTAGCTCCCTTCGCTCATCGAGCGGCACCATAGCCGACTTTCGCTGAAAGTAGGAAGTGCTACTGTCCACGCCGCATGGCGTGTCTGACTTTAGGCCCCCTATATGGCCGGAAAAGTCAGACACGCCTTGATTGGGACACCGACCCGCGAACGAGGAGAGACACCAGTGGCAACCGCGACCAACGGCTCCAGCGTCATCAAGCCCGACCATGCAGCCGGGCGCAAGCACTTCATCTTCAGCCAGGAGCACGAAGACCTGCGCGAGTCGATGGAGTCATGGGTGAAGAAGGAGCTGTGGCCCCACCGCAACGAGTGGGAGGACACCTACTGGCCGACCTCGGCAATGCAGCGGGCGGGCGAGCTCGGCTTCCTCGGCCTCTGCTTCCCGGAGGAGTACGGCGGCCAGGGCGGCGACTACTTCTACTCGCTGGTCCGCGCCGAGTGCATGAGCTACTCCGGCTCCGGCGGCACCAACATGGGCTTCGCCGTCCAGACCGACATGGTCCTGCCCCCGATCCACCTGCTCGGCACCGAGGAGCAGAAGGAGAAGTACCTCAAACCGGGCCTCAAGGGCGAGAAGATCGGCAGCCTCGGGATCACCGAGCCCGGCGCCGGCTCCGACGTCGCCGGCATCCGCACCACGGCGATCCGCGACGGCGACGAATACGTCATCAACGGCTCCAAGACCTTCATCACCAACGGCCCGCGGGCCGACTTCATCGTCCTCGTCTGCAAGACCGACCCCGACGAGCGCCACGCCGGCATCACCCTCTTCGTCGTCGACCTGCGCGACGAGAAGGGCGAGACGGTCCCCGGCTTCACCGTCTCGGCCGAGCTGGAGAAGATGGGGATGCACGCCTCCGACACCGGCGAGCTCGCCTTCGAAGACGTCCGCGTCCCGGCCAGCGCCGTGCTCGGCGAGGTCGGCAAAGGCTTCTACCACATCGCCTGGGAGCTCCAGGGCGAGCGCCTGGTCGCCGCCGCCGGCTCCCACGCCGGCTGCGAACGGATGATCGAGAAGACCCTCGAGTACGCCAAGGAGCGCGAAGCCTTCGGCCGCCCGATCGGCAAGTTCCAGGCGATCCGCCACAAGTTCGCCGAGATGGCGACCAAGACCGAGGCGGCGAAGCAGTTCACCTACGCGACCGCCTGGCGCTTCGGCAACGGCGAGTACCCGGTGCGCGAGATCACGATGGCCAAGCTCTTCGCCTCGCGGGTCGGCTGCGAGGTCGCCGACGAGTGCATCCAGATCCTCGGCGGCTACGGCTACATGAAGGAGTACGAGATCGAGCGCGCCTACCGCGACGTCCGCCTCAACCGCATCGGCGCCGGCACCGACGAGGTCATGCTCGACGTGATCGGCAAGAGCTACGGGCTCTAGTTGACGGTCGTCAAGGACAGCGGCGCGCGGGCGGTCCTCCCCCCCTTCGGCGATGAGCACGAGGAGCTGCGGGAGACCGTCAGCCGCTTCGTCACGAAGGAGATCGCGCCGCACGTCGACGAGTGGGAGGAGGCGCGGGAATTCCCGCGTGAGCTCTACCGGCGCTGCGCCGAGCTCGGCTTCCTCGGGCTGAAGTTCCCGGAGGAGTACGGCGGCCAGGGCGGCACCCACCTGCACGACGCGATCTGGGTCGAAGAGCTGGCCCGCTCGGGTGGCTCCGGCGGCGTCGCCGCCGGGCTCAACGCCCACGCCTCGATCGCGATGCCGCCGATCTTCAATTTCGGCACCGAGGAGCAGAAGCAGCGCTGGCTGACTCCTGGCATCGCCGGCGAGAAGATCGGCGCCCTCGGCATCACCGAGCCCGGCGCCGGCTCCGACGTCGCCGGCATCACCACCACGGCAAAGCGGATCGACGGCGGCTACCTCGTCAACGGCGCCAAGACCTTCATCACCAACGGCGTCCGCGCCGACTTCCTCGTCTGCGCCTGCAAGACGACCCAGGAGGGCGGCCACGGCGGCATCTCCTTCCTCGTCCTCGAGCGCGAGATGCCCGGCTACGAGGTGGCCGCGAAGCTGGAGAAGATGGGCTGGCACTCCTCCGACACGGGTGAGCTCGCCTTCACCGACGTCGAGGTGCCCGCCGCGAACCTGCTGGGCGAGGAGAACGGCGGCTTCAAGCTGATCATGGCCAACTTCGCCTGGGAGCGGCTGCTGATGGCGATCGGCGCCGTCGGCGGCATGCGGCGCCTGATCGAGACCACCGTCGCCTACGCCAAGGAGCGCGAAGCCTTCGGCCGCCCGATCGGCAGGTTCCAGGCGATCCGCCACCACGTCGCCGAGATGGCGGTCAAGGCCGAGACCTCCCGCGCCCTCACCTACAACGCCCTGCGCCTCTTCCACAGCGGTCAGGAGTGCATCCGCGACGTCAGCATGGCCAAGCTCGTCACCCAGCGCTCCCTGCTCGAGATCGCCGACGCCTCCCTGCAGATCCACGGCGGCTACGGCTACATGCGCGAGTACGGCATCGAGCGTGCCGTCCGCGACGCCCGCCTCGGCCCGATCGGCGGCGGCACCGACGAGGTGATGAAGGAGATCCTCGGCAAGCAGATGGGGCTCTGAGCAGCCCCGAGGGGCTCAGCGCCGCGGCCCGGCCTCGCAGGTGTGGGAGTAGCCCCACCCCGGCCCACCATCGCAGTAGTCGAAGCCTCCGCCGCCGTAGAGCTGATCGGGATCGTGCTCGCCGAAGAGACGGTCGTTGCCGGCGTCGCCGTGACAGCCGTCCTGGCCGGGGCCCATGAAGCAGACGTCATCGCCAGGGCCGCCCCAGCAGCCGTCGCTACCCGTGCTCGTCCGGCAGTAGTCGTCACCCGGGCCGCCGACGCAGTCGCTGTTGCGGGAGCCGGTGATGCAGACGTCGTCACCGCCTCCGCCGATGCAGCGGTTGCGGCGCGCGCCCTCGGGGAAGCAGACGTCCTTCTCGGCATTGCCGATGAACTTGTCTTCGCCGTCGCCGAGGTGAACGGTGAGCGCGAACGGCATTGGGTCGAGCACCTCGACGAGGTCATTGCCGTCCCCCATGTCGATCTCGATCCCGCCGACGCCGGCGATCGGGCAGACGGCGACATGGCGGCCGACGGTGAAGCGACAGCCCTGCGGCGAGGCCGAGGCCATCGTCCCCTTGACGACGATCCCGCTGCCGCTCTCGCTCTTGCTCACCTTCAGGTGCGCGCCGGAGGCGGTGCCGAAGATGACGATCCGCTCCGCGGGCGAGGCGACGCTGGGCAGCGACAGCAGCCCGACTACGCTCAGGAGCGCTATGAGCAGTCTGTGAGTTTTATTAGGGCGTGGAAACAACAGCGGCGCATCCTAGGGACTGGGAGAAGCCCGCACGCCGTCTTTAAGAGATCCTTATCCCAAAAGCCGGAAATAGCGGGGCGTAGGATCGGGGCATGATCTATTTGCTCCGGCACGGAGACGCCGATGCTGGGGATGGCGACGACGCCGCGCGGCAGCTGACGCCGAAGGGGGAGCGCCAGGCGCGCGCGGCGGGCAAGGCGCTCTTCGCCCTCCAAGCCGAAATCGAGTCCTGCCTCAGCAGCCCCAAGCTGCGGGCGGCGGAAACGGCGGGGCTCGCGTGCGAGCCGCTGGGGATCGAGCCGGACACCGTCAGCGAGCTGCGTGGCGGCGACTTCGACGCGCCGGCGCTGGCCGCGGGGCGCGGCAGCATCCTCCTCGTCGGCCACGAGCCCGACTTCTCCAACGAGGTCGCCCGACTCACCGGGGCCAGGGCCAAGCTGCGCAAGGGTGGGGTGGCGATCGTCGACGGCTCAACGCTGCTGGCGCTGCTCCGGCCGGCCGATCTGGCGGCAATCGCCCGCTAGGTTCTGCTCGACCAACGAGCGGAGGAGGCAGCGATGCTGTCGTGGCTGGGCAAGAAGATGATCGCCCGCAACATGAAAGCGGCGAGCGCCGGGAACATCGCGCCGACGCTGAAATTGGACGCCGAGGACGTCAGGTTCCGCTTCCCCGGCGACAGCTCCTGGGCGACCGAGCTGCAGGGCAAGGAGAAGCTCGAGCAGTGGCTGCGGCGCTTCGCCGACGCCGGCATCCAGATCAGCCCGGACGAGGTCGTGCTCAAGGGCTTGCCCTGGAAGCAGACGATCTGCATTCGCGGCACCGACCACCTCGACTCGCCCACGGGGGAGCGGGTCTACGAGAATCGCTACGTGATCTGGGGCCACATCTCCTGGGGCCTGCTGCGCGACTACGAGGTCTACGAGGACACGCAGAAGAGCAAGGCGCTGGACGAGTACCTCGCCAGCGTCGGCAAGATCTGATCTCGTCGCTGGATCGGCGGCCAGGGCGGGTCTAAGATCGATTGATCGGCCCCCGTGCCGGACCCCCGGCCGGGAAGCCCAGACGAGAGGAGAGCCAGATGCTCTGCGCACTGACCGTACGCAAGCTGAAACCGGGCGCGATGGAGGACTTCAAACGGGCCTTCGTCCCGCCGGAGGGCCAGGCGCCGCCGCCGGGATGGAAACGCTTCTATGCCCTGCGTGGCGTCGCCGACGAGAACGAAGTCATCACCTTCGGCTTCTTCGACGGCACCGTGGAGGAGATGCGCGCCAACAAAGACGACAACGAATACGACCAGCGCCGCGCGGCCGCCGACGAGTTCGTCGAATCGGTCGGGACCGACGGCGTCTTCGAGGTGGTCGAAGAACGATCAATGGAATAGCGGTTACGTCAGCAGCGCGATCACGCCACGGAGGACGAGCAGCGCCCCGATCGTCGCGGCCAGGATGGCCCCCGCCTTGCGCCCGTTGCGGCCGAGCCAGGCGCGGAAGCGCGTGGCCCGGTCCTGGGTCTGCTCCGGGGCGAGATCGCTCACGCCGCCATTCATATTGGAAGAATCAGCCTATGAAGCAGCGCGTCAGCCTGATTACCCTCGGCGTCTCCGATCTGGAGCGCGCCCGCGGCTTCTACGAAGCGCTGGGCTGGACGACCGGCGCCGAGCCCGGCGACGACGTCGTCTTCTTTCAAGCCGGCGACATGGTGCTTGCCCTCTGGGACCGGGCGCGGCTGGCCGAGGACAGCTGCGTTGAGGATTCGCCGGGCTGGGGAGGCGTGACCTTGGCGCTCAACTTCGGCTCTCCGGCGGAGGTCGACGCTGCGATCGAGGAAGCCCGCGCGGCCGGCGCCACGATCGGCCGCGAGCCGGCCGAGACCTTCTGGGGCGGCTACAGCGGCGTCTTCGTCGATCCCGACGGCCACCCCTGGGAGGTCGCCCACAATCCTCACTGGCGAATCACCGAGGACGGCGGCCTCAAGCTCAACTGAGCGTCTCCGCAAAAACTGGCCAGTCAACCAGTACGCGGCCTATCCCTGTAGCCTCCGGCGCCGACTTCACGAACTAAAGGAGACGCAGACTGATGGGACTTCTCGATGGGAAAGCGGCGATCGTCACGGGTTCCGCGCGGGGTATCGGGCGGGCGACCGCCGAGCTGTTCGCGGCCGAGGGCGCCAAGGTCCTGATCAACGATCTCGACGCCGACGTCGCCGAGCAGACCGCCGGTGAAATCGACGGCGAGACCGCTGTCTTCGCCGGCGACCTGACCAAGACCGGCGCCGGCGACGAGCTCGTCGCCGCGGCCGTCGATGCCTTCGGCGCGGTCGACATCTGCGTCAACAACGCCGGCTACACCTGGGACGGCGTCGCCCACAAGATGAGCGACGAGCAGTTCCAGGCGATGCTCGACATCCACACCGTCGTCCCCTTCCGCGTCGCCCGAGCGCTCGCCCCCCACTGGCGCGAGGCTGCCAAGGCCGAGCGCGGCGAAGGCAAAGAGGTCTTCCGCAAGCTGATCAACATCTCCTCGACCTCGGGGACGATGGGCAACGCCGGCCAGGTCAACTACTCGGCCGCCAAGATGGGCGTCGTCGGCGTCACCAAAACCCTCGCCAAGGAGTGGGGTCAGTTCAAGATCAACGTCAACGCGGTCGCCTTCGGCTTCGTCGACACCCGCCTCACCGCCGCCAAAGAGGAGGGCGGCGAGATGACCGCTCCCGGTGGCGAGAAGATCGAGCTCGGCATCCCCGAGCAGATGCGGGCGATGGCCTCGGCGATCATCCCGGTCGGCCGCCCCGCCTCGCCCGAGGAGGCGTCCGGCCCGGTCCTCTTCCTCGCTTCGCCGCTGGCCAACTACGTGCACGGCCAGGTGCTCAACGTGACCGGCGGCATGTTCGGCGGGATGTACACCTGAGATGAGCAGCGCGAGGGAGAGCAGGCGCACCCCCCGCTACCTCGATGTGGCGGACAAGATCTGGCCCGCCACCCGTCGCTTCATGGGTGCCCACACGTTCCTCTACCAGAGGACGGGTGGGCGCCTCGGCCACACGATTCCCGGCGTGCCCGGCAAGATGCTCCTGCTCGACCACGTCGGCGCCAAGAGCGGCGTCAAGCGCACCTCGCCGCTGCTCTATATAAAGGACGGCGAGGACCTCGTCATCGTCGCCTCCAAAGGCGGCTTCCCCAAGAACCCGGCCTGGTTCCACAACCTCGTCGCCAATCCCGACACCACGGTGCAGGTCGGCTCCGAGCACCTGCCGGTCCACGCCCGTGTCGCCAAACCGGAGGAGCGCGACCGGCTCTGGGCGATGGCGGTCAAGGCCTACCACGGCTACGAGGACTACGCGGTGCGCAGCAAAGGCCGCGAGATCCCACTGGTCGTACTCGAGCCACGCTGACCACCCCGCCGATGGGGCCTCAAACGTCCACGATTTGGACGTTTGAGGCCCATCGGCCTACGGTTACTTCGGGCGGCGCTCCTCGGCGACCGGGGTGCCCTCGGCGTTGGCGATCGCTTCCGGCGGCCAGGGGCCGGCCCAGTTGTCGCGGGCGCCGTCGATCGTGATCGTCGTGCCGGAGTAGAAGTCGCCGGCGGGCGAGGCAAGGTAGGCGACCAGCCAGGCCATCTCCTCGGGCCGGCCGGCGCGGCCGACCGGGATCGAGCGCTCGAGGTTGTCGACGACGACCTGTGGATACTTGGTCAGCAGCGTCTCGGTCGCGAACTGGCCGGCGGCGAGGGCGACGGTCTTGACCCCGAAGCGCGACCACTCGATCGCCAGCGTTCGCATCATGTTCTCGACCGCGGCCCGGGCGGCGCCGGAGTGGACCATGCCCGGCATCCCGTTGTGGGGGGAGAGGGTGACGCTCAGCACCTTGCCGCCCCCCTGCGGGATGAAGGCCTTGGTCGCGGCGGCGTGCGTCATCAGCCAGGTGCCCTGGACGTTGAGGTCGATCACGGTGCGGAAGCCTTTGGGAGTGATCGCCTCAGCCGGGCTGAGGAACTGCCCGCCGGCGTTGTTGACGAGCACGTCGAGGCGCCCGTGACGCTCCAGCAGCGCATCGAAGAAGCGGCCGACCGGCTCCTCCTCGCGGATGTCGAGGATCTCGTGCTCGAAGCTGCCGGCCATCCCGGCGGCCCGCCCTGCCGTCTCCGCCAGCGGCTCCTCGCGCCGGCCGCAGGCAACCACGGTTGCGCCGAGCCGGACCAGCTCCAGCGCCGTCTCCCGCCCCAGGCCACTGCCGGCGCCGGAGACGACACAGACCCGGCCGTCGAGCAAGCCGTCCCGGAACACCTGCGAATGCGAGCTTTCAGCCATCGGCGCGCAAGCCTATAGGCGAGCGGTTCTGCGTAATGTCACCCGCGATGAAGGTTCAGGTGGAGGCACGGCCCCTGCACGAGCCGCTCGCCGGGGGTACCCCGGGGGCGACTGTCGTCGTCGAACCGATGATCTCCGGCCACAGCGATTTCCCGGTGCCGATGATGGAGAGCCCGGGCGGGCGCTTCCTCACCATGAAGCTGCTGCGCGCATTGCTCAGCGGCAAACCGGCGCGGACGATCCCGATTCCCGCCTTCCTCATCCGCCACCCCAGCGCCGGTGCCATCCTGGTCGACACCGGCCTGCACCCGTCGATCGCCACCGATGGCCGCGAGAACTTCGGCCGGCTGGGCGAGCGCTTCGGCAAACCGCAGCTGCAGGTCGGCGAAGACGTCCCGGCGCAGCTGCGCAAGCGCGGCCTCGATCCAGGTGAGATCCCGGTCGTCGTGATGACCCATATGCACAGCGATCACACCTCGGCGATCTCGGAGTTCTCGAAGTCGACCTTCGTCGTCAGCGAGACCGAGTGGAAGGCGGCCGCGACCGGGTCGCGCCCCACCCTCAACGGCTACAGGCGCCAGCACTTCGACTACGCCTTCGACTACCGCACCGTCGACTTCGACCGCGCCGGAATCGATTCCTACGCCAGCTTCGGCCGCACCTTCGACCTCTTCGGCGACGGCTCGATCCACCTCGCCTTCACCCCCGGCCACAGTGCCGGCCACATGTCGGTGATCTGCCGGCTCGAGCAGGACGACTTCGTGATCGGCGGCGACGCGATGTACGTGCTGGCCCAGTTGACCGGGGATGCGCCGCTGCCGCCACGGCCCTTCGACGCCCACAACTTTCGCCGCTCACTGCAGGAGCTGCGGCTCTTCCGCTCTCAGTTCCCCAACGCCACGATCACGCCGGGGCACGATCCCGAGTTCTACGCCCGCCTCGCTGCTCGCTACGAGTAGCGATCCCCTCGTACATCTCCCGTACCACGGCGAAGACTTCGGTCGCGACCTCGAGCTGGCGCTCGCGGTTCGGCGCCGGCTCGACCGCGAAGGTCAGCGGCCTGCCGAACTCGACGGTGACCTTGGGGAACTGCAGTCGCTTCCAGCCGCGCACCCGGGCCGAGCCGTGGATCGCCACCGGCACGATCGAAGCCCCCGACTCCAGCGCGATCCGCCCGATCCCAGGTTTCGGTTCCCCCAGCTCCTGCGAGCGCGAGCGGCCGCCCTCGGCGTAGACCAACAGCATTTCCCCTTGGGCGAGCAGCTGATAGGCGGTCTCGAAGGCCTCCTCGTCGTGCTGACCACGGCGCACCGGGAAGACGCCGCCGTGCTTGTAGATGTAGGTGAGGACGGGCGGGCCGAACATCTGCGATTTGGCCATGAAGCGAATCTTCCGCCGCAGGTAGACGCCGGCGAAGAAGTGATCCATCTGGCTGAAGTGGTTCGGGGCGAGGACCAGAGCCCCCTGGCGCGGCACGTTCTCGAGCCCGATCGCCCGGACCCGGTAGATCAGCAGCGTCGGCAGGGTGAGGACGATGCGGGCGAAGGCGTAGGTCCAGCCCACCCCCTTGCGGGCGGCCGTGTGGAACCGCGTGAAGTACTCCGCCGGGCGCGGATCCTTATAGGTCTGCGGCTTCATCTCTGCCATGCAGAGACGCTACGCCGCAGGCCGTGCCCAGTTACGCGAGCGCTCCAGGGCGCGGCGCCAGTCGGCCAGCAGGCCCTCGCGCTCATCGGCGCCCATCCGTGGCTCATACCGCGTCGCCTCGCGCCACATCTCCCCCACCTGCTCGCGGGTCCAGCAGCCGGTCGCGATCCCGGCCAGGTAGGCGGCGCCCAGCGCGGTCGTCTCGGCGATCTCCGGCACCACCACGACGGCGTCGAGCACGTCGGCCTGGAATTGCATCAGCCAGCGGTTGGCGACGGCGGCGCCGTCGGCCTTCAGGACGTCCAGCCGCGCCCCGGCCGCGGCCTCCTGGGCGCGCACCGCGTCGACGGTCTCATACGCGATCGCCTCCAGCGCCGCCCGGGCCAGGTGGGCGCGGCCGCTGCCGCGGGTGAGGCCGAGGATCGTGCCGCGCGCGTAGGGATCCCAGTGCGGGGAGCCGAGACCAGTCAGCGCGGGGACGAAGTAGACGCCGTCGTTGGAATCCAGCGAGGCGGCCAGCGCCTCCGTCTCCCCCGCCTCGTCGACGATCCCGAGCCCGTCGCGCAACCACTGCACGGCGGCGCCGGTGACGAAGATCGACGCCTCGAGCGCGTAGGTCACCTCCGCGGCCGACGGGCCGGAATGTCGAGCCTGAAGCGACATATCGGCCCGTCGGCCGGTGGTTGGGAGGCCCCAGGCGACGGTGGCTAGGAGGCCGTCGGGGGGGCGCGGGGCCTGGGCGCCGGTGTTGAGGAGGACGAAGCTGCCGGTGCCGTAGGTGTTCTTGGCCATGCCGGGGCTGTGACAGGCCTGGCCGAAGAGGGCGGCCTGCTGGTCGCCGGCGATTCCCGCCACCGGCACCTCGCCGCCGAACTCGCTCGTCGTCCCGTAGACATGCGCCGAGGGCAGCGGCTCCGGCAGCCGCGCCGGGTCGACTCCGAGCAGCTCGCACAGCTCCGGGTCCCACTCGAGCCGGCGGATGTCGAACAGCATCGTCCGCGAGGCGTTGGAGTAGTCGGTGACGTGACGGCCGGTCAGCTTGAAGAGCAGCCAGGCGTCGATCGTGCCGAAGACCGCCCGCTCCGCGCCCTCGGCGTTGCCCAGCAGCCACTCGATCTTGGTCGCCGAGAAGTAGGGGTCGATGGTGAGGCCGGTCCGCTCGCGCACCAGCGCCTCCTGCCCGGCCGCCCGCAGCTCGTCGCAGCGCTCGGCGGTGCGACGGTCCTGCCAGACCAGGGCGCGGTGGACCGGCTCGCCCGTCGCCCGGTCCCAGGCGACCACGGTCTCGCGCTGGTTGGTGATCCCGATCCCGTCGAGCTCGCCGCCCTCGATGCCGGCGGCGGCGATCGCCGCGGCCGCGACCCGCCGCGTCACCTCCCAGATTTCGGCGGCGTCGTGCTCGACCCAGCCCGGCCGCGGGAAATGCTGCTCGAACTCGGCGTAGGCGCGACCGGCGACCCGCGCCTCGCCATCGAAGACGAGGCAGGTGGTGCCGGTGGTCCCCTGGTCGATCGCGAGGATCACGCGGGCGTCAACTCTCTGTTGCCCGCTCAGCCGCCCCGGACCCTGCAGCTGCGGGTCAGGGTCGAGGAGAGGGTGCGGCCGTCGGCGAAGGTCATCGAGGCGTTGGCGAAGGGGAAGGTGGCGCCGGGGAAGCCCGCGGGGGCGTCGCAGGCGGCGCTGAGGTAACTGCGACGCTGGCCCCTGTAGGTGAAATTGCGGTGCAGGCTGAGGCTGATGCGCCTCAGGTAGCCCCAGCGGTTGGCCGAGGCCGGCAGGGCGCCGGAGAGGATCGTCCCGTAGGTGCCGCGGCTTTCCTGGACGTGGAAGACGACGATGCGGGTGATCGGGATCGGATTCTCGCCATAGACGTGGGCGAGGATGGCGCGCTTGCCGCCGACCACCGCGTTGAAGGCGAGCACGCGGCCATGCGAGGGAAAGGCCGACTGTTCGGGGAAGGCGACGTCGGCGTCGTAGCTGCCGCCGCCGACCAGAGCCTGGCCGCAGCGGGCGAGGGCTTCCTCGGTCGAAGACGGTTCGATCTGGCGCCGACCGCAGGTAGGCAGCCCGCGCGCGTCGAGCCGCCCGCCCTGGTTGATCGCAATCTCGATCCGGCGCAGCGCCGGCGGCCGCTCTCCCGACAGAGTCCGGACCGTGCCGGCAACCTGAACCGTGATCGGCGCCCGCACATCCCGCGGCAGGGCGTCAGGGGTGATGCCGCCGCTGAACTTGACGAAGAGGTCGCCGCGCGCGATCAGCTCGGCCTGGGCGAGCGAAGCGGCCAAGGCGAAGACCAGGGCCACGATGACCAGCACCCCGATCTTTCCGCTTCCTCCCGTCATCCCCGGCTGAGGCTAGCGGAGGCCGCATGGCTCGCCGCTAGGAGGTCGCTTCGGCCACTCGGCGGGCCTCCTCGATACCGACGTACGGCATCAGGACGAGCTGAACCAGCTGCGGCCCGATCTCAACCAGCTGATCCACCTGACCGGAAAGCAGGCGCGTGCCGATCGTCGACGTCGTGGCGCCGATCAGCGCCCGCTCGGTCAGCTCCGGGAGCGCGGCTGCCCGCGGGCACTGTTCCCGTCCGTTCCGCAGCAGGCCGACGAAATAGTCGTTGGAGGCGAGCACCCGCAACGCCAGCATCGGGTCCGCGGCGACCGCGTCCACGACCAGCAGCTGCGCCTCCTCCGGCCCCCGCACCGCGAAGTGGATGGCCGCGCCGATCCCGGCCGCGAGCTTCGCAGTCCACTCCGACTCCCCGGCGCAGGCGTGGAGCAACTCGCCGGCAAGGCGGTCGAATGCCGCCTCGTGGGCAACAAGCACGCAGTCGCGTTTGTTCTCGAAGTGTTGGTAGAAGGTGGCCCGGGAGATTCCGGCCTCGCCCAGCACATGCGCGACCGTCATCTGGGCGTAGCCGTGCCTGGCGAGCGCTCCTGCCGCTCCCGCCAGCAGCCGCTGACGCTGGTGGGCGGCCACGACCTTCTGCGACAGCTTGTGGGGCCCGCGGGGAAGCCGCCAGTCGCCTTCGCGCTCGGAGGGGCCTTCGGCGGACAACGACCCCGGGCTCACGCCGCTCCTCCCCGCTGCCGGAGAGTGGGCGGGCCGGGCGCCGGAGATGGGACGTCCCCGGCGCCCTGCATTCGCCGTTTGGCCATGGCGTCGTCCCAGGGAATAAGACGACAGCCAGCTTTTTCGCGTCCCTTGCCCATGGCGCTTTGGTCCCTCTTGTAAACGGCAGTACAGAATGTAAGCGCTGGTACACCATTTGTCAAGCAGGGCTCCCGTTGGAATTTCTCACCGGCGATGGGTAAAGTCTTCCGTCCTGGCAATGTGGATCGGCCGCGGGCGGGGGCGCCTGAAAGGCTGGAGAGATGGAGCGAGCCGAAAGGCCCGTGATCGCAAGCAGTGAACGGGATCACCTGTTCCACGTAGTGCTGCTCGAGCTGGGACGAGGCGGGTCTGGTGCCCTCTCAATTGCCGATGTCCTCCCCGCTGCCGGCATCTCGCAGGCGGCGTTCGAGGCAGAATTCGAAGACCTCGACAGCTGCCTGTTCGCGGCCTTCGACCAGCTGACCGAGAAGCTGGCCAAAGCGGCGGGAACCGGCTGCGACATCGACGGCGAGTGGCGAGAACGGGTCCAGGCCGGCCTGGAGGCACTGCTGGAAGAGCTCGCGGCGCAGCCGGACATGGCCCGGGCGCTGACCTGCTCCTTCCCGGCGATCGGACCCGCTGCGCAGCTGCGATACACGGAGCTCCTGGAATCCTTCACGCCGCTGCTGCGCGGGGGCCGGGCACTGTCCGCCGTGAAAAGCGAGCCGCCGGGGGAACTCGAGATGCTCGCGATCGGCGCCGCCGAGGCGATCGTCCGCGAGGAGATTCAGGCGGGCCGGGCGGCTCAGCTGCCCGCGATGTCGGCGACGATCCTCTTCGCGCTGCTAGCCCCGTTCCTGGGGGTCGAGCACGTCCTGGCCACGGTCACGGGTGAGACCGGGCCCCGCGGGGGCGGATCCTAGACCGGCCCGCACCACCCGCGCAAAGGCAGCCCTCGGGAGCAAAGCAAGCCGCCGCTGCCTGCGAGTCCCCGGTCCGCAGAGCGGCGGTGCAGCGTTCGATTGCCCCCTCGGGCTCCTCGCCGGCCATCCTCAGCGATAAAGCTCCACATAGAAGGGGGCGTCGACCGGAGCCAACGCCGCTTCGGGGGTTGCTTTGAGGGTCCAGGTCGAGACCTGGACCGCCGGGTAGGGGCAGCTGGCGGTGCCGCCGACCGCGAGTTGGGCGATCGCGGGTTCGCTGGTGCCATGGACGCTGACCTGACCCCCGCGTGGGACGAAGGCGGGCACGCTGAGGCAGTAGACGCCTTTGACCGGGTGGGCGACGTTGGGGCTGTTGAGGCCCTTGGAGTTTCCTGCATCGACGCCGCCGCCGAGGTTGACCCGGGCGAAGACCACGGGGTTGGCCGAGTTGGCCGACGGCACCTCCGAGAGGGTCGACTCGTTGACTTTGTCGCCGGTCACGGCGTCGCCCGCGAGCTTCGCGGTGCCCACCGAGCCGTCGGCGAGGCTGGCGGCGCCGACCGCGCCGACGCCGAGCTTGGCGGCGGTCACCGCGGCGTCCCTCAGCTTCGAGGTGTCGACCGCTCTGTTCTTGATTTTGGCCGTGGTCACGGCGCTGGCCTTGATCTGGGTGGTGCCGATCTTCTTGGTCTGATGCTTGTTGGTCTGCTTCTTTGCCGCATAGGCGCTGGCGCCTCCCAGCAACAGGAAGACCGCCAGGCTCGACATCACGTTGGCGTAGGTGAGGTGGGTGCGGATCTGCTTCATCGGAATCTCCTCGGGGTTGAGAGGTGGATCGGGAGCGCCATCAGTCGGCCACCTTGCAGTGGCGGTTGATCTTGGTCGTGACGACGTCGCCGGTGCTGAACTCATATGAGGCTTTGGCGAAGGGGAAGAGGGCTCCGGGGAACCCGGCCGGCGCCGCGCAGGAGGCCGAGACGAAGGAGCGCTGCTTGCCGCGGTAGGTGTAGGTGCGGCCGAGGGTCATGTCGAACTGGGTCAGGTAGGCCCAGCCTTCGGCGTAGTCGGGCAGCGTGGTTTCGATCACGTTGCCGTAGAGGCCCTTGCTGCGGTTGACCGTGAAGGTGAGGACGATCGCCCCGGGCGGGTTCTTGGAGTAGATCTGGGCCAAGATCAGCTTCTTGCCGTCCTTGCGGGGGCCGTTGAAGGCGAGCAGGTTGTTGCGCGAGATGTAGTCGCTTTGGGAGGGCAGCCGCACGACCAGGGTGACGTGGCCCGAGCCGACGATCGAGCTCGCGCAGCGCTTCTTGGCCACCGCTTCGGTCGCCGGCTGGATCGAGGCGACCCGGCAGGTCGGCAGGCCCTTGTCATAGAGACGGCCGGAGCGGTTGATCGCGACCGCGATCGTGCGCAGCTGCGGCAGCCGCAGGCCGTTGCTCGTTTTGACGTTGCCGGCGACGCGGACTGAGACCGGCACCGGCTTGGCCCGGGGCAGCTCGCTGGGGCTGATCTCGCCCTGGAAGGAGACGATCAGGTCCCCCTTGCGGTTGAGCTCGGCCTGGGCCAGGGCGGCGAGGGCCCCCAGCCCCAGCGCCGCCAGCAGGCAGAGCTTCAGGACCCGGCCCATCAGCTGAACTTCGAGGGGTCGATCCGGCAGTGCTTGAAGTCGAGCGCCAAGATCGCGTTGTTGGCGAGGTTGGAGTTGCGGTTCAGCTTCACCGAGAGGTTCTGGGCCTTGTACTTGTCCCCGGCGGCGAGGGCGGCGCCGATCTTGTGGAAGTAGCGCTGCTCGCTGCCCAGCAGCCCGATCCAGCGGGTCAGCTTGGCCGCGTCGGCGGCCGGCAGCGGCACCGCCTCGATCTGCCTGATCGTCTTGGCGAGCGCGGTGGCGGCGCGGAAGAAGTGCTTGGAGCCCTTCTTCAGCTCGCCCGCCTTGACCTCCGCCTTGGCGCCCTTGAAGATCCGCGAGTTGGCCTCGACGTTGGTCTTGCAGATCGGCTCGACCCGGGCGATGTATTCCTCGCGGGTGGTTTCCGCGGCGCCGGCGAGGGGTGCGGCGAGCGCCAGGCAAAGGGCCAGCGCCCCGATCGTTCCCAGCCATCTCGATTTGTCCCATCTCATGCGAACCTCCCTGTTTGTCCTTGGTTGTGAAACACGGCTACGCGGGGTGAAGAGCGACTTTCGGCAGCGCCCTGGCCAGCGGCTTGGGCAGCCACCAGACGCGCTCGCCGATCAAGAGCATCAGCGCCGGCAAGAGCAGGATCCGCACCACCGTGGCGTCGAGGGCGACCGCGACGGCGAGGCCGACGCCGAGCTGGGAGACGGTGGATATAGGCGCCGCCGCGAAGACGACGAAGACGGCCATCATGATCGCCGCGGCACCGGTGATCACCCGCGCGGTCTTCTCGAGCCCGAAGGAGATCGCCGCCTCGTGGTCGCCGGTCTCGTCGTAGGCCTCGCGCATCCGCGCGAGGAGGAAGACGGCGTAGTCGACCGAGAGCCCGAAGACGATCCCGAAGATCCCCGCGGCGCCGATCGCATCGACGTAGTCGTGGCCCCCGAGCGGCCAGCCGGCGGGGACGTTGAAGAGGAGGACGAGGACGCCGAAGGCGACGCCGACCGTCATCAGGTTGAGGAGGACGGCCAGAGCGGCGAGGATCACCGCCCGCAGCAAGAAGACGAGGGCGAGGAAGGTGACCACGGTCATCGCCGCGATCACCAGCGGCACCCTGCTCCTCGTCACCTGGTTGTAGTCGGTCAGTTCGGCGGCGCCGCCGGCGAGGCCGACCCGCAGCCCGGTCTTGGCCCCGAAGCGCTCGGCGAGGTGGCCGAGGCGGTGGTAGACGGCTTCGGAGCCCTCGGTGTTGAAGGTGTAGCGGGGGACGACGAGGATGCTGGCGGCCTGGCCGCCGCGGTCGAGGTCGATCGCCTGGGCGGCGCGGGCGCGCGGGCCCGGCTCGGCGCCGTCGAGAGCCGAGAGGACGAAGTAGCCGGAGTCAAAGAGGTGCGGGGAGGCGGCCTCGAGCTGGGTGCGCTGGCGGGCCAGGCCCGAGGCCTGGGCGGAGATCTTGACCCCGGCCGCGCCCAGCCGCGACTGCAGGGGCTCAGAGCGGGCATAGCCCTCCGACAGGCCCGAGGCCAGCGCTTGGCTGCCGCCCTGCAGGCGGGTCAGCCCGGCGGCGAGGGCGGCCGAGCCGCCGGCCAGGCGCCCCAGCCC
>JBAQZI010000148.1:0-30760 GCA_049790835.1 Solirubrobacterales bacterium
CCAGGAATTCAGTCGCGCCCGCTGAAGCTGGCTGCTCCGCAACATGCTGCGCGCCTATGGCGCGCAGGAATCGGATTTCATTTCCGCGCGCTTCGCGCACATTCCTGGAGAGGGGTACCGCCATCCCTCCTCACAGGCATCTCGCGTCACCCCCATCTGCGAGGGAAGGTCCACCCCGTTGCGTCATCTCTCGTAGGTCCCGAACCCTTGGCCGTCCTGGCAACCTGTGTTGCTGAGGGGTCTGGTCACCCTCCATTCGAATGTGCGCGAAGCGCGCGAAATGCAATCTGTCTATTGCGCGACCTTTAGGTCGCGCTCCAACATCGGGAGCGACGCGCCCATAGGGCGCGGAGCGACAAATTCGAATGGAGGGTGACCAGACCCCTCTACCGCACGCCCGGATGCCTGACCGCCGCCGGATCAGGCAAGTACAAATCGGTGCCGCACCGCGGGCAGACCTGGACGTAGAGCTTCAGCTCCTTCTGGCAGGTCGGGCACTGGCGTTCTGGTTCGTTCTTCTCGACTCGGTAGAGAACCGCCGCGACGAGGCCGAGCAGGGGGATGACGGCGCCGATCGTGAACCAGATCCAGAAGGAGCTGCCCTTGCCCTTGGCGACGAAGCCGGCGGCGAGGCCGAAGAAGAAGGCGATGACCAGATACTCCATGCGCTCATTTTGACGGTTCGGCGATACGGGCCGAGCGCCGGCGGCTAGCCGAGGCGCTTCGGGTGGCCGATCTGCCCCAGCTCGGCCAGGTCGCGGCCGAAGGGCAGGCTGGTGGTCCAGTCGACCACCGCGTGGGCCTTGCGGGCGACGCCGGGAATCTGGCTCACGTGGTAGGTCCGGGCAAGCCACCAGGCCGGGAAGCCGCGGAAGGTGCGGTCGCCGATCTTGCCCACGGCCTTGTAGCGACCGAGGTTGACGAAGGCCGCTTCGCCGCGATACTCGAACGGCCGGGCCGAGCCGACCCCAAGCTCGGCGGCGATGTTGCGCGCCGCCACCGGGCCCTGGCGGACGGCGTGCTGGGCCGTCGGCGGGCAGATGCCGCCGCGCGGGTCGGGAGCCGCGGCGCAGTCGCCGATCGCCCAGACCCCGTCCATCCCCTCGACCCGCAGGTGGTCGTCGACCGGGACCCGGCCACGATCGTCCAGCGGCAGGTTGAGATCGCGCAGGCGGGGGCTCGGGCTGACGCCGGCGGTCCAGACCACGGTCCTGGTCGCCAGCGTCTCGCCGCTGGAGAGGCGGGCGCTGTCGGCCGTCACCTCCTCCAGCATCGTGCCGAGGCGGATGTCGATGCCGCGACCGCGCAGCTCGCGCAGGGCGTAGTCGGCCAGCTCGATGTCGATCTCCGGCAGGACGCGATCCTGGGCCTCAACCAGCACCCAGCGCATCCCGTGCAGGCGGGCGCGCGGGTAGCTCTCCATCGCCTCGGCCGCAAAGTCCTGCAGCTCCGCCAGCGCCTCGAGGCCGGCGTAGCCGCCGCCGACGAAGACGTAGGTGAGCAGCTCTTCGCGCCGGGCCGGGTCCTCGCTCGCGTTGGCCGCCTCCAGCGTCTCGATCACGTGGTTGCGCAGCCAGATCGCGTCGGCCAGGTCTTTGAACCCGATCGCGTGCTCGGAGAGCCCGGGCACCGGCAGCGTCCGCGAGACCGAGCCGAGAGCCAGCAGCAGCTGGTCGTAGCGAAGGTCCTCGTCGGCCCCCTCGTGGCTGTGCAGCCGCACCGTCTTCGCTTCGGGATCGTGAGCGACGACCTCGCCGAGTCGCAGGTAGGTGCGCTTGAGGATCTCCCGCAGCGGCGTCACCACGTGCCGCGGCTCCAGCGTCCCCGCCGCCGCCTCCGGCAGGAACGGCGTGTAGAGCATGTAGTTGACGTCGTTGACGAGGCTGAGCCGCGCCGACTGCCGCGGCAGCACCTTCTCCAGCTCCCGCGCGGCCATCGCCCCACCGAATCCACCACCGGCGATGACGACGTTCCAGGCCATGCAGGCCACGATAGCAACCTTGTAACATTATGTTACAAAGTGCCGAATGACTCATGTGGGAGACGTCTAAGCACGCCGCCGGATGCAGCGCTAAAGTTTCGGTCATTCTGTGGTGACCACAGACGGCCCCGGGTCTCATTCACCCGGGGCCGTTTTATTTGTGCGGTGTCCCTAGCGATCCACGAGCTTGGAGACGAGCGCGATCAGCGCTCGCACCACCCCCGCATACGCCAGGAGAACCACCGCTTCTGTGGTTCGCACCCAGGGCTAAGACCTGAGCAGGCCCACCCTCGCCCCCCGCAGTCAGGGAGCTAAAGACCGAGCTGGGACTTGATCAAGCGGTTGACCTCGCCACCGTCCGCCCTGCCCTTGGTCTCCTTCATGACGGCGCCGACGATGGCACCGATCGCCTTCGGGTTGCCGGCTTTGATCTCCTCGGCCGCCTTGGGGTTGGCCTCGACCGCGGCGGCGACGATCGACTCCAGCTCGCCGCTGTCGGAGATCTGGGCCAGGCCCTCGCGCTCGACGATCGCGGTCGGGTCGCCGCCCTCGGCGACCAGGGCCGCGAGCACGGCCTTGCCGCTGCCGTGGGAGATCTTCTTCTCCTGGACCAGCGCAACGAGGGCGGCCAGAGCGGCGGGCTCAACCTTGGAGTCGGCGGCGGTGGCCTCCTCGCCACCCTGGCGCAGCGCCGCGGCGAGCTCGCCGGTGACCCAGTTGGCGATCACCTTGGACTCGATCCCGCTGGACGCACCGATGACCTGCTCGAAGTACTCGGCGGTCGCGGGATCGGTGGCGAGCGTCGCCGCCACGTCCTCGGCCAGTCCCAGCCCCACGTAGCGCCCGATCCGCGCCGCCGGCAGCTCCGGCAGCGCCTCGCGGGCCTCGCGCAGCATCGCCTCGGTCGGCGCCAGCGGCACCAGGTCGGGCTCGGGGAAGTAGCGGTAGTCGTGCGATTCCTCCTTCGAGCGCAGCGAGGTGAGGCTGCCGCTGACCGGGTCGAAGTGGAGGGTCTCCTGGGTCACCGTCCCCCCCGCCGCGATCAGCTCGCGCTGGCGCTCGAGCTCGGCTTCGACCCCGCGCTGGAGGAAGCGGAAGCTGTTCATGTTCTTCAGCTCGGTCTTGGTGCCGAGCACGTCGGAGCCGGCCGGGCGCACGGAGACGTTGGCATCGACGCGCAGGCTCCCCTCCTCCATGTTGACATCGGAGACGCCGAGCTGGCGCACCGTCTCGCGCAGCAGCCGCGCCCACTCGGCGGCTTCGGCGGCACCGCGCAGGTCGGGCTCGGTGACGATCTCGACCAGCGGCGTGCCACCGCGGTTGAAGTCGACCAGGGAGGCACCGGAGCCGTGGATCCGGCCCGACTCGCCGACGTGGATCATCTTCGCCGCGTCCTCCTCGAGGTGGGCACGGTGGATGCGAATGTCGCCGAGCCTGCCGTTGCTCGCCAGCGGAATATCGAACTGGCTGATCTGGTACGCCTTTGGGCTGTCGGGATAGAAGTAGTTCTTGCGGTGGAAGATCGAGCGCGGCGCCACCTCGCACTCCAGCGCCGCGGCGATCTGCAGCGCGTAGAGGATCGCCTGCTCGTTGGGCACCGGCAGCACGCCGGGGTGGGCGAGGCAGACCGGGCAGGTGTGGACGTTCGGCTCGTCGCCGAAGGAGAGCTCGCAGCCGCAGAACATCTTCGTCTTGGTCGCCAGCTGGACGTGGATCTCCAGCCCGATCACCGCCTCCAGCTCGTGCGCGTTCTCAGCCATCGACGCCCTCCGGCCTGGAGTCGAAGCCGATCCCCCACTCGAGCGCAAAGGCGGCCTCCAGCAGCTTCTGCTCGGCGAAGGCCGGCGCCGCGATCTGGAAGCCGACCGGCAGCCGCGGGCCGCCGCCTTCCGGCTCGGCGAGCCCGGCGGGAATCGAGATCGCCGGGATGCCGGCCAGGCTCATCGGCACCGTGAAGAAGTCGTTGAGGTACATCGCGAGCGGATCGTCGGTCTTCTCGCCGAGCTCGAAGGCGACCGAGGGTGAGGTCGGGGTGACGACGAAGTCGATCGCCTCGAAAGCAGTTGAGAAGTCCTCGGCGATCTTCGTGCGGACTTTCTGGGCCTGGCCGTAATAGGCCTCGTAATAACCGGAGGAGAGCGCGTAGGTGCCGAGCATGATGCGCCGCTTGACCTCGCGGCCGAAGCCCTCGGCGCGGGTGCTCTCGTACATCTCAAGCAGGTCGCCGGGGCGCTCGGAGCGCATTCCGTAGCGGACGCCGTCATAGCGGGCCAGGTTCGAGGAGGCCTCGGCCGGGGCGAGCACGTAGTAGGCGGAGATGCCGTGCTCGGCGCTGGGCAGCCCGATCTCGGCGATCTCGCCGCCGAGCGCCTCGATCGTCGCCAGGGTCGCCTCGAAGACCTCGCGCACGCCGGCGTCGAAGGCGTCGCGGGCGAGCTCGCGCGGGACGCCGAAGCGCAGCCCCTTGAGGTCCTCACGGCTGGGCGCCTCGATCCCCCCCTCGATCCCGACCGAAGTGGAGTCGCAGGGATCGCGCCCCTGCAGCGCCGCCAGCAACAGCGCCGCGTCGGTGACGTCGCGGGTCAGCGGCCCACACTGGTCGAGCGAGGAGGCGAAGGCGATCATCCCGTAGCGCGAGATCGCGCCGTAGGTCGGCTTGAGGCCGACGATCCCGCAGAGCGAGGCGGGCTGGCGAATCGAGCCGCCGGTGTCGGTGCCGATCGCGCAGGGGGCGAGGCGGCCGGCGACGGCCGCGGCGGAGCCGCCGGAGGAGCCGCCCGGCACGCGCCCGCGGTCCCAGGGGTTGAGCACCGGGCCATAGGCGGAGTTCTCGTTCGAGGAGCCCATCGCGAACTCGTCCATGTTGGTCTTGCCGAGCACGCGGGCGCCGGCGGCGTCGAGCCGCTGCACCGCCGTCGCCGTGTAGGGCGGCCGGTAGCCCTCGAGGATCCGCGAGCCGGCCGTGGTCGGCGCCCCCTCGGTGCAGAAGATGTCCTTGACCGCGACCGGGATGCCGCTGAGGGGACCGTCCTCGACCGCGTAGCTGGCGGGATCCTCGAGCTGCCACAGATAGGCGTTGAGCTGGTCGCCGGCCGCCGCCTGGTGCCAGGCCTCGAGGTACTCGGCCGCCGCGATCTCCCCGGACGCGATCTTCGCCGCCGCCGCGGCGACGGTGAGGTCGAGTAGGTCGGCCATCAAGCGTCAGCCTGCGGGGAGGGCACGCGGAAGGCGCCGTCGAGCGGGTCTGGCGCCTGCGCCAGCGCGGTCTCGGGAGCCAGGCTCGGTCGCGGCTCGTCCGCCCGCAGGACGTTCTCGAGAGCGACGACGTGGGTGGTCGGCTCGACCCCCTCCAGATCCAGCTTGCCGATCCGGTCGACGTGGTCGAGGATCCCGGACAGCTCGCCGATCATCGTCTCCACTTCCTGCTCGGAGAGCTCGAGGCGCGAAAGCCGCGCCACGTGCAGCACCTGGTCCCGGTCGATCATCGGCGAGATTCTAGGCGGCAGGCGACTGGCTGCTCAGCCAGTTATTGTCCGGGCGATGCAGGGGCCCGCCGCCGAGAGATTCGTCGTCCTCAACCTGCGCCTGCTTGCCGCCACCTTCGCCGTCGTCGGCATCCTCTTCATCGCCGTGCCCAGCGGCGTCCTCGACGTCATCTCCGACGTCGGCGAATGGTTCGGCAACGACACCCGCGCTCCCCACACGCAGGAGTACCTCTGGCTGGCGCTGGCCTTCGCCTACATGGTCGTCATCACCGGCATCGCCCTGCTGGCTCAGACCGACGTCGTCCGCTACCGGGCGCTGCTGCTCGTTCTAGCCGCTGGCAAGACCGCCTCCTCGCTCGGCTCGCTCGTCTTCTTCCTGATCCAGGATCAGGTCTTCATCTACCTGCTCAACTTCCTCGTCGACGGCTTCCTGGCGCTGTTCGCGCTCTGGCTCTGGATGCTGGCCGGCCGCATCGGCCGCCCCCTCGACCCCGGTTGACAGCGGGCGCCGGGGCTTTCAGCCACTGAGCAACGCACCCTGAGCGCGATCTGCGCGGCGATGGCGCCGGGCATCGACGGCCTGCCCGCCGCCGAGCGCGACGTCGACGTCTCCGGCCCGGTCGCCAACTTCCTCGGCTCGGTCTCGCCGCGGGTCCTGGGTCGCCTCAAGCTCGGCCTGCGGGCCTTCGAGTGGCTGCCCTTCCCCTGGCGCTTCAGCCGCCTTGGTCCCGCCGCGCAGGAGGACTTCCTGCTCAAGCTCGAGGGCTCGCGGTTCTCCCTCCACCACGACCTGCTGCTGATGGCGAAGCTCTTCTCGACCATCGGCTATGCGGTGGCGCCGCAGGTGCAGGAGCGGATCGGCTTCGAGATCCGCTGTGGCACCGCCGACGGGTCGCTGCCGGAGCCGGCGGGCACGCTCGGCGACACCGAGCCCCGGGGCGAGGGCGAGGAATGCGACGTCGTCATCGTCGGCTCCGGCGCCGGCGGTGCCGTCGCCGCCGCCGAGCTGGCCGCCGCGGGCCTGGACGTGATCGTGCTCGAGGCCGGCGCCCACTACAACCGCGACAGCTACCCCGTTGACCATCTCGACGCGATCGCCGAGCTCTACCGCGACGGCGGCCTGACGATCGCCGAAGGGCGACCGCCGATCCCCGTTCCGGTCGCCAAGGCGGTCGGCGGCACCACGGTGATCAACTCCGGCACCTGCTTCCGCGCCCCGGAGCCGGTGCTGGCGGACTGGCAGCAGCGCTTCGGCATCGCCTGGGCGGGAGAAATGGACGCCGACTACGCGGAGGCCGAGGAGACTCTGCACGTCAAGCAGCTCGACCCCGAGACGATGGGACGCAACGGCCAGCTGGCGATGGAGGGTGCCGCCGCGATCGGCGCCAGCGGCGCCCCGATCCACCGCAACGCCGGCAACTGCACCCAGTGCAGCTCCTGCCCCTTCGGCTGCGAGATCGACGCCAAGCGCGGCATGCACGTCAGCTATCTGCCCCGCGCCGTCGCCGCCGGGGCGCGGATCCGCGCCGGCGTCGAGGTCGGCCGGGTCCTGGTCGAGGACAGCCGCGCGGTCGGGGTCAGCGGCTCGACTCGGGCCGGCACCGGCTCCAAGCGCCGCCCCTTCACGGTCCGCGCCCGCCGCGCCGTGATCGCCGCCGGCGGCGCCTTCGGCACGCCGGAGCTGCTGCAGCGCTCCGGGCTCGGCGGCAAGCAGGTCGGCCGCAACCTCCACATCCACCCCGCCTGCTGGGTCGGCGCCCGTTACGAGGAGGAAGTGCGCGGCTGGGACGGCGTCATGCAGAGCTACTACGTCGACCAGTGGGAGCCAAAGGGGGTCCTGCTCGAGGCGACCTTCACCCCGCTCGCCTTCGGCGGCGCCTGGCTGCTCGGCGCCGGCGAGTCGCACCAGCGGGCGATGCTCGACTTCGGCCACGTCGGCTCGATCGGCGTCCACCTCTGCGACAAGTCCTCGGGGCGGGTCGGGCTCGGCGCCGAGGGCTCGCTGCGCGCCAGCTACAAGCTGCTCGCCGACGACGCCGATCGCCTCGCCTACGGCATCGCCCGCGCCGCCGAAATCCACTTCGCCGCCGGCGCCACCGAGGTCTACCCGAACATCGCCCGCGTCGGCGTGCTCAAGCCGGGCGACCTGGCCAAGTTCGAGGCGACCTCGTTCAAGCCCTCCGAGCTGCGCCTCGAGGCCTTCCACCCGATGGGCACGGCCCGCATCGCGGCCGACGAACGCGAGGGCGCCTGCGGTGTGGACGGCTCGGTCCACGGGACCGAGGGCCTCTACGTCGCCGACGCCTCCCTCTTCCCCACCTCGGTCGGGGTCAACCCGATGATGACCATCATCGCCTTCGCCAAGCGGATAGCGCGAGGGCTGGCCGAAAAAGCGGCCAGCCCAGGCGCGAAAACCCTAAGCCGCTACTGAGCGGACGGTGGTGGCGGAGGCGGCGGCGGGGTCGAGGATGGCGGTGGCGGCGGGGTGCTGCCGGGACCGCCGCCGGACAGCTTGTCGGCGGTGCCGCTGAAGGTGGAGCCCTCTTCCTGCATGCCGCGGTAGCCGCCGTAGGCGATCCCGGCTGCCGTGATTAGGCCGAGGAAGATGCCGAATTCCAGCGTGGCATCGACCGAGACCCCACCGAAAGAGCCGAAGCCCGGCGGGTCGATGATTCGGTAGAGCACCAGCAGGGTCGAGAGCCCACCGAGCACGGCGACCGCGACGTTCATCGAGACCGGCGGCTCGTAGTCGGAGTCGCTGAGCCGCAGCGCGACGTTGATCAGGGCGACGACGATCGTGATCACAAGGACGATCGGAATGAAGTCGAGCGCGTCCCAAGCGCTGCCGCCGGCGCCGGACCCGAAGGAGACGGAGCCGTCTTCGCCGGAGATCTCCACGCCGAACCAGTCGAAGAACATGAAAATGAAGAGCAGGACAGCCGATACCCCGGCGATCTTCTCTCCGGTGTTGAGCTTGTCTAGATCCATCTGCATATCCCTCCGTTGACGCTTGGTCGGTCGCTCCGACCCTCTATATCCACTCCAAGCCCTATTCGGGGGCCAAATGGCCGACCCTTCTAGGCCGTCCTGGACAGGGTGCGCGCACGCGCGGCCTGCAACGTATTGACCAGCAGCATCGCGATCGTCATCGGCCCGACGCCGCCGGGGACGGGCGTGATCGCGGCGGCGACCTCGGCCGCGGCGGCGAAGTCGACGTCGCCGCTGAGGCCTTCGTCGGTGCGGTTCATGCCGACGTCGATGACCACGGCCCCGGGCTTGACCGCGTCGGCGCCGAGCAGCTTCGGGACGCCGACCGCGGCGACGAGGACGTCGGCCCGGGCGCAGGTCGCGGCGAGATCCCGCGTGCGCGAGTGGCAGACCGTGACGGTCGCATTGGCCGCGAGCAGCAGCCGGGCCACCGGCACGCCGACCAGCTTCGAGCGGCCGACGACGACAGCCTCGGCCCCCTCCAGCGCGACGCCCTCGTGGGCCAGCAGCTCGAGCACGCCGGCCGGCGTGCATGGCACCAGCCCCGGCGTGCCGTGGGCGAGCAGGCCGGCGTTCTGCGGGGTCAGGCCGTCGACGTCCTTGCCGGGGTCGAGCGCGGCGACGACGGCGTCGGGGTCGATATGGGCGGGAACCGGCAACTGCACCAGGATCCCGTCGACTTCGTCGTCCTCGCCGAGCGCCGCGACCAGCCGCAGCAGCTCGTCCTCGCTGGTCGCGGCCGCGAGCCCGTGGTGGACGGAGTGCATCCCCACTTCCTCGCAGCCATTGTGCTTGTTGCGCACGTAGATCTCCGAGGCCGGATCGTCGCCGACGATCACCGTCGCCAGCGTCGGCACCCTCCCCTCCTCTTCCTCGTAGGCGGCGACGTCGACGCGCACGCGCTCGCGCACCGCGGCGGCGACCGCCTTGCCGTCGATGACCCGCGCCACCACGGCTAGCGCTTCCGAATCGGCGCGTAGTCGGCCATCAGCTTGCGCTCGGAGCCGTCGCCCGAGAAGCGCACGACGACCACCCCGCCCGGCTCGACCGCGGTGACGACGCCGTCGCCGAAGCTGGCGTGGACGACGTCGTCGCCGGTCTGCATCTCCAGCGCCGGGCCGGGGTCGACCGGCTGCGCCGGATCGGCGCCCGGCGAGGGCTCCCAGGTCATGCCGCCGACCGTGCTGGAGGCGGTCGCGTGGCGCTCGGTCAGCTCGACCGGCAGCTCGTCGATGAAGCGCGACGGCAGGTTGCGCTCGGAGCGTCCGAAGAGCCGGCGCTCGCGCGCCCAGGTCATGTAGAGGCGCTGGCGGGCGCGGGTGATGGCGACGTAACAGAGGCGTCGCTCCTCTTCCTCGCCGCCCTCTTCGAGCGCCATCATGTGCGGGAAGGAGCCGTCCTCGCAGCCGATCACGAAAACGGTGTCGTACTCGAGCCCCTTGGCGTTGTGCACGGTCATCAGCGTCACCAGGTCCTGCTCCTCCTCGATCGAGTCCTGGTCGGAGAGCAGCGAGATCTGCTGCAGGAACTCCTCCAGCGGCGGCACCTCGCTCTCGCCCTCCTGCTCGCGGTTGAGGTCGAACTCGGCCGCGGCCTCGGTGAACGCGTCGAGGTTCTCGATCCTGCCTTCGGCTTCGACCGTGCGCTCGGCCTCGAGCGCTTCCACGTAGCCGGTCTCGCTCAGCACCGCCTGGACGACGTCGGCGACGGTGGCGCCGGAGTCGACGCGCGCTTTCAGCAGGTCCATCGTCTCGAAGAAGCGGCCGACGGCTTTGATCGCCGCCGCGCTCAGCCCCGGCACCTCCTCGGCCCGTTCGGCGACCTCCCAGATCGTCAGCCCGGCCGTGTTCGCGTAGGAGGCGAGCCGGCCCTGGGTCGTGTTGCCGATGCCGCGCCGCGGCGAGTTGACGATGCGCAGGAAGGAGACCTGGTCGGCGGGATTGAGCAGCAGGCTGAGGTAGGCGACCGCGTCCTTGACCTCGGCCCGGTCGTAGAACTTGGTGCCGCCGATCACCTGGTAGGGGACCTCGAAGCGGACCAGCGTGTCCTCCAGCACCCGGCTCATCGCATTGGTCCGGTAGAAGACGGCGACGTCGGAGCGCTTGACCCCGTGCTCCTCGCCGAGCCGCTCGAGCTCGGCCGCCACCCAGCGCGCCTCCTCGTGCTCGTCGCCGAGCTCGGAGAGCTGGACCAGCTCGCCCCCCTCGATGTCGGTCCAGAGCTCCTTCGGCCGCCGCTCGCGGTTGCGCTCGACCACCGCGTTGGCAGCGGAGAGGATGGTCTGGGTGGAGCGGTAGTTCTGCTCGAGCTTGACCACCTCGGCCTCGGGGAAGTCGTGCTCGAAGTCGAGGATGTTGCGGATGTCGGCGTGCCTGAATCCGTAGATCGATTGGTCCTCGTCGCCGACCACCATCAGATTTCCGTGCTCTGAAGCCAAAAGCTGCAGCAGCCGGTACTGGGCGTGGTTGGTGTCCTGGTACTCGTCGACGAGTACGTGGCGGAAGGTCCGCCGCCAGCGCTCGCGTACCTCCTCGAACAGCTCCAGGGCGTTGACCGTGCGGACCAGGAGGTCGTCGAAGTCCATCGCGTTGGCCTCGAGCATCCGCTTCTCATAGAGCGGGAAGCATTCGGCGACGACCTCCTCGAAGAGGCTGCCCTGCGTTTCCGCGTACATGTCGGAGTCGATCAGCTGGTTCTTCGCGCCGGAGATCTTGTTCTGGATCGCCCGGGCGGGATAGCGTTTCGGGTCGACGCCGAGCTCGCGCATGACCCGCTTCAGCATCCGCAACGAGTCCGACTGGTCGTAGATCGTGAAGCTGCGCGAGTAGCCCAGCCGCTCGGCGTCGGCGCGCAGCATCCGCGCGCAGGAGGAGTGGAAGGTGGTCACCCACATCGCCCGCACCGAGCGGCCGACGAGGTCGCCGACGCGCTCGCGCATCTCCGCCGCCGCCTTGTTGGTGAAGGTGATCGCGAGGATCTCCCCCGGCCGGGCGGCGCCGGTGGCCAGCAGGTAGGCGATCCGGTGGGTCAGGACCCGGGTCTTGCCCGAGCCGGCGCCGGCGACCACCAGCAGCGGCCCCTCGACGTGTTCGGCGGCCTGGCGCTGCGGCGGGTTGAGCCCGGCCAGCAAGCGCTCGACGCGGTCGGCGCCGGCCTCGGTGGGGGCCCCACCAAGCGGGTTTTCGGCTTCGGCGGGGATCTCGAACTCGCTCTGCAGCATCGCCTCCGAGAATAGAGAGAGCGGCGGCTGGCGATCCCGCCTCTTGCGCGGTTCCTTATCCACGCATTTGGTGGAAAGGGAACCGCGGAACTCAGCCGCCGGCGGAGGAGCGGCCGGTGCGGGGCCGGATGTCCGGCGAGTCGCCGGCCGGCCCGTCGCCGCCATCGAGCTCGGAAAGGCGGCGCTCGAGCTCGGCCATCCGCTCCGAGAGTCCCTTCAGCGCCTCGGCGATCGGGTCCGGGAGGTGGATCCAGTCGGCGTCGGGGCCCTCGACCCGCTTCCCTTCCACCCGGACCGGGTGGCCGGGGTTGCCGACCACGGTCGCCCCCGGCGGCACGTCCTCGATGACGACCGTGTTCGCACCGACCTTCGACCCGTCGCCGACCTCGATCGGTCCCAGCAGCTTGGCGCCGGAGCCGACGGTGACGTTGTCCCCGAGTGTCGGGTGGCGCTTGCCGCGCTGGAAGCCGGTGCCGCCCAGCGTCACCCCCTGGTAGAGGGTCACGCAATTGCCGATCCGGGCGGTCTCGCCGATCACCACGCCGGCGCCATGGTCGATGAAGAACTCCTTGCCGATCACCGCCGCCGGGTGGATCTCGACCCCGGTCACGGCCCGGGTCATGTAGGCGATCACCCGCGGCACGACGGGAACTCCGGCGGCCATCAGCGCGTGGGCCGCCCGGTGCGCCAGCAGCGCCTGCACACCGGCCCAGCTGCTGAGGATCTCGAAGGTGGAGACGCCCTGCGCGGCAGGGTCGCGATCACGCGCCGCGGCGACGTCGGCGCGCACCTCGGAGACCACCCGCTTCCACCTGTTCATGGTGAGAAGAAGGGTAGGGACATGTAGCGCTCGCCCGAGTCGCAGACGACCGTCACCACCCGCTTGCCGGCCAGCTCCGGGCGCGCCGCGATCTCCAGCGCCGCCTTGATGTTGGCCCCGGCCGAGATCCCGGCCAGGATCCCCTCCTCACGGGCGACCAGGCGGGCCGTCTCCAATGCGTCCTCGTCGCCGACCGCGAGGATCTCATCGACCACCGAGCGGTCGAGCAGCTCGGGCACGAAGCCGGCGCCGATGCCCTGGATCTTGTGCGGGCCGGGGGCGCCGCCGGAGAGGACCGGCGAGCTGGCCGGCTCGACCGCCACCACCAGCGCCTCGGGTGCCCGCTCCTTCAGCATCCGCCCCACCCCGGTGATCGTCCCCCCGGTGCCGACCCCGGCGACGAAGGCGCCGACCTGCCCGTCGGTGTCGCTCCAGATCTCCTCGGCGGTGGTGAGGCGATGCGCCTCGGCGTTGGCCGGATTGGAGAACTGCATCGGCATGAAGGCTTTGCGCTGCTCGCGAATCTCTTCGGCCAGGGCAACGGCCTCGTTCATCCCACCCAGCGAGGGCGTCTCGCGTACTTCCGCCCCGTAGGCGCGCAGCAGCTTCGCCCGCTCCCGGCTCATCCCCTCCGGCATCGTCAGGATCAACTCGTAGCCGCGCGCCGCGCAGACCATCGCCAGCGCGATCCCGGTGTTGCCGCTGGTCGGCTCGACCACCACCGAGCGCCCCGGCTTGACCAGCCCCGCCTCTTCGGCCGCGTCGATCATCGCCACCCCGATCCGGTCCTTGACGGAGCCACCCGGGTTGAAGTACTCGAGCTTGGCGCAGATCTCGCCACCGACGTCACTGCCCAGCCGGTCGAGCAGCACCAGCGGCGTGCCACCGACGACCGCGGATGCCTCCGCTCCAACCCTCATCAGATGAAGTACATCCCGGTCGGGGTGACGCAATGCCGCTTGTCAATGCGGTTTGCCGTCACGGTGCGCCACCTATGCGCCAGTTGGTGCGCCAGTGGCACGGTTGCGAGGGATCTATGACAGGCGAAAGGCGGTCGCGCACTCCGGCAGCGTAGTGCGCCGGAAGCGCCAATGCGCCAGACGCCTGTGATATTCACCGAGCAATGGGGTTCGACGCTTGGCTTGGGCGGGGCTTGAAGTCAAAGCCGCCGGAGAGACCGTGGTGGTCGACTTGGTCGAGGATTTCTCACGACTCCACGGCGGCAATCCTCCCGCCAGGGAGATGCCGCCCTCTCCCATGCCCGCGACCGCAGTGGCGGGACTGCTCACCCACCTGCACAGCGATCACGCAGACGTTGATGCCCTGGGCCGCGTACTCGCCCCTACTGCGGTTGTCTTGAGGCCGGAAAAGAGCTTCGGCAGCGAAGCCGAGGTTGCCTTGATCGAGAAACCCGAATCGGCGCTTGAAATGAGTGGGCTCGCTACCCGCATTGTCAGGCCATGGGAGACGGTCGAGATCGGCCCATTCAGCTGTACGGCCCTCCCCGCCGCAGATGGTTTTGGCGACCCGCAGGTCTCGTGGTGCATCGCGGCTGACGGGTGTCGCATCCTTCATGCTGGCGACACGCTCTTTCACGGGTGGTGGTGGCTGTCAGCACTTCGCCAAGGCCCCTTCGACGTGGCTTTTCTACCCGTCGGCGGTGCGATAGTCGATCTTCCTTCCCGCCAACCCCCCAGTCCCCTACCTGCCGGAATGGACCCTAAGCAGGCGGCGGTAGCCGCCAGGCTGCTCGGCGCACGGACCGCCGTCCCGATCCACTATGGGCGGCTCCATGAGGCATCCAACTACGTTCAATCCGATGATCCCTCCGGCAGCTTCAGTGCTGCTGCCGCCGAGCTAGGTATCGAGGCGCGAGTGCTTAAGCCTGGAGAGCAGTTCTCAGTCCAGGCTCAGCAAAAGGCTATGGGCCGATAGCCAGCCCCCGCGCCAGCCGAGCGGGCTGAGCCATCCCGAGTCTCACGGAGACCGGGTTATGTGGCTTCGTTGGCCTGCAACTTGACGCTACTCGGTAGGGATTGGTTCTGCTCAACCCCCGCCCGGCGGAGCGAGCCCGTAGGGCAAGTGGAGCCGGGCGGGGGGGTCGGCGCCGACCCGTTCGGCGTAGATCTGCTCGAACTCGACCGGGATGTCGCCGATCGAGGAGTGCAGGCGGCGGTGGTTGAACCAGCTCACCCACTCGACGATCGCCAGCTCTGCCTGGGCGACCGAGCGCCAGGTTCGTTCGGCGACCAGCTCGGTCTTGAAGGAGTCGACGAAGCTCTCGGCCAGGGCGTTGTCATACGCATCGCCGATCGAGCCCAGGGAGCCGAGGACGTCGTTGTCGTCGAGGGCCTGGGTGAACTCCGCCGATGTGTATTGGGAGCCGCGGTCTGAGTGATGCACGAGGGCGACGTCGGCGCCGGGGGAGCGCAGGCCGAGCGCCATCCGCAGCGCATCGAGCACCAGGTCGGACGCATGTTGGTGGCCAGCTGCCAGCCGACGACCTGGCGCGAGAAGACGTCGATCACGAAGCTGAAGAAGACCACCTCCTCCCAGGTGCGCAGGTGGGTGAAGTCGGCCACCCACAGTTCGTTGGGACGCTCCGCGGTGAAGTCGCGCTCCACCAGGTCTGGCTTTCGCCTCCCCGCCGGATCTGGCGTGGTGGTGCGCCAGGGCTTGCCCCGGCGCTTGGCGCCCTGGATCCCGTTCGCTGCCATCAGCCGCTCCACCGTGCAGCGGGCGACCGTCTCGCCGCGGCGCAAAAGCTCCTTCCAGACCCGCCTCGAGCCGTAGGCGTGGTAGGCGCCGGCGTGGACCTCTTCGATCTTCGCGAGCAGGCGCTCGTCCTCTACTCGGCGGGCCGAGCGGCGTCCTGTTCGCCGCTCGTAGTAGGCGGAGGCCGACACCCCCAGGGCCCTGCAGATCGGCTCGACCCCGAAGTCCAAGCGGCGCTCCTCGATGAACGCGCTCACTTCGGCCGGTGCGGGTCGAGCTCGGTCGCGAAAAAAACCGAGGCGGCCTTGAGAATCTCGTTGGCGCGTCGCAACTCCCGGTTCTCGCGCTCGAGCGCCTTCAGTCGCTCTCGCTCATCGCTGGTGATCAGGTCCGCCCGTCTGCCCTCGTCGGCTTCGGCCTGGCGGACCCAGCGGCGCAGCGACTCGCGCTGGATCCCGAGGTCCTTGGCGACCTGGGCGATCGGGCGGTCTGATTCGAGCGCGAGGCGGACGCCTCGCTCCCTCAACTCATCGGGGTACTTCCTTGGTGCTGGCATTCGCGGAGGTTCTCCTTGCCGGAGGACGGAACGTCCTCCTTTCGGAGTCCCCGTGAAAGCCGGGATGGCTCACTCAGCTTGCTACCGGCACTTCTGCGGTTTGCAAGCTTTGCGCTTGCAACTCGCAGCGTCGCTGGAAATCCAAGTCTCGGCAGGCGGCTCACCGAAAGCGTCGCGGTAGCGGTCCAGAGTGTCGGCGTAGGCATCGTCTAGTGCCTGAGCGTCTTCCTCCCCACGCATTCCGAAGTAAGGGAAGTGGTCGAGGAACCCGCCGAAGATCGTGTCGCAGTCCTCGCGATAAGCGGCGGTGTCGAGGATGTGGCGGTGCCACATCTCGTCCACGATCTCGCACGGCACGATGTCCGCGTCCGGGTACATCAGGTGGAGGGCGAGAAACTTCCGATACTCGTCCTCCATCAACTCGACCTCGGCGCTTTCAAGGCCCATGCCCTCGTCGGCGTCTTCGAGCTTCATCTTGACGTTGCGCAGATCGAGGAACACGTCGATCCGGGCAAGCGCCTCGGATGCTGCAATTGCTGGGCGGTCGAGAACGGCCGTTCCGCCGCCGTCGCCGCTAGCTTCTTGAGACACAAGCACCTCCAGGGTTGATTGCCGTCGATGGAACCCTTGGACGGTACGAAGTGGTTCGGCGGAAAAGAGGACTCCAGTCGTTCCCAATTTGCGGCCTTTTTGGGAACGGTTCGGGCTTGGCGCTCCTTGGGCGGCAGGTTCGCAGCGGCGCTACCTGCTCGACATAGGGTCCTCCGTGCGCCACTGGTGCGCCAGTTGTGCGCCAGTACGACCGGAAATAACCGGACTCAGCCGGACTGAAAACCGCTTAAACAAGCGGAATGTCAATGCCCATGCGGCCCGATCTAAATGAAGTACATCCCGCTACCGGCCTCTTCGGCCTCGCGCCGCGCCACTTCGGCGATCGTGGTCTGGCCGAAGACCTTGCGCAGGGCCGTCACGCCCTCGGCCCAGATGCCGCCGGCCTCATCGGCCTCCTGGCCGACTTTGCCGTCGAGGGCCTGGACGACCTCGAGCACGGTGATCTCTTCGGCCGGTTTGGCGAGCGTGTAACCGCCCCGCATGCCGCGGTGGCTGGTCAGCAGACCGGAGCGGCGCAGGGTCGAGAAGAGCTGCTCGAGGAACTGCTCGGGGATGTCGCGGCGCTCGGCCAGCTCCTTGATCGGGACCGGGCGATCGCCGGAGCGGGCGAGCTCGGCGAGGGCAACGACCGCATAGCGCGACTTGGACGTGATCGAGATCAAGAGCCCTTTGTACCGCACCCTCACGGCCTGGGCTAGGATCGGAATCGATGGGGTCCGTACCGGCAGATGGACCCACCCCGCAAACGAGTGATCGGAAGCAGTCCTGAGCGAGCGCCCCAACTGCCTTGTGATCGACGATCACCCGCTCGTCCGGCTCGGAGTCCGCGGCGTGCTCGAGGACGACTTCGAGGTACACGAGTCGGTCAGCCGCGAGGAGGCGCTGGAGCTGGTCCGCGACATCGGCGACTTCGACGTCACCATCGTCGACATGCGCTGGCGCCAGAACGGCCCCCACGCCTCGATCAGCGGTCCCGAGGCGATCCGGCTGCTGCGACGCTCTTCGCCGGGAATCGGCATCGTCGCCCACGGCGAGCGCCCCGAGCGCCATATCGCCAACGTCGCGATCCAGGCCGGCGCCAGCGCCTACGTGTCGCGAACCGCTGGAACGGCGGAGCTGCGCCGGGCGGTCGACGCGGCGGCGGCCCAGGAGAGCTTCGTCGACCCGTCAGTGCCGCCCAAAGGCAGTCGCGGCAAGCTGACGCAGCGCCAGCGCGAGATCCTGCAGCTGCTCGCCAACGGCGAATCGACCACGGTCGCGGCTCGCGAACTCGACCTCAGCGAAGAGACGGTCAAGACCCACATCAAGACCGCCCTGGCCCGGCTCGGCGCTAGGAACCGGACCCACGCAGTGGCGATTGCCCTGCGCGATTGCCTGATCGACTAGATCCAGCCGCGGTCACGGGCGGTGAGCACGGCCTGGGCGCGGTCGACGGCGCCGATCTTGCCGTAGACGTTGTGCAGGTGGGTGCGGATGGTCGAGACCGAGAGCTGCATTTCGCTGGCGATCTGCTTGTAGACCATGCCCTCGGAGAGGAGGCGGAGGACGTCGAGCTCACGAGCGGAGAGCGGGCAGGGCTCGCTGATCCGGGAGGAGCCCTCGCGCGGCAGCGGCATCTCGTAGAGGAGGTCGCGCAGGCCGTCGGGGCCGAGGCCGCAGCGCTCGGCGCTGGCGCGCAGCCGTTCGGGTGAGATCGCCTCGCCCTGGGAGTAGTGGGCGACCATGTCGGCGGTGGCGACCATCGCCGCCAGGCCGTCGGAGTCTTCGGCGTGGTGGCGCTCGATCGCGATCGCGATCCGCTGCGGCAGGTTCCAGCGCCGGGCGAGCACGCCGCCGACCAGCGTGTGGTCGATGCCGAGCTGCTCGCGTTCGTCGCGCAGCCGCTGCTCGGGGGTGCGCGTGCCGGCGTCGAAGTAGACCTTGTAGCCCGGGTGCAGGCGGGAGATGACGAGACGGCCGACGTCGTGCAGCAGCGCCGCCACGGCGAGCTCGTCGCGTTCGACCCAGCCGACGACGCGGCCGATCTGATCGGCGGCGCGCTGAGTGGCGAGGGCGTGGACGCGGAAGCGCTCTGGCTTCAGCTCCCAGCCGCCGTTGGACTCGAAGAAGTCGAAGCTGGGCGCGGTGCCGGCGATTGCCAGCACGCCCGAAGGCTTGAGCACCTCGATCGCCTCGGGGATGCTGCCGACGCCGGCGGCGGCGACACCGCTGCGGTTGGCGAAGCGAAGCACGGAGATCGAGAGCGCCACGTCGGACTCCACCGCTTCGACGAGGTCGCCGATCCGGGTCGTCTCCGCGGTCGCCGCGCGGATGACCCGCTCGCGGGACTCGATCAGGACCGGGAAGCGCTCGACCGCCTCGAAGGCTTCGGCGAGGCGACTGCCGGGGGCGGCGGCGGCACTGCGCGAGCCGTTGGATCCATTCGATCCGTTAGCGGCGGGAACTTCGTGCGCAGGGACCTTGCCATTGGTATGGGTCTTGCCGGTGGTGACCGCCATTGGCCTCTACATCGGCAAGTGAAGACGTTTGGTTTAGCCAAAAGTACCCATGTAACGGCCCGCGGCCTCGATCATTCGTCCATTTGGACGACCGAAAGCCGCTCGACGGCCGTTTTCAGCCTCTTCAGGGACTCGTCGCGCCCGAGGGCGGCCAGTGACTCGAATATCCCGGGAGAGACCGAACTGCCGGTGATCGCGACGCGAATCGGCTGGTAAAGCTTGCCCGGCTTGACGTCGAAGCGGTCCGGGATCGGCGCCAGGGCCGCCTCGACCTCCTCGGGCTCGAACGGATCGACTTCGCCGAGGGCGACGGCGGCCACGTCCAGCATTGTCCCCGACCCCTCTCTCATCACCTTCGCCCAGGCCTTGGGGTCGTCAACCGGGGGCTCGAAGAGGAAGCGGATCAGCGGCCAGACCTCATCCAGGGTCTGGGCTTTCTCCTGGACGATCTCGCAGGCGGCACGCAGGCGCTCGTCGGGCTCGCGGCCAAGATGGCGAGCGACAGCCGCCGTGTACTCCTCCAGCGGCAACTCGCGCATGAAGCGACCGTTCAGCCAGCGCAGCTTCTTCTCGTCGAAGATCGCCGCCGATTTGCCGACGTCGGCGACCTCGAAGCGCCGCACCAGCTCCGCGGTCGACATCAGGGTTGTGTCGTCGTCGGTCCCCCAGCCGAGCAGTGCCAGATAGTTGCGGACGGCGGCCGGCAGGTAGCCGGAGTCGCGCAGCTCTTGCACCGAGGCGGCGCCGTGGCGCTTGGAGAGCTTCTTGCCGTCGGGCCCGTGCAGCAGCGGTAGGTGGGCGTAGCAGGGCGGCTCGTGACCGAGGGCGGCGAGGACGAGCAGCTGCTTCGGCGTGTTGGAGAGATGGTCGTCGCCGCGGACCACCTCGGTGATCCCCATCTCGGCGTCGTCGACGGCAACCGCGAAGTTGTAGAGGACCGAGCCGTCGCCGCGAGCGATCACGAAGTCGTCGTAGCTGGCGTTGGGAAAGGCGACCGGGCCGCGGAGCAGATCCTGAACGACGGTCTCCCCCGCGTCGGGCACGCGCAGGCGGATCGCCGCCCCCTCGTCGTCGGTGGGGGTGCCGCGGTAGCCGCTGCCGGCCCCGTGCTCGGCCTTCCAGGCCTCGACGTCCTTGGCGGTCGCCGAGTCGTGGTACGCCGCGCCGGACTCCAGCAGCCGCGCCAGCGCCGCCGCGTGGTTCTCGGCTCGGGCGGCCTGGGACACCGGGCCCTCGTCCCAGTCCAGCTCCAGCCAGCGCAGGGCGTCGAGAATCTGCTCGACGTTCTCCGCGGTCGAGCGCTCGCGGTCGGTGTCCTCTATCCGCAGCACCAGCTCGCCGCCCTCGTGGCGGGCCGCGAGCCAGTTGTAGAGCGCCGTCCTCGCTCCGCCGATGTGCAGCGCGCCGGTCGGCGAGGGGGCGAACCTGAATCTGGGAACGTCGCTCATTGGCCGAGTGTATGAGCCTGATTGCCGCACCGACCTCGCGGTGGAAGGATCGCGCTCGGCCGACCTTCCAGGAACGGCGCCCCTACTCACAAGGAGACCGCACATGGACCCGATCAACGTGGCCGACGTCGAAACCAGCGAGCTGAGGTCGACTTCGAGCGACGACGCCGCCTGGGCGGGCGGCTTCTTCGCCTACGGCGACAACGGGGCCGAGCGTTCCACCGTCATCACCTTCACGATCCCGCCGGGTAAGCGGCTCGGGCGGCACACCGACACCGCCGAGGAGACTCAGTTCATCCTCGCCGGCGGCGGCGAGCTGCTGCGCGACAGCGGCCGGCAGCCGATCCGGGCGGGCGACGTGGTCGTCCTGGCCACGGGCGAGGCCCACGATCTCCACAACACCGGTACCGAGGATCTACGCGTGATCGGCTTCTTCGCCGCCCCCCAGGTGCAGCAGCACTGGAGCGAGGAGATCTGGGAGCCCGGCGATCTCACGGTGACCGGCAGCCCGAACAGCTAGCTAGCGGCTGGGAGTCACCGCCGGGCGCCCGCCGGGCGCATCCGCCTAGGATCCCCGCGATGCTGATCGGAGCGCATGTTTCCACCGCCGGCGGCCTCGCCAACGCGATCGAGCGCGGCGAGGAACGCGGTTGCGAATCGATCCAGATCTTCCACCAGAGCCCGCGCATGTGGCGGCCGACGAAATACGGCGAGGAGGACTTCGCCGCCTTCCGCGAGGCAATGGACGCCTCCGGGGTCGAAGCGGTGGTGATCCACGCCGTCTACCTGATCAACTGCGCGACTCGCGATAAAGAGATGCGGGTGAAATCGCTGAGCTCGCTGACCCACGCGCTGCGAATCGGCGACGGGATCGGGGCCGACGGCGTCGTCCTCCACCCCGGCGCCCAGAAAGGCGAGCCGCACGGCCCCTCGATGAAACGGGCAGCGAAAGTGATCGCGGCGGCGCTGAAGGACAGTGAGAGATGCCCGCTGCTGCTCGAGCAGACCGCCGGCCACAAAGGCCTGCTGGGCCGCGACTTCGACGAGACCGCCGCCCTGATCGAGGGCGCCGGCGGCGGCAAGCGGCTCGGCCTCTGCCTCGACTCCTGCCACCTCTTCGTCCAGGGCTACGACATCACCGACGAGATCCACCTCGGCGCCGTGCTCGACGAAGCCGACGAGAAGGTCGGCCTCGAGCGCCTGCGCTGCGTCCACGTCAACGACGCCGCCGTCCCCCTCGGCGCCCACCTCGACCGCCACGCCAACATCGCAAAAGGAGAGATGGGCAAACGCGGCCTCGCCGCCTTCCTCTCCGAGCGCCGCTTCGAGGGCCTCCCCGCCACCCTGGAGACGCCGGGACCGATCAAGAAGGGCCCGGACAAAAAAGAAGTGACCCTGGCCAAGAAACTCCGCCGCGAAGGCCTAAAACGCCGCAAATCCTGAGCGCCCGAGAGTTCCGCGGTTCCTTTCCCACGCCATCCGTGGATTACGAACCGCGCAACTCGGAAACCGGGGTGGCTTTCAGTTCCGCGGTTCTTTTCCCACGCGATACGTGGATTTCGAACCACGCAACTTTGCGGGCGCAACTCTGCCGGGACGATCCCTCGCCCATCTACCGGAGGCGACCGACCCTGTCGCCCGTTCCTAACCGTGCCTACGAGGGACCGGTGCCCCTCTCCCGGAGGCTCTGGGAACCGCGCCTGAACCCTCGGGACGCGACCCAGCTGCGCGACGGTCTCCGGGAGAGGGGCACCGGTCCCTCGCTCACCCGTTTTAGCCAGGCGACAAGGACCGGACTAGCCGGCCCTTGCTCTCCCGCCGTAAATTCTCTATTTGACGTGGACGCCGGAGATCGCCCGCGAAATGACCAGGCGCTGAATCTCTGAGGTGCCCTCGAAGATCGTGTAGATCTTCGAATCGCGATGCATCCGCTCGACCGGGTACTCGCGGGTGTAGCCGTTGCCGCCGAGGATCTGGATCGCCCGCTCGGTCACCCAGACGGCGACCTCGCCGGCCTTGAGCTTCGACATCGAGCCCTCGGCGTTCTCGAAGGTCTGGCCGCTGCGGCCCATCCAGGCGGCGCGCCAGACCAGCAGGCGGGCCGCGTCGATCTCCAGCTTCATGTTGGCCAGGTCGAAGGCGATCGACTGGTTCTCGATGATCGCCTTGCCGAACTGGCGGCGCTCTTTGGCGTACTCGAGAGAGTACTCGTAGGCGGCGCGGGCGATGCCGAGCGCCTGGGCGCCGACCGTCGGCCGGCTCGCCTCGAAGGTCTGCATCGCCGCCTGCGACTTCGATTTCTTGCCTTCGCGGACCCGCGCCAGGCGTTCGTCGAGCTTCTCTTTGCCGCCCAGCAGGCAGGCACCGGGGACGCGGCAGTCGTCGAGGTGGACATCGGAAGTGTGGGAGGCGCGGAGGCCGTGCTTCTTGACCTTGGCGCCCTGCTCGCAGCCCTTGGTCCCGGGCGGGATCACGAAGGCGGCGTGGCCGCGCGAGCCGAGCTCACGATCGACGCTGGCGATGACGACGTGGACGTTGGCGATGCCGCCGTTGGTCGCCCATGCCTTTTGGCCGTTGATGATCCATTCGTCCTTGGCCTCGTCGTACTTGGCCGTGGTGCGGATCGCCGAGACGTCCGAGCCGGCATCCGGCTCGGAGGCGCAGAAGGCGCCCAGCTTGACGTCGTCCGGCGTACCGAAGCACTGGGGAATCCACTCCCCCATCTGCTCCGGGGTTCCCTGCCCGAAGATCGCGGCGACCGCGAGCGCGGTGCCCATGATCGACATGCCGATGCCGGCGTCGCCCCAGAACAGCTCCTCGTTGGCGATCGGCAGCGTCAGACCGGTGTCGTCGGCCCAGAACTGGCCGAGCGCTTCGAAGCTGTAGAGGCCGATCTTGGCGGCCTCCTGGATGACCGGCCAGGGAGTTTCCTCGCGCTCATCCCACTCCTCGGCGGCCGGGCGGACGACGCCCTCCGCGAAGCCGTGGACCCACTCTTTGATGTCCTTCTGGTCCTGGTTGAGCTCGAGCGTGAACTTGGGACCGCCCTGCTCGCTGTCACCGTTGCCGCCGGTGGCCGCTGCCAGGGCCTCGTTCGCGCTGATCTCCGCCACCGCGGCCGTCTCAGACATGACCATGGATCCTACATGAAACCGTGTCTGCAACTACACGGTTTCGTGTTCCGTCAGATGTCGCGGAGGTCGAAGGCGCGCAGCCCCTCGGTGCCCCCGTCGGTGCAATCGAAGAAGCGGCGGTTGACGCAGCCATAGGACTCGCCGGAGCCCTCGTAGGCCTGCTCGACCGAGAACTGGCAGTGCGGCAGCGGCTCTCCTGTCATCTTCACCCCGCCGAAGCCGCCGGGCTCGAGCACGGCGGACAGCTCCACCTCGGCGCCGAAGACTTCCTGCATGCAGCCGACGTACTGCTCGCCGTTGAAGCGGTCGACGTAGCTGTAGAGATAGCGGCAGCCGATTTCGATGCAGCCGCGCGGCTCGACCATCTTGTCGCAGAACGAGCGGCACTGGCGACACTCGCCAACCTGGGTGCGGGTAACGCTCATGCGGGAAGTCTAGGGAGCCGAGACCGCGGAACAAAGCGGTTTGGGCGGATCAAGCGGCGAGCGCCGCCTGTCCGAGGACGTGATCGATCTCGGCCATCAGGCCGCTCGAAGGGCGAACTCGGTAGTCGTCGCCGAGCCGCAGGCTCTTCGGCCCTTCGCTGGTCTCGAGCACGAGGTGCACCTCGGCGTCGCCTTTGTGGTGTTCGAGCACCGCCTTCAGTTCGTCGACCAGGCCGGGGTCGAGGCGGCCGGGGTCGACCTCGACTTTGAACGGGCCGGACGGCATCGCGCCCTTGTTGCCACGGGCGATCTCGTCGCTGTCGGGTTCGAAGCGCTGCGCCTCCTGCACGACCAGCTTGGTCTCGCCGCGGTCCTTGTGGTCGAGCCGGCCGCGGACGACGACGATCGCGTCGGGGGCGATCACCTGCGCGTTCTCGGACTCATCCGCCTTGAAGACCAGCATCTCGACCTGACCCTCGACGTCGTCGAGGGTGGCGAACATCATCTGGCTGCCGCTCTTGGTGCGGATCTTCTTGCACTCGACGACGATGCCGCCGACCGTCACCCAGGAGCCGTCGGCCTTGCCGGCCAGCTGGGCGATGCTGCAGTCGACGCGGGCCCGCAGCGCTCCGCGCACCTCCGCCAGCGGGTGCGAGGAGAGATAGGTCCCCAGCGTCTCCTTCTCCAGCGCCAGCAGCTCGGCGCGGTCGAACTCGACGGCGGAGATCGGCGGCCGGTGGTGGGCCTGGGCCGGCGAGGAGCCGGTGGCGCCGGCGTCTTCGCCGAAGTCGAAGATCGAGCCCTGGCCCATCTGCGCGTCCGCCTGCGCCTTCTGGCCGGCCGACTGCGCCGCCGGCAGCGCTTCCAGCATGCCTTTGCGGGTCGCCCCGGTCGAGTCGAGGGCGCCGCATTTGATCAGGCATTCGATCGCCCGTTTGTTGACGGCGCGGCAGTCGACCCGTTCGCAGAAGTCCCAGATCGAGGCGATCTCGGCTTCCTCGCGGGCGCGCAGGATCGCCTCCACCGCCGAGTGGCCGACGTTCTTGACCGCGTCGAGGCCGAAGCGGATCGCCTTCTCGTTGACGACGAAGCTGTGGTCGGAGGAGTTGACGTCGGGCGGCAGCACCTCGATCCCCATCTCCTCGCAACGGTTGACGAAGAAGGGCACCTTGTCTTTGGTGCTCATCACCGAGGAGATCACCGCCGCCATGTACTCGGCCGGGTAGTTGGCCTTGAGATAGGCGGTGCGGTAGGAGATCAGCCCGTAGCAGGCGGCGTGGGACTTGTTGAAGGAGTAGTCGGCGGCGGCTTCGTTCAGCTTCCAGAGGTCCTTGGCGACGTTGGGGGCGGTTTTCGATTCCGCCAGCCCCTGCATGAATTTGTCTTTCATCGTCGCCATCAGCTCGCGCTTCTTCTTGCCGATCGCCTTGCGCAGATCGTCCGCCTCGGCACCGGTGAAGCCGGCCATCGAGCGCGAGATCTCCATCAACTGCTCCTGGTAGATGACGCAGCCGTGGGTCTCCTCGGTGATCGCGCGCAGGCGCGGGTCCGGGTAGCGGACCGTGGTCGGGTCCTTCTTGCCCTTGGCGTAGGCGGGGATGTAGGCCATCGCGCCCGGCCGGTAGAGGGCGCCGAGCGCGACCAGGTCGGCGAATTCGGTCGGGCCGACCTTGCGCAGGGCGTCGCGCATGCCCTCCGACTCGAACTGGAAGACGCCGGTCGAGTCGCCCTTGGCCAGCATCGCGTAGGTCTTGGCGTCGTCGATCGGGATCTGCTCCATGTCGATCTCCTCGCCGCGCGAGCGGCGGATGATGTCGATCGCGTCCTCGATCACGTCGAGGTTGCGGAGGCCGAGGAAGTCCATCTTCAGCAGGCCGATCTCCTCGATCGGCCCCATCGAGTACTGGGTCACGATCTTGTACTGGCGCTCGGCCTTGCCGGAGCCGTTGCCGTTGCCGTTGGCCGGCGCCGCGGGGGCGGCGCGGTCCTCGGCCAGCTGCAGCGGCACCACCTCCTGCAGCGGCCGGTCGGCGATCACCACCGCGGCGGCGTGGATCGAGTTGTTGCGGATGATCCCCTCGAGCCCCTGGGCGACGTCGATGATCTTCCTCGCGTCCGGCTCGGCGTCGTAGGTCTGCTTGAGTTCCTGGCCCTTCTTCAGGCATTCGGCGAAGGACGGGCTGCGGCCCATGATCGGCTCCGGGATCTGCTTCGCCAAGCGGTCGCCGGTGCCGTAGTCGTAGCCGAGCACGCGCGCGGCGTCGCGGGTCGCGGCGCGCGGCGCCATCTTGCCGAAGGTGATGATCTGGGCGACCGATTCGCGGCCGTATTTCTCGCCGACGTAACGGATCATCCGCTCGCGGCCGCGGACCGAGAAGTCGATGTCGATATCCGGCATCGATTTGCGGCCGGGGTTGAGGAAGCGCTCGAAGATCAGGCCCTCCGAGAGCGGGTCGAGGTCGGTGATCTTGAGCACGTAGGAGACGATCGAGCCGGCGGCGGAGCCGCGGCCGGGGCCGACGGCGACGCCGTTTTCCTTGGCGTAGCGGACGAAGTCCCAGACGATCAGGAAGTAGGAGGAGAAGCCCATCTCCTCGATCACCCCGAGCTCGAACTCCATCCGCTCGACCGCCTCGGCCGGCGGCGGGTCGCCGTAGCGGGCGCGCAATCCCTCGCCGGCGATGCGGCGCAGCATCGCCTCCGGCTCGGAGCCGTCCTCGGTCGGGTATTTCGGCAGCAGCAGGCTGCCGAGCTCGATCTTGAGCGAGCAGCGCTCGGCGATCTCCAGCGAGGTCGGCACCGCCTCCGGCCACTCGGCGAAGGACTCGATCATTTCCTCGGAGCTCTTGATGTAGAACTCGTTCGTGTCGAAGCTCATCTTCGGCGCTTCCAGGGTCGACTTCGTCTGCACGCAGAGCAGCGCCGCGTGGTGTTCGAAGTCCTCGCGCCGCAGGTAATGGACGTCGGCGGTGCCGACGACGGGGCGCTTCAGCTCCCGGGCGAAGCGGACGATCCCCTCGTTCGCCTTGTCCTGCTCGGCGATGCCGTTCTTCTGCACCTCGAAATAGACCTGGTCGGGGCCGAAGGCCTGGATCAGGTCGTCGAGGTGGGCGCGAGCGTCGTCGGCGCGCTCTTCCACCAGGCGCCGGCAGAAGCGCGACTGCAGGCAGCCGGTGAGGACGATGACGCCCTCGGAGTGGCGCGCCAGCAGCTCCATGTCGACGTTGGCCTTGCCGCGTGAGAAGCCCTCGAGGAAGCCGGCCGAGGTGAGCTGGACGAGGTTGGCGTAGCCCTTGTCGCTTTCGGCCAGCAGGGTGATGTGGTTGCGCTCGTAGCGCGGCTGCTCCTTGATCGTCCTGCGGTCCTCGACGAAGTACGCCTCGAGCCCGACGATCGGCTTGATCCCGTGCTTGTTGCAGGCCTTGTAGAGGTCGACGGCGCCGTTCATGACGCCGTGGTCGGTCAGCCCCAGCGCCGGCTGCCCGAGCTCCGCCGCCCGCGCCGCCATCGCGTCGATCTTGCAGGCGCCGTCGAGCAGCGAGTACTCGCTGTGGGCATGCAGATGGACGGCGGAGGAGGTGCTCATCGAGGTCGGGCGATCATGCCAACTGGGGCAGATGGCACCGACCTCTTTTGCGACTCTTCCGCGCTACTTCCGGGCGTATCTCGAATCGAAAGGCCGGCTTACGCGCAGACCCAGGCGCTTCCGCCCGAGTCCGCCCAGATTTCGGCGGCGATGCGGTCCTGTTCGCCCTTGGGAGCGTTCTGAGGCTCCCCCTGGCCGCCGTAGAGCTCCCAGGTGGAGGGAATGATCTGGTAGGCGCCGCCCGCCCCGGACGACGGGTTGAGGGCGCCGTAGTCGCCGCCGGACTCGCACATGACGATGTAGGTGGGGATCGAGTAGGGACCGCCGAGCCAGCGGCCGACTTCTTCTTCGGCTTCGGCTTCGCTGGCGGCCCGGGCTTCGGCGGCGCGGGCTTCCTGGATCTCCTCGACCCACTGGCCGATGCGGGATTTGAGATCGCCGAGGGAGGCTTCGCGCTCGGCGGCGATCGCCTGCTGGCGGGCGGCGGCGGCCTGGGCGGCGGCGCGGACCGCGGCGATCTGGGAACGGGCGGCGTCGAGACGCTCGTTGTAGGCGATGGCGCGGGCCTCGAGCTCGGCGACGAGCCTGGCCTCGCGGCGGACTTCGTCGCGGACCTGCTCGATGCGGTCGGCGAGGGCGCTGTCGGATTCCTCGATCGCCCGCAGGTAGTTGGCCCTGGTCGAGAGCTCCTGGTAGTCGGCGGAGCCGAAGATGAGGCTGGCGGTGCTCGGCGTGCCGCTTTCGTAGATCGCCACCAGGCGGGCCGCCAGGGCTGCGCGGGAGCGACGCAGGCGGGCCTTCTCGGCGGCCAGCTGCTCGCGGGTGACGGCCAGCCTGCGGCTCAACTCGGCGGCCCGCTCCTGGCCTTCGGCAAGCAGGCCGGAAAGTCGCTCCTCGCGGGCCGCGGCATCCGCCGCTTCGCCTGCGGCGACGGCGAGCTGTTCACGGCTGGCGCGCAGTCCGGCGGCGATCGATCCGGCTTCGTCGCGGGCGCTCGCCAGCTTCGTTTCCAGCGACCCGGCGTCAGCAGCACCCGCCGCGGCCACCACCATGACGGTGGCAAGCAGCGCGCAGAGCAGCGCCACGGCGGCGCCGAGGGCTACAAGGTCCTTTCTGACGCGAACCGGCACCACGAACGGCCGAGGCTAGCGAGCGTGTGAGCGAGCCCTCACAAGTTGCCGATAACCGGCAACGAATGTTGCGCACCCCAGGGACGACCCCAGCTCCGCGGTTCCTTTTCCACGAAATAGGTGGATAGAGAACCGCGGAGTGCCGAGGGTGGGCTCAGCCCTCGGGGACGTTGCGGCTCGCGAGATAGGCGGCGATCGCGACCAGGGCCGCGGTGACGCCGATCCCGATCCGGATCTCGCGCCGGTAGCGGCGGCGCGTGTAGCGGAAGGCGAAGCGGATCGCGGCTTTTCCGACCTTGTCGTACATCAGCTCCCCCCTTCCCCGCGCTGGCGAATTTGATGCGCCATTCGCGACTGCAGCGACCAGAGCTCGATGAAGCCCGGCGAAGCGGCCTGCGAGAAGAGGCCGCCGGACTGGTCGAAGCTGGCCAGCTCGGAGTCGTAGACGGCGTTGGGCGAAGAGCGGGTGACGACGCGGACGCTGCCTTTGTAGAGCCGCAGGCCGATCTCACCGGTGACCTGGGCGTTGACGGCGTCCATGTAGGCATCGAGGTCGGTGCGCAGCGGCTCCCACCAGAGCCCGGCGTAGACGAGGTAGCCCCACTTCTGGTCGAGGGCGGGCTTGAACTGGTTCTGGTGGATCGTGCCGACCAGGCGCTCGAGCTCCTCGTGGGCGGTGAGGACGATCGCGGCGGCGGGAACCTCGTAGATGTCGCGCACCTTGAGCCCGACGATGCGGTCCTCGATGTGATCGACGATCCCGACCCCGTGGCGACAGCCCACCGCGGCTGCCTTTTCGAGCAGGTCGACCAGGCCGAGGCGCTCGCCGTTGAGGGAGACCGGCAGCCCGGCCTCGAAACCGACCGTGACCGTCTCCGCCTCGTCCGGGGCCCGCTCGGGCCGGGTCACGAGCTGGAAGACGTCGTCCTCGGGAGCGTGGTCGAGGTCCTCGATCCAGCGGCCCTCCGAAGAGCGGCCCCAGAGGTTGTCGTCGATCGAGTAGGGCGCCACCTCGGTGCCGCCCTTGACCGGGATTCCGTGCTCACGGGCGTAGGCGATCTCCTCCTCGCGACCCATCTGCCAGGAGCGCACCGGGGCGATCGTGCGCAGCTCCGGCGCCAGGGTCGCGACCGTGGCCTCGATGCGCACCTGGTCGTTGCCCTTGCCGGTGCAGCCGTGGGCGATCGTGTCGCAGCCGGTCTGGCGGGCGTACTCGACGGCGAGGGCGGCGATCAGCGGCCGGCCCAGCGCCGTGAAGAGCGGGTAGCCGTTGCCGTAGACGGCGTTGGCCCTGATCGCCGGCGCCAGGTACTCGGCGGCGAAGCGCTCGCGGGCGTCGACCACATGGCACTCGACGGCACCGAGCTGACGCGCCTTGTCTTCGATCACGCCGTAGTCCTCGCCCGGCTGGCCGAGGTTGACCGTGAGGCAGACGACCTCGGCCTCGTAGGAGTCCTGGATCCACTTCAGCATCACGCTGGTGTCGAGCCCGCCCGAGTAGAGCAGCAGCACGCGATCGACCTGCGCCGGGTCGGCCTCGTAGCTGGCGGTGGGGGTCGTCTGCAGTGGTTGGGCGCTCACGAGAGGCGCAAGTCTCGCAGGATGAGGCCTCAGGGCGCCGGGATGCCGCCGCTGCCGTTTTCCTCTTCTGGTGGCGGCGTCGTCGTTTCGGTGGTCGTCGGTTCCGTCGTCGTCGGTTCCGTCGTTTCGGTCGTCGTCGGCTCCGTGGTGGTCGGTTCGGTCTCCGTCGGCTCGGTGGTTTCGGTCGTGGTCGGCAAGGTCGTCGCTTCTTCGGTGGTGGAGGCAGTCGAGCCGCTGTCGTCGCTGCTGGCGATCACGACCACGGCCACGACCAGGCCGACGATCACCGCGACCAGGCAGGCGACGAGCAGGCGCATGTTGCCGTGCGGCTTGTGGCCGTCCGGGCCCCGATCGTCGGGCTGCCCCATCAGGCGGGTCGGATCCTCGTGCATGCCTCTAGTCCTCCGGTCCGAGTATCGCGTCGAGGATCGAGGCGGCGTCCTCGATCTCGAATCCGTTTCGCAGTCGCGCCTCGATCTCCTCCCGGCTGCTGCCCGAGACCGCCATCTGGGTCGCCAGCAGACGGGCCCCGGCCGCGCTGCCCTCTCCCCCGGGCGGCCGCGGGTCGGTTGGCGCCGCGG
>JBAQZI010000149.1:0-13097 GCA_049790835.1 Solirubrobacterales bacterium
ACCCATGGAGGTCAGGCCCTTGTCGGGTCGACAGCCAGCCTAGGAGTCAGCTCGCCGCCTTCCCGAGAACCAACCTCCTCGGTCGGACGCTGCCGCCGACCTTGGAGCCGACGATGACAGTGAGCGCGAGCCTAGTCGCCGCGGCCTATCTGTGTTTCTGCCTGGACCGGACGATCGCGAAGCGCGTCGACCCGGCGCTTCCTAAAGCCGTTCGCGCTGAGCGCCCTGGTTCACGAGCTGAATTGCTTTCGGGGAACAGCGACAGATGAGATTCTCCTAGCGGGGCTAACCTGACCGCTGGTGAATCGTTCTCGCCGTCCCTCACAGAGACAGATCACTCGCCGCAGAAGGGCCGCGCTCGGCGTCTTCGCGGTCGTCCTGGCCGGAATCGCCTACCTCCTCCTGGCGGCGACCGTGTTCGCTCCGGTCGACCGCCATGGCGCCGCACTGACCCACATCGAGGTCCACAGCGAGGCCGTCGGCAGGGACCTCGAGGTCAACGTGATCGTGCCGCCAACCGCAGGCCCGAAGGGCGAGCGTTCCCTGCTCGTCTTCCTGCACGGTCGCGGCGGCAACGAGGAGACCTTCAACGATGCCGTCTTCCGCGGCCTGCCGAGCCTGCACGGTCGCCGCGGCCCGGTCGTCGCCTTCCCGGCCGGCGGCGTGCACAGCTACTGGCACGACCGTGCCGAGGGCGGCTGGGGCAGCTGGGTGATCGACGAAGTGGTCCCGCTCGTCGTGAGGCGCTTCGGCATCGATCCCCACCGCCTGGCGATCGGCGGCATCTCGATGGGGGGCTTCGGCGCCTACGACATCGCCCTGAAGAACCCCGGTCGCTTCTGCGCGGTCGGCGGCCACTCCGCCGCGCTCTGGTTTGACGCCGCCGAAACCGCCCCCGGCGCCTTCGACAGCGAGGCCGACTTCAAGCGCAACGACGTCGTCGAGGCGGTCCAGACCGATCCCGACGCCTTCGGCGACACGCGGGTCTGGAACGACTACGGCAGCAAGGACCCGTTTCGCCCTTACAACGAAGGCTTCGTCGACGCGCTCGAAGCCGGCGACGCCGATCTCAGCGCCCACTCATGGCCCGGCGCCCACGAGGGCGACTACTGGGACGCCCACTGGCCCGCCTACCAGCGCTTCTACGTCAACGCCCTCAGCCACTGCGGCTAGAGGAACCAGCGGTGGTTAACGGCCGGGTGAGCCGGCCGGCGGCGTGCCGGGCGGCGGCGCCGGGCCCCAGCTTTCACGACCGTCGGCCTGCGAGATCGGGATCGAGGGACCGGCCATCGCCGGGGTGTTCAGCGTCACGTCGACGATCGCCTTGACCCGCGACAGCACCTCCCGCACCGAGCTCTTCCTGCCCTGGTGGCCCCACTGGTGAAGATCGGCGGTGAGCCCGGTCGCATCGATCCCGACCGCGTCGGCGAGGAAGAGCGCCCGCGCCATGTGAAACCCCTGCGTCACGACCACGGCGTCCCGCACCCCGAAGATTCCCCGCGCCCGCACCATCGTCGCCCAGGTATCGACGCCCGCGTGGTCCTCGAAGACGTCGCGAGGTGAGACCCCATCCGCAACCAGCGCCTTGCGCATCGTCCCCGGCTCGTCATAAGCCCAGCTGCGGTGATCGCCGGAGACCAGGATCTTCTCCACCTTGCCCGCATGCCACAGCGCCGAGGCCTGGGCCACCCGATCCCGCAGCATTCCGCTCATCTCTCCGTTCGGCATCACCAAAGCCCCGGGCACAATCGCCACCTGCGCCGCCGGCACCTCAGCAACACTCTCCGTCGACTCACCTTCGGCGCTCAGCAAGACGTACGCGTTCGAGCCCACGACAACCAAAGCGATCAGGAGCGCGCCCGCGATCGCACCCTTGGAGAGTCGCGGCCACCGCCGCAACGGATAGGTCACCCTACGCATCGCCGACACGCTATTAACCCAGCCCCCGCCAGGCGAACGAGCCGGTGCTGTTCATCCCGCTCGTCCACTGAGCGCGCTCGCCAGGAGGGGCGGTGTGCCCCTCCAGCGCAGCGGCGTCCGTTTTCGCTCCCAGAAGCGCGGGCGGACAGCCGCCAAGCTCCCCAGAGCGAAAACCCAGCAAGCAGGAGGGGCACACCGCCCCTCCCACCCGCCAAGCTCAGAAGTGGACGATCGGGATGATCAGGATGGCGACGATGTTCGCCACCTTGATCATCGGGTTGATCGCCGGCCCGGCCGTGTCCTTGTAGGGATCGCCGACCGTGTCGCCGGTCACCGAGGCGGCGTGGGCCTCGGAGCCCTTGCCGCCGTGGGCGCCGTCCTCGATCAGCTTCTTGGCGTTGTCCCAGGCACCGCCGCCGGCGGTCATCGAGATCGCCATGAAGAGGCCGACGACGATGACGCCGATCAGCAGCCCACCGAGCGCGTCGACGCTGAGCAGGCCGACGATGACCGGGACGACGATCGGGATCAGCGAAGGAATGATCATCTCCTTCTGCGCCGCCAGGGTGACGATGCTGACCGTTTCGCCGTACTCCGGTTTTTCGGTCCCGTCCATGATCCCCGGGTGCTCTTTGAACTGTTTCCGCACCTGCTCGACGACCTGGCCGCCGGCCCGGCCGACCGCCTCGATCGCCAGCGCCGAGAACAGGTAGACCATCATGCCGCCGATGATCAGACCGATCAGCACGTCGGGGCTGGTCAGGTTGAACAGCCCGTTGAGATCGAACCCAGCCGGAGCCTCGTCCGCGAGCTCGCTCTTGAAGGCGGCGAACAGCACCAGTGCGGCCAGGGCCGCGGAGCCGATCGCGTAACCCTTGGTCACCGCCTTGGTCGTGTTGCCGACCGCGTCGAGCGGATCGGTGACGTTGCGGACGTCCTCCGGCAGCTCCGCCATCTCGGCGATGCCGCCGGCGTTGTCGGTGATCGGCCCGAAGGCGTCCAGGGCGACGATCAGGCCGCAGAGCGAGAGCTGCGCCATCACGGCGATGCCGATGCCGTAGATGCCGGCCAGCTCGTTGGCGCCGAAGATCGCCAGAGCCAGCACGAGGGCCGGGGCCGCGGTGGCCTGGTAGCCCTGGGCGAGGCCCTGGATGATGTTGGTCGCGTGACCGGTCTCGGAGGCCTGGGCAATCGTCTTGACCGGGCGGAAACGGGTCGAGGTGTAGTAGTCGGTGATCACGAACAGCAGCGCGGTGACGGCAATGCCGATCACGGCGCAGAGCCAGAGGTCGGTGACGCTGACGACGTCGGCGGCGGTGCTGGCGAAGCCGAACTGCAGCGGCTCGCTCATCAGCCAGTCGGTGATCGGGTAGAAGGCGACGATCGAGATCAGGCCGGAGACGAGCATGCCGACGTACAGCGCACCCTCGACTTTGTCGGACTTGGTCCGGACCGCAAGCGCCCCGATGATCGAGGCGATGATCGCCACGCCGCCGATGACGAGCGGGAAGATCGCGACCTCACGGGCGTAGTCGGTGGTGAAGGTGAGGACGCCGAGCAGCATCACGGCGACCGAGGTCACCGCGTAGGTCTCGAACAGGTCCGCGGCCATGCCGGCGCAGTCGCCGACGTTGTCGCCGACGTTGTCGGCGATCACGGCCGGGTTGCGAGGGTCGTCCTCGGGGATACCGGCCTCGACCTTGCCGACCAGGTCGGCGCCGACGTCGGCCGCCTTGGTGAAGATGCCGCCGCCCAGTCGGGCGAAGACGGAGATCAGCGAGCCACCGAAGCCAAGGCCGATCAACGCGTCGACGGCCTCCTTGTCGGTGCTGCCGGTGATGACGAGGGCGCCGAAGTAGCCGGCGACGCCAAGCAGCGCCAGGCCGACGACGAGGAGGCCGGTGACCGAGCCGCCCTTGAAGGCGACGTCAAGCGCCGGCGGGACGCCGCCACGCGCCGCCTCGGCGACGCGGGAGTTGGCTCGCACCGAGACGTTCATCCCGATGAAGCCCGTGGCGCCGGAGAGGACCGCTCCGATCACGAAGCCGAGCGCGGTCTTCCAGTCCTGCAGGAGCAAAAGCACCACCGCGAGCGGTATCGCTACCGCGGCGATGATCGTGTACTGGCGGTTCAGATAGGCCTGTGCTCCCTCCTGCACGGCGCCGGAAATTTCCTGCATCCGGTCGTTGCCAGGGGACTTGGCAAGTAGGCGCTGGGTGACTATGAGTCCATAGACAACGGCAGCGCCGGCACACACGAGCGCGACAACTACCCCGTAATCGGTCAAGAAGCTGGTCAAGTTTCGTTCCTCCGGTGGATTTAGCGGCGCGGGAGTCTATAGACGGGAACGGCGTCGCCGCCTATAGACCCGGTTCAAGAAGATTTTGCGGTCTCGCTGGCGCCCGAATAGGTGTGCTTGGTCTCGGCTACGGCGTCGCGGTAGATGTCCTCGATCGCGGCACCCGAGGCGAGCGCATCGCGGCCTCGCTGGGCACCGTTGCGGTCCGGCAGCTCGCACTCGATGCCGAGCTGGGAGCGGGCCGGCTCGACCCAGGCGAGCACGGAGTCGAGCGCCTCGCGCGCCTCCACCTCCACCCCGCGGCGGAAGTCGATCAGCTTGCCGCTGAGGCCGTAGCGGATCGCCCGCCAGAGGTTCTCCTCGATCTCGCGGTCGGCCAGCGGCGCCCCGGCCCCTTCGTAGCCGTGCTCGTCGTAGTCCAGCGCCGCCTGAGCGATGCAGGCGGAGATCAGCCCAGCCAGGGCGAAGGACTCCTCGCCGCGGGTCTGGGCGTCGCAGATCCGCACCTCGACGGTGCCGAAGTGATGATGGGGTCGCACGCTCCACCAGAGCTGGGTCGACTCGACGATCGAGCCCAGCCGCTCCAGTGTGGTGACGAAGCTCGCGTAGCTGTCCCAATCGCGGAACGGCGACGGAATCCCGCAGCGCGGGAAGGTACGGGTGAAGATCTCGGTTCGCACCGTGTGCAGGCCGGTGTCGCGACGATCGAGGAAGGGCGAGTTCGCCGAGGCCGCCAGCAGCAGCGGCAGCAGCTCCCGCATCCAGTCGCAGACGGCGATCGCCCGGTCGGCGCCGCGCACGCCCATGTGGACATGGGTGCTCCAGGTGTTGTTGCGCTGCGCCACCCAGCCCAGTTCCTGGCGCAGGCGGCTGTAGTGGGGCGTGTCGATGATCCGCTGGTCGAGGTAGTTGGCCCAGGGATGGGTGCCGGTGGCGCCAAGCCCCAACCCCATGTCGCCGGCCAGCTCGAACAGCCGCGCCCGCCGCTGGCGCTGCTTGGCAACCGCCTCGGCGAAGCTCTCGGCACGCCCGGAGCGGATCTCGACCTCGGCGGCGATCAGCTCGCCGGCCGCCGACTCGGCCAGCAGCTCGTCCCGCTGACAGGCGGCGTAGACGTCCTCGAAGCGGTGCTCCAGCTCCAGCGTGGCGGGGTCGAGAATCGCGAACTCCTCCTCGAGCCCGATCGTGAAATCGGTGGAGGACTCGAATCTCTCGCGGACGAGGTCGAGGTCTAGCGACAAGGACTCAGGCCAGGTAGAAGTAGAGCGCGTAGAGCAGGTCGACGGCGGGGCTGGACGTGTGGACCGTCACCTCCGGCGGCACCTGCAGCAGCTGCTCGGAGTAGTTGAAGATGATCTTGACGCCGGCTTTGACGAGCCGATCGGCGACCTCCTGGGCGGCATCGGCGGGCACGGCGAGGACGCCGACGACGATCTCCTCCTCGGCGACGACCGCCTGCAGGTCGCCGAGATCGCGCACCCGCAGCTCGCCGATCTGACTGCCGACGACGGTCGGATCGCTGTCGAACACGGCTTTCACCTGGAAGCCGTGGTCGGCGAAGATCGCCGAGCTGGCGATCGCCTGGCCGAGGTTGCCGGCGCCGAAGAGGGCGATGCTGTGCTGGCCCGAGGTGCGGAGGATCTTGCGGATCTCCGAGACCAGCGATTCGACGTTGTAGCCGACCCCGCGCTTGCCGAACTTGCCGAAGCCGGAGAGGTCGCGGCGGATCTGGGTCGGGTTGATGTGCGTGTACTCGGAGAGCTCCTGGGAGGAGATCGTGTCGCGGCCCATCTTGCGCGCCTGCGTCAGCACCTGCAGGTAGCGGGAGAGGCGGGCGGCGACGCCGAGCGAGAGGCGGTCCCCTTCGACGGGAAACCCTCCTGGCGCGTCGAACTCCTCGATCACCTCGACCATGCCCCCACAGTATCGAGCCTGGCCCGCACAGCCGTCTCGTCCAGAACCAGCTCCGAGACGACCGTGCCGTCGACCTCGACCACCGGGATTCGCTCGAGATGGCGGCGCAGCAGCAGCTCATCGCTCTCGATGTCGATCTCGTGCAGGCCGAAGCGGTATCCCTCCCCGTGCAGGGCGACGATTGCCGCCACCGCCTCCTCGCAGAGATGGCAGCCGGGCCGCGAGTAGACGACGACGTCGGTCATACAGCCCGCCGATCGGCCGAAATGTCGTCCCGGGCTCGACTTTTCGGCCCATCGGCGGGCTTTTTGCCCGTGGGGAAGGCGTCGTAGGCGAGGTAGGCCGGGTACTCGAGCGCCGGCGCGAAGCGGGCGGCGGAGCCGATCATCGCCGCGTTGTCGGTGCAGAGCTCGCGCGGGACCAGCTTCAAGCGCACGCCCCGCTCCTGGCAAAGCCGGGCCACGGCGTCGCGCAGGGGGCCATTGGCGGCAACGCCGCCGCCCAGCGCCACGGCCTCCCAGTCGCCCTTCTTCAGCGCCCGCTTCAGTTTCGCGATCAGCTGCCCCACCACCGCCGCCTGGAAGCAGGCGGCGAGGTCGGCGCGGTGCTCGGCGACCCCGTCGTCGCCGAGTTCGCGGCAGCGGTAGACCAGCGCCGTCTTGAGGCCGCTGAAGCTGAAGTCGAGACTGGGGTTGCGGGCCATCGCCACCGGCATCTCGAAGGTCCCGGGATTCCCCTCGGCGGCCAGCCTCTCCAGCGCCGGGCCGCCGGGGTAGCCGAGCCCGAGCAGCCGCGCCGACTTGTCGAAGGCCTCGCCGGCGGCGTCGTCGAGCGTCTGCCCGAGCAGCTCGTGGCCGGCGTGGTCGCTGACCCCGGCCAGCAGCGTGTGGCCGCCGCTGGCGACCAGGCAGAGGAACGGCGGCTCCAGCGGCTCCGGCTCGAGGAAGTTGGCGGCGACGTGGCCCTGCAGGTGGTCGACCGGGATCAGCGGCAGCCGGCGCGGGGCCGCGATCGCCTTGGCGGTGCTGACCCCGACCAGGAGGGCGCCGATCAGGCCCGGGCCGGCGGTGACGGCGACCGCCTCGATCTCGTCGAGCCCCACCTCCGCCTCCTCGAGCGCTGCCTGGACCAGTGGCGCCGTCAGTTCGAGGTGATGGCGGGAGGCGACCTCGGGGACGACGCCGCCGAAGTGCGCGTGCGCCGCCGCCTGCGAGGAAATCAGGTTCGCGAGGATCCGCGGGCCGTCGAGAACGGCCACGCAGGTGTCGTCGCAGGAGGTCTCGATCGCGAGGATCAATCGAGCCACATGATCAGCGCGTCCTCGCCGTTGTCGTGGTAGTAGCGAGGGCGCACGCCGGCGGAGCGGAAGCCGAAGCGCTCGTACATGGCGATCGCCTGGTGGTTGGAGACACGGACCTCGAGCGTGAACGGGAGCACGCCGCGCGCCTCCTCGAAGAGCCGCGTCAGCAGCCGCGCGGCGACGCCGCCGCGGCGCTGCTCGGGCGCAACCGCGATGTTCATCAAGTGCCAGACCTGGTCATAGCGGGAGCAGATCACGTAGCCGAGCAGTTCGTCGCCGGCGCTGGCCGCGAGGCAGATCCCGGACGGCTTCGAGAGCTCCAGCACGAACATCGCCAGCGACCAGGGGGTCGGGAAGGAGCGCCGCTCGATCGCGATCACCGCCGGCAGGTCGCTGTAGGCGAGCTTGCGGACCCGCACCTCCTGGGTCAGATCACTTGGCTCTCTGGAAAGAATCTCGCTCACGCCACCGCTCCGCGTCGGGAGGTCTGAGGTAGATCGGGGCAAGTGGGCCGCCGGCCTCCGATGCCGCCGCAAGAGCGCAGATGTGCCGTGCGGCGACGCGGTGAACGGGGTCGGCATCGTCCGCTATCCGAACGCCATGCCGGGCCAACTCGTGCCGGAATCGTACCGCCCCCGAGCCCGCGGCCGGCGGCGCCGACAGCGCCGCGACGCGCTCCTCCAGCTGCTCGGGCCGGCAGACCAGCGGCTCCCAGATTCGCTCTCCCCGCGCGGAGTAGAGCGCCGCGAAGGCCTCGCCCCGACGAGCATCGAGCACGGCGAGGCGATCGCCGCCGGCGCCGGCCTCCCCCATCCCCTGCCCGATCGCGTCGAGAGTGCAGACGCCGGTCACCGGCAGGCCAAGGCTGGCGCCGAGGCCGCGCGCGGTGGCGATGCCGATCCGCAAGCCGGTGAACGAGCCAGGGCCAAGGCCGACGGCGAGCCGGTCCACCCGCTCCCAACCGCCGGCGGCAGCGGCGCAGCGCTCGACTTCCTCGAGCAGCGCGGTCGTGTGCTGGGGCCCCCCGCCGGCGGGCCCCAGCAGCGACTCCTGCAGAGCCTCGCCCCCGTCCCAGGCACAGACGGCGGTGTCGGCGGTCGCGGTATCGAAGCCGACGACGACCAGTGCAGTGCCGCTTCTAGCTCTTGACCCGGAAGACGACGGAGCCGACCCTTTTGCCTTCGACGAACCAGGTCACCCGGTGCTTGCCCGGGATCGTCGACGTCACCTTGTTCACGTAGAGCGTCCCCTGCTTGGCTTCCTGTTTCTGCGCGCAGAGGTTTTTGCCGCTGGGGAACTTGACGCAGACGCTGTAGTTGACGTCGCCTCTGAGGCTTTTGAAGAAGGCGCCCTTCTTGCTCTGCTTCGGGCAGAGGTGGGACGGAGTGGCGTTGCGGGAAATTCCACAACCGACGTAGTGCTTGTACGCCGCCGCCCCGGCCGTGGCGGGCGCCACGCTGACGAGCAGCCCGGTGACCACCAACACTGCCGTAAGCGCTTTCAGTCCCTTCATTGGGTCCTTCCCTTCGTGGATCGCAGTTTCTGAGCCGATGCTACAAGTTGTGTTCGCTGTCTCCCGAACACGACCTGCGCTCACTTGCTGCGCTACCAGTCGATCTCGAGACGGCGGCTGTCGCCGCTGATGTGCTCGAGGCGGATCTCCAGCGCCGGCCGGCCGAGCCGCTCCACCCCCACCGCGGGCCACTCGACGAAGGCGACGCCGTCGGGGCCAAGATAGTCGTCGAGCAGCGCCGGGTCCTCCCCCTCCAGGTCCTCCAGCCGGTAGAGGTCCAGATGGGAGACGGGCAGGCGGCCGCCCCCGTAGCGCTGCCCGATCGTGAAGGTGGGTGAGGTGACCGGTCCCTCGATGCCCAGCGCCCGGCAGGCGCCGCGGATCAGCGTCGTCTTGCCGGCCCCGACCTCGCCGCTGACGACGACCACATCGCCCGCCGTCAGGCGCTCGGCGACGCGCGCGCCCAGCGCTTCGGTCTCGGCCGCCGACCTGCTCTCGAACCGCTCCACGTCAGCCGAACATGTCGAGCTGGTCTTCGGGCGGCGGCGGCGTGGTCATGTGCTCGCCGCCCGCCTCTCGTTCGGCGGCGGCGATCTCCTCGGCGCTCGGAGCCGGAGCCGGTGGCGGGCCGGAGAGCAGGCCGGGGACGGTGGAGAGATCTTCGCGCAGCTGCTCCTTCATCGCCGGCGTGCGCAGTGCGGCAGCGGGGTGCAGCAACGGCAGCAGGAGGACCGTGCGCCCGCCCAGCTCGTGCACCTGCGGCGTGCCGCGCACCCTGGTGATCCCGACCGGGCTGCCGCTGAGCAGCTTGGTGGCGAAGTTGCCGAGCGTGCAGACGACCTTCGGCTCGATCAGCCGCACCTGCTCGAACAGGTACGGCTTGCAGGCCTCGATCTCCAGCGGCTGCGGGTCGCGGTTTCCGGGCGGGCGCGACTTGAGGACATTGGCGATGAAGACCTGCTCGCGCGAGAGCCCGATCTCTTCCAGCAGCTGGTTGAGCAGCTGCCCGGCGCGGCCGACGAAGGGCAGCCCCTGCCGGTCCTCTTCGGCCCCGGGCGCCTCGCCGACGAACATCAGCTCGGCGTCGGCGTTCCCGGCGCCGAAGACCGTCTTCGCCCGGGTCTCGTGCAGAGGGCATTTAGTGCAGGTCGAGACTTCTTTGTAGAGCGAGACCAACTGCTCGCGGCGTTGCTCAGCGGTGGCGCTCATCTCGCCCTCTTCTTCGGCGGGTGGGGGTTTTCGCCCCGCGCCCGCTTCTGGCGCGACTCGACGATCCGGTCCTTGCGCGCCGCCTCCCGCTCGCCCCGCATCGATTCGTTCGAGCGCACCGCGGCCCCCCGCGGCTGCCGCCCGGGTGGCGAGACGCTCGACATCAGCCGCCGCGTGTCCGTCGTGCCGCACTCCGGACAGGGAGCCCCCTCGGCCCCAGCCGCCACCAGCTCCTCGAAGCGAGTCCTGCACTCCTCGCACTCGAACTCGTAGATCGGCATCGCCACCAACTTCATCAGACCAGGCAGCGGCGAGGGCGGGCTGCGCACGGCGGTCCTTGAAATAGTCTGCAGTTGTGAGGCCAAGGGCGCACGCAATCGGGATCCTCGCGCTCGCCCTCGGACTGCTGGCGATGCCCGCCGGCGCCGCCGGCGCGAAGCCGAACTTCGAAGTTCAGGAGCGCAGCCTGCGGTTGAACCTGGCGATCGCGGGCAGCAACGGCTTCCGCGGCTTCGTCTCGACTGAGGGCCACAAGCAGGTCGCGCTCACCCTGATCAAAGGGGGCATATTGATGGACCTGCGGACCCGCGGGCGGGTGAGCCGCCACGGGATCGTGGCGAGGTTCGGCGACCTGGCGAAGATCTCCGTTCGGTTCCAGGACGAACCCGACGCTGCCGGCCCGAAGCGCGGCCGTCGCGGCGACTCCGCAAGCGGGTGCAGCGGCCGCGACCCGATCGTCGAACGTGGCGTCTTTCACGGCACCATCCGCTTCCGCGGTGAGAACGAGTTCACCCGGATCGACGCCCAGCGGGCGCCCGGCACGGTCGAACACCGCTTTCGGCGGGTCTGCAAACAGTCGCTATTGGCGGCATTCGAAGCCGCGCTCGAGGAAATCTTCGGGTCGCTGCGGGTCGACCTGCTCGAGGCCCGCGCCCGCGTCGACGGCACCAACGTGGCCTTCGAAGCGGCCTCGTTCGATGTCGGCTCGCTCCTCGGGCCAGGGGTCCCGCCTTCCTACGGCTTCGTCGGGCGCACGGTGGAACGGGGCGACGGGATGCGGGTAATCCGCGTCGCCAACGTCGAAGGAGGCGGCGGCACCCTCCTGGCCGGCAAGCCGGGCGCGAACCCCCAAACCGCAACCGTCGTCCCGCCGAAGCCGTTCCTCGAAACCGCAAAACACCTGAAGGAACGCGGGATCCCGGCCAGCTGGATCGGGCCGCTGGCCGTGCGCCTACCCGGAGCGGGTCCGGTCCCGCTGACCGGGCCGGGCTTCAAGAGCGCCTTCTGCAGCCTCACCTTGGCCGAGCTGGTCGACGGGACCCGCTGCCTGCCACGACGCGGCGACGAACCCGGCCCGAACTCGTTGGCGGCGCAGGCGATGGCCGCCGCTCAGGGCAGCGGCTCCCAGTCCCAGGCCTTCTGGGACGCCAGGCTCTCCTGGTCGAGGTAGCGGCGGAACTCGTCGAGCTCGGTTGGCTCGACGCTGTAGACGTGGTCGGGTTCGGGGAAGTGACGTGAGCGGACCTCGTCGCCGTACTGCTTGACCGCCGCGACCATCTGCTCGTGGACGTTGGCGTAGCGCTTGACGAATTTGGCCATGTGGCCGGTGGTGATCCCGAGCAGGTCGTGGAAGACGAGGACCTGGCCGGAGGTGGCGGGGCCGGCGCCGATGCCGATGCTGGGGATCTCGAGCTTGGCGACGATCGCTTCGGTGACCGCGGCCGGCACCGCCTCGAAGACGATCGCGAAGCAGCCGACCGACTGCAGCGCCAGGGCGTCCTCGCAGAGCTGGATCGCGTCCTTGGCGGTCTTGCCCTGGGCTTTGTAGCCACCGAGGGCGGTGGCGGTCTGCGGGGTCAGGCCGACGTGCCCCATCACCGGGATACCGGAGCGGACGATCGCCCGGGCGCGCTCGACGGCGATGCCGCCGGCCTCGAGCTTGACCACCTGGCAGCCGGTCTCCTTGATCAGCCGCTGGGCGTTCTGGACGGCCAGCTCGTTGCTCGACTCGTAGCTGCCCATCGGCATGTCGCCAACCATCAGCGGCGTCTTCAGCCCACGGCGCACGGCCTTGCCGAGGACGATCATCTCCTCCATCGAGACCTGCTCGGTGCCGGGGTGGCCGAGCACGACCATTGCCGCCGAGTCGCCGACCAGGACGATGTCGACGCCGGCCGCCTCGGCCACGGTCGCCGAGGGATAGTCGTAGGCGGTGACCATCACGATCGGTTCGCCGTTGGCCTTCATCTCCGCCAGGCGGGGCAGGTTGACCGGCGTGCGGCCAGCGGAAGGGGGCGCCGTGTGCGAGCGGCCGCCGGAGCTCATGAGAGCAGCACCTCGGGGTGGCTGTCGACGGCGACGGGATTGTTGTCGTCGTCGACGTGGACGACGACCGGCGAGTAACGCTCGAGATCGCTCTCGTCGTAGGCGCCGAAGGAGGCGACGATGATCTTGTGGCCGGGCTCGACCAGATGCGCGGCGGCGCCGTTGACCTGCATCGTGCGGGAGCCGGGCTCGCCGTCGATCACGTAGGTGACGAAGCGGGAGCCGTTGTCGATGTCCCAGACGTGAACCTGCTCGTTGGTGATCAGGTCGGCCTGGGCCATCAGCTCGGTGTCGACCGTGATGCTGCCGATGTAGTCGACGTCGCAATCGGTAACGGTCGCGCGGTGGATCTTGGACTTCAGCATCTGTCTCTGCATTGGCTCTCCCTCTGCCTTTCTACGTGGTCAAGGTCGGATCAAGACGTTGTCGGTCAAGCGCGCGTCGCCGACCTGGGCGGCAACGGCGACAAGCACGGGGCGGCCGTTCAGCTCCACGACCGGCTGCAGCCGCTCGGCGTCGCGGGCCTCGAGGTACTCCGGCTCGATGCCGGCGGCGGCCAGCTCACGGCGGGCGGCGGCGAGGCCGCTCTGCAGCGACTCCTCGCGGGCGCCGCGCTC
>JBAQZI010000150.1:0-3445 GCA_049790835.1 Solirubrobacterales bacterium
GGCCGCGGCGGCGCTGGAACGAGACCACGGCGCGCCGCGTCAGCGGCCCGCGAATCCCGTCGACGTAGCCGTCGTAGAGGCGCAGCTGCCGTAGGGCCGCCTGCAAGGCGGCCACGTTCGGGGGGGACGCGTCGGCGCGAGCCGGAACGACGAGTGCGATGGCAACCAGCGCCGATGCGCCGAGTACTGCGAACCGGCGCATCGCCCAATGGTGGGTGGTGGCTCTCGATCCCGCAACCCCCGCAACGATCCCTGCAGACCAGGCTCGGGTCCGCCGAGCGATGCGGCGAGGCCCCCCAGAGCCAGCCTCACCTGCCGGCGCGTTTCCCCTTCGCCTTGGGCTTCAGGATCCCGAATGGCGACCTGGTGCAACTCCGAGCGCTGGCCGCTGGAATCGGTGGCGACGATCCGGGCGCGGTAAGGGCCGGGCGGCAGGGGGCGGCCCTTGACGCGTCCCGAGAACGACGTCGACTGGCCGCTGACCGGGGCTTGCACGGTCAGCGTGATCCGCTTGAGGTAGCGGGCGCAGGGTCGCACCCCCTGACTGCCACGAGGTGGCTTGACACAGGCCACCTTGCCGCTGTGGGCCGTGCGGCGCCCGCGGAGCTTGCGTTCGATCGCGATCTCGACCCGGGCTTCAAGGTCATCGGCCCGAAGAAGGCGAAGGGGAATCCCGACCGTCGCTGAGCCGCGAGAATTACAGCTAATGGCCACCGCCGGGTAGCGAAAACAGGGTCGGACGGCAGGAGACGCAAATGACCACCGTGTCGCTGACCATCTCCATCATCGCGATCGCCATCGTCGGCGTCCTGGCCTGGAATGCCTTTGGCGGCAAGGAGGATCTCGAGGCGATGCGCGCGCGGTGGCGCAATCGCGGCCGCCGGGGTTCATAGGCAAAGTTGCGCTCCTAACTTTGGGCACGGAGGGGTTCCTGCTGGAGTCCGATGTCGCGGCCGCCGCCGCCAACGCCGAGCTGGCTTGCCGCGAGATCAACGACGAGCCGCCCCAGCTCGGCAACTTCGAGACGCTGGCCCGCCAGCTGCTCCGGGCGGAGTCGGTGGCGTCGTCGCGGATAGAGGGGCTCGTGCTTTCCCACCGCCGGCTGGCGAAGGCGGCGTTCTCCAGCAAGTCGCACGACCTCACCGCCCAGAGCGTGCTCGCCAACATCCGTGCCCTCGAGCGAGCCATCGACCTGGCCGGAACCGTCGAGACCCTGGAGCAGAAGCACCTCCGCGACGTCCACCGCATCCTCTTCGAGGGCACTCGCGACGAGCGCCTCGGCGGCCAGCTCCGTGCAGAGCAGAGCTGGATTGGCGGCGCGGCTGCGAGCCCACGCACGGCCGAGTTCATCCCGGCCCCTCCCGACCTCGTGCCGGATCTGCTTGACGACCTTTGCGCCTTTTGCAACCGCCTCGACGTCCCGGCGGCGATCCAGGCGGCTATCGCGCACGTCCAGTTCGAGACGATCCATCCCTTCTTCGATGGCAACGGCCGCGTAGGTCGTGCCCTGATCCTCATCCTCCTCCGCCGGCGCGGAGTTGCCAGGACCTTCCTTCCCCCGGTCAGCCTGGCCCTGGCTGGGGAGGCCGACAGATACGTGGCCGGGCTGACGAGCTGGAGAACCGGCGCCGAGGACGACTGGTACAGCGTCTTCGTCGACGCTCTGTTCCGCGCCTCGACCGGAGCTCGCCAGTTCGCCACCGACGTCGCCGGGCTCCAGCGCCGCTGGCTCCAGGCGGCCGGCAATCCACGCCAGGGCTCGGGACCGCGCCGGCTGATCGAACTGCTGCCGTCGCAGCCGATCGTCAGCGTCAAGACGGCGGCGCAGCTACTCGGCGGCACCGAAGAGCGCGCCCGTCTCGCCATCAACCGACTCGAGACGGCGGGCGTACTTCGTCAGACGACCGTCGGACGGCGCAGCCGGGCATGGGAGTGCGTCGGCCTCTTCGACCAGCTCGACCGGTTCGAGCGTGAGATGGGACCGGCAGGCCGGGTCCCACCCGCTATCGAGATGACGGCCGCGCGCCGGGATGGGTCGGGCGCACGGTGAGCGAAGCGGTGTCGGTCGCCCGCTGGCCGGCGCCGGTGAGCTCCAGCGCCAAGCGGTAGCGTCCGGGTGGGAGCCCGATGCGGAGGCGAAGCTTGCGCATGCCGGCGGCGACCCTGCCGCGCTTGCTCAGCCGCACCGCGCCTCCCTTCTTCAAGGTCAGCCGGTAGCCGGCCGCGACGCTCGCATCCACGCGCAGAGCGAGCCGCCCGCCCGTAACCACCGAGTAGGCGGACCTGGCGAGGCTGACCTTCAGGCGCCGCGGCAGCGGGCTCGGCTGGGGAGGTGGAGCGGCGCCTTCCCCGCCCGCGTGGCCGGTGCCTTTCGGCTGTTGTTGCGGGGGGCTGGCGGGGTCCCCGCCGAGGCGAACCACGCGGCCGCCACGCGACGGATCGGCGGGGGCGCTGGCGACAAGGGCACTGCCATCGGGGCTCGCCGCCAGACCGGCTGCCTCAGGGAAGGGGATGTGCCCGAATGGGAAGTCGAAGCCGCCGAAGGGATTGGTCGCCTGCACAGTTTCGATCGTCCCGTCGGGAGCGATCCTGCGCAGTCGCCGCTCGGGGTAGCCCTCGATCAAGAGAATGCTGCCATCGGGCATCGCGGCGAGGTCGCCAGGGGTGTCGATCGGGGTTGCCGCCGCGGCGCCACCATCGGCGCCGGAGGCGCATACCCCGGTCCCGGCCAGGGTCGTGACGGTGCCGGCCGCGGAGACCCGCCTGACGCGACAGTCGGCCGGGCCGCCGTCGCCGACGGTGGCGACCAGGAACCCCCCTCCCATGCCGTGCAGAGAGACGACCGCGGAGATGTCGTTCATGTAGACGTCGGTCGCCGCCTGGCCATCCCCCGACGGCGCGATGCCGGTCGCCGGCGGTGGCCCGGGCCCGCCGCCGGCGACGCGCGCGAAGTAGTACTTGGAGCATCCCGCGATGAAGGCCGCGGGCCTCAGCGCGAGCACCCGGCTCGGCCTCCCGTCGGGACCGGGTTCCTGGTTGGTGTAGCGGTCGACGAGGAGGTATGAGGGAAGCGCGGGGAGGTCCGGTCCCGGTACCCACGGCCCCGCGTAGTCGAGGTCGACGACCTCCAGCGAGGCGTCGCAGGCGCCGCCCTCGCCCTCGCCGTTGCTATCGCCTTCCTCGGGATCATGGTCGTCGGCGCTGCCGCCCGCGATGCGTCCTCCGTCCACGTAGACCGCGTCGAGGTGGTCGTCGCCGACGACGAAGGAGCTGGGACCGAGCGCGGCGATGCCGGCAGGATCGAATCCGGTGTCGGTCAGGCTGCCCGACCCCGCCGCCAGCACCGTTTCGATCCCACCCTGCGGCGAGACGCGGCGAACGCGCCCGTCATTTTCGGTGACGTCGCCCGGGTCGGCGATCAGGATGGAGCCGCCCGGGGCGACGT
>JBAQZI010000151.1:0-14679 GCA_049790835.1 Solirubrobacterales bacterium
GTCGATCTGGGATCGACAAATCGGCCCATCGGCGAGGAGTTAGGGTGGGGGCATGGGGTTGGAGAGGGTCGCCGATGGGGTGTGGCTGCTGCGGGGGGATTTCCGTGGCGCGATGAACATCTACTTCCTCGACGATGGGGACGGGGTCGTCCAGTTCGACGCGGGCACCAAAGGCATGCGCAAGCAGGCCCGGGCGGCGGGCGAGCAGCTGGGCGGAATCAAGCGGGTGGTGCTGGGACACGCCCATGCCGACCACCGCGGCACCGCTCCTTATATGGGGGCGCCGGTCTTCTGCCACGCCGACGAAGTCGCCGACGCCGAAAGCGACGCCGCGATCGCCCCCTACTTCGACCTCGCGCAGCTGCCGGTGGCCTGGGTGCGCTGGATCTATCCGACCCTGCTGCGGCGCTGGGACGGGGGTGCCGTCAAGATCGCCGGCGCCGTCGCCGAGGGCGATGAGGTCGCCGGCTTCCGCGTCGTCCACTTCCCCGGCCACGCGCCGGGGCTGATCGGGCTCTGGCGCGAGAGCGACCGGGTGGCGCTGGTCTCCGACGTCGTCTACCTGGTCGACTCGGGGCGGCTGAAACCGCTGCCCGCGGGCGAGGCCAGCGTCCCCCACCCGGCCTGGGCCTGGGACCACGAGCGGGCGAAGGAGTCGGTGCGCAAGCTGGCGGCGCTGGACCCGGCCGTGCTCGGCAGCGGGCACGAGCATCCGCTGCGCGCCGAGAGCCTGCGCGGGACGCTGGAGCGCGCCGCCGAGAAGCACTGACGGCTCGGCGGCGGCGGCGAGGGGCATCGTGCGCCCCGCTGCCATAGGTTGCCAATCCTGATGATCGGGACCTACGCCTCGGCGGCGTTGATCTGCGCCGCTTCGCTGCTGGTCGGGCGCGCTGTGCTCGCGCTGGCCGGGCGGCGGTCGTGGTCCTGGCTGGAGCCGGGAGTGGGGCTGGCGGCGGTGCTGGCGGTGACCGGCCTGCTGGCGCGGGCGCCCGGGCACGGGACCAGCGCCACCCTTGGCCTGGTGGCGCTGCTGATCGCCGCCGCGCTGTTGGTCTGGTGGCTGCCCTACGAGGCGCCGGGAGCGCTGCGAGTGGGGCTGCCGGTGGCGATCGTCCTGGTCCTGGTGCTGTCGATCCCGTTCGCGGTCAGCGGCCGCTGGGGCCTGCTCGGAGTCGGCTACAACAACGACCTCGGCCTGCACCTGGCCTGGGCCGAGTGGCTGCGCAGCGGCTTCGGGCCGGCGCCGGACACCGGCTACCCGCTGGGCCCGCACGGGCTGGCGGTGGCGACCGCGGCCGTCCCGGGGATCGGGTTGGGACAGGCGTTCGTCGGCGAGATCGTCGCGATCGGCGTCCTCACCGGGCTGACCGCGCTCGGCGCCCTGCGCGAGCTCGCATCCGGGCGGCGGCTGCTGGCCGCGGCGATGGTCGCCCTCCCCTATCTCGCCGCCTCCTACTTCGCCCAAGCCGCCTTCAAGGAGACCGCCGAGTCCCTCTTCGTCCTCACCTTCGCCCTCTTCCTCTGGGACTACGAACGCCGACGGGCCGATTTGTCGCCTGAGGCTCGACCTATCGGCCCATCGGCGGGCTTTTGGCTGCCGCTGCTGGCCCTGGCCGGCGGCATCTTCTTCTCCTACAGCTTTGCCGGGATTGCCTGGCCGGTCGCGATCGGCGCGCTCTGGAGCCTGACCCAGCCGCCGGTGCGGCGGGCGCTGCGGCCGCGGGCGCTGCTGCGCCTGCTGCTGCGGCCGGCGGTGCTGGCGACGGTCCTCGTCCTCGCCGGCCTCGCCGTGGTCGCCACCGTGGTCGGGCCCTTCGGCTTCGGCGCCAGCTTCAACAAAGTCGCCGGCAGCAACACCTATGGACCGGTCTCGCCGGTCGAGGCGCTGGGGATCTGGCCGGCCTCGAACTACCGCCTCGACGCCGCCGGGGGCGCCCCACTCGCCGGCCTCGCCGGCGCGATCGCGGTGCTGGCGCTGCTGGTCGGCCTCGTCTGGTGGGTGCGCCGTCGCGAGCTGACGATCCCGGTCGCGCTCGGCGCCTGCGCCGCCCTCTACCTCGTCTCCCTCCCCTTCAGCGGCGACTACTCCCAGGCCAAGGCGCTGATGATCGCCGCCCCCCTGGCGACGCTGGTCGCGATCCGCCCCCTCCTCACCGAGTTCTGGGGCCGACGGGCCGAAGACGTCCAAATGGCGGACGTTTCAGGCCCACCGGCCCGGGGGTTCGGGGGGGTCGCCAGGGTTGGATGGACGGTGCTGGGGGTGGTCTTCATTGGTGGGGCGATCTACTCCAGCTTTTTGGCGCTGCGGGATGCGCCGGTGGGGCCGCCGGGACACGGCAGCGAGCTGAGGGCGTTCCTGCCGATCGTCCATGGCAAGCCAGTGCTCTACGCGGGGCAGGATCGCTATGCCGCCTATGGGCTGCGCGGGGCCGATACGCACGTGCCGCTGGTCGAGTTCCCCGACAGCGACGTCTCCACCAACCCGGAGAAGCCGTTCGACACCGGCGACGCCTACAGCCCGATCGACTTCGACTCCTTCTCGCACGGGACGCTGGAACGCTTCGACTACGTCGTCACCGGCCGTGCGGCGTGGAACAGCCAGGCGCCGGAGAACTTCAGGCGGATCGCCGCCACCCCTTCCTATGTGCTCTGGAAACGGAGCGGGCCGACACCGGAGGACCGCCACGTCCTGCTCGAGGGGACCGAGGCCGGGGCGCTCGCCGGCTGCGCCGCGCCGGAGATCCGCATCCTGCTCGCCAATCCGGGCCGCGCTTCGCTCTTCCCCGACGCCGTCACCGGTGCCAAATCCGCCTGGGAGGAGGGCAGCGTCCTCGGCGCCGGCGAGCGCACCTCACAGGTGCTGAATCTGCCGGCCGGTGCCTGGGATCTCTCGATCCAGTACTTCTCCCCCTTCGATCTGACCCTCTCCGCGCCCGGCTTCGAGGAGCAGCTGAAGGCGGCGCTCGACGGCCAGCGACCGAACACGATCAGCCTCGGCAACAACGGCCAGTTCTGGCCCGCCGGGCGCTATCAGAGCAGCGGCGGCAAGACCCGCTTCACGCTCGCCGCGGCCGATGCCAACGCCCTGCAGAGCCTCAGCGGCTATGACGGCAAGGCTTACGTGGGCGGACTCGTCGCCGTCCCGGCCCGGCCGCACCGGATCGTGCCGCTGGCGGCCGCCTGCGACGGCTGGATCGACTGGTACGAGTCGCCCGCGGCGCCCTGAGCCCCGCGCCAGGGCGCGACACAAAACCAACGCTGCGCGGCGCGCTCGAAGGCGGCCAGGAAACAGGTTCCTTGTCCGCGAAATGCTCGTAGAAGGTCGCGCGCGAGACGCCCGCCTGATCGACCACGCGGGCGACGCTGGCGTCGCTATAGCCGTAGCGGGCGGCGACCTGGGGTCATCCGCCCGGTGCCTTATCCCGGCCGGTCGCCTTGGCCGCCATGCGCTCGGGCGGGACCCGCACCACGTCCCAGACCAGGCCCACCTTCTCGAGGCCGTCGATGACCATCGCCGAGGGGTCGATCTGGAAGCGGCCGAGGCCGTGGGTGGCGGAGGTCGGGAAAGCGTGGTGGTTGTTGTGCCAGGCCTCACCAAAGGTCGGGATCGCGATCAGCGCCAGGTTGCGCGACTCGTCGCCGGTCTCGAAGTCGCGGTTGCCGAAGACGTGGCAGAGCGAGTTGATGCTGTAGGTGAAGTGGTGGAGGACGAAGACGCGGACGAGGCCGCCCCAGAGCAGGCCGGTGAGGGCGGCGAAGAGGGTGCCGCCGATAAGCCAGCCGAGGAAGAAGGGCAGCAGCAGGCCGCCGATCGCCCAGTAGATGAAGGTGCGGTCGACCCAGCTGATGATCGGGTCCTTGAGCAGGTCGGGCGCGAAGCGCTCCTTGCTGCCGCGCTGGGTGTGGATGAAGAGCCAGCCCATGTGGGCGTGGTAGAGGCCCTTGAGCGCGCCGCTCCAGCCGTGGCCGTGGTCGACGTGGGGGCTGTGCGGGTCGCCCTCGACGTCAGCGAAGGCGTGGTGCTTGCGGTGGTCGGCGACCCAGGAGATGACCGGCCCCTCGATCGCCGCCGAGCCGAGGATCGCCAGCAGCCCGTGCAGCCAGGGCTTCGCTTTGAAGGCGCGGTGGGTGAGGTGGCGATGGAAGCCGACCGTGATCCCGAGGCCGGTGAAGGTGTACATGCCGAGGAAGAGGAAGACGTCGCTCCAGTGCAGGGCGCTGCCCCAGACCTGCCAGGCGGCAAGGCCGAGAGCGCAGAAGGGGATCAGCGTGACCAGGCCGGTGATGATGCGGTCGCGGGTCTCGTTCTCGACCGGCTGGACGTCGGAGGGGAGTGGGCCGGCGGCGGAAGACACTGCGCCCGATCATACGGAGCAAATCTGAAGCGCGCCAGGCAATAAGCCACCGATCGATGTCACATCGCCGCCGATGGGCCGATTTGTCGAGCCACGGACGACTTTTAGGCCCATCGACCTGGTTGTTAGGGTGCGACGGATGGCGTTTGCGGATACGGGGAGACTGCGCAAGGAGATCGAGGCTCGCATTCCGGAGCGGCCGTTCGCGGTCGAGTTCTGGGACGGGGCGAAGCTGCCTTCGACCTCCGGCGGCGGGCCGACCTTCTTCGTGCGCTCGCCGCGCGCCGCCGCCCACGTGCTGCGGGCGCCGGGGCAGCTCGGGCTCGGCCGCGCCTACGTCAGCGGCGAGATCGAGGTCGACGACATCGACGCCGTCATAGAGCTGCTCGACGGCTGGGAGCCGCCCGCCCTGGAGGGCGCCGACAAGCGGGCGCTGCTGCTGGGCGCGGTGCGGGCCGCTGGGCTGAGCAAGCCGCCACCGCGGCCCCGGGCCGAGCTGCGGCCGAGCGGTCGCCGCCACAGCAAGGAGCGCGACGCCCGCGCCGTGCGCCACCACTACGACGTCTCCAACGAGTTCTTCGAGCTCTTCCTCGGCGAGACGATGGTCTACAGCTGCGCGATCTTCTCGCGCGGGGCGACGACGCTGAAGGGGGCCCAGGAGGAGAAGCTGGAGACGGTCGCCCGCAAGCTCGAGCTGAAGCAGGGCGACCGGGTCCTCGACGTCGGCTGCGGCTGGGGCGGCTTCCCACTCTGGGCGGCAACCACGCACGGGGCCAGTGTGGTCGGCATCACCCTCTCCTCTCCCCAGGCCGAGAAGGCGCGGCAGCGGGCGGAGGAGGTCGGGGTCGGCGACCGGGTCGAGATCCGGGTCATGGACTACCGCGACCTCGCCGGCGAGCGGTTCGACGCGATCGCCAGCATCGGCATGGTCGAGCACGTCGGCGCCTCCCAGATCGAGGTCTACGCGCAGACGCTGGCGCGGATGCTGAAGCCCGGTGGGCGCCTGCTCAACCACGGGATCACCCGGCTGCGCCACAACGACGGCGAGGCCGGCGCCTTCTCGGAGCGCTACGTCTTCCCCGATGCAGCGCCGCTGCACCTCTCGCGCAACCTCCTGGCGCTGGAACGCGCGGGCTTCGTCACCCACCACGTCGAGGACTTCGCCGCCGACTACGCGGAGACCCTGCGCCACTGGGCGCGCAACCTCGACGACAACCTCGATGAGGCGATCCGGCTGGCCGGCCCCGAACGGGTGCGGGTCTGGCGGCTTTACCTGCGCGCCGCGCGCAACGGCTTCGAATCGGGCTTCACCTCGATCTACCAGGCCCGCTGCAGCCTCGCCTAGCTCGGCCGATGATCGAGCGGATCCTGCCCGACACCGTCGTCGCGGTCGAGGCGGGCGACGACGAGGGCGCCGTCGCCCTCTTCCCCGAGGAGGAGGCGGTGGTGGCGCGGGCGGTCGAGAGGCGCCGGCGCGAGTTCGCGACCGGGCGGGCCTGTGCCCGCCGTGCGCTGAAGCGCCTCGGAGGGCCGGCGGGCCCAGTCCTGGCCGGCAACCGGGGTGAGCCGGTCTGGCCAGCGGGCGTGGTCGGCAGCATCACCCACTGCCGCGGATACCGGGGCTGCGCGGTCGCCATGGCGACGGAGATGGCAGCGCTGGGAATCGATGCTGAGCCCCATGAGCCGCTTCCGGACGGCTTGGTCGACAAGGTGGCGGGCCCGGAAGAGATGGGCGCCCTGACCGAACTGGCCCAGGCCGAGTCGGCGATCGCCTGGGACCGGCTGCTGTTCAGCGCCAAGGAGTCGGTCTACAAGGCCTGGTACCCGCTGACCGAGCGCTGGCTGGGCTTCGAGGACGCGGTGCTGACACTCGACCCGCGGGAGCGGACCTTCACGGCGCGCCTGCTGGTGCCGGGGCCAGAGCAGGCGGGAGCCGAGGTGCACGGGTTCGACGGCCGCTGGCTGGTCGCGGACGGGCTGGTGCTCACCGCGGTAACGGTGATCTGAGAGGTCAGGCGGGGAAGCCGTCGGTGACGTCGGCCAGCGCCCAGTCGGCGTCGGCGTCGCGCAGTTCCGCGACGCTGTAGCTGCCGGTGGCGACGCCGGCGACGCGGATGCCGGCGCCGTGGCCGGCCTTGACGTCCCGGGGGGTGTCGCCGACGGCGATCGCGGTGGCGAGGTCGACCGCGGAGCCGGAGACGGTGCCGCCGCGCTCCAGCCCCCTCTTGGTCAACTCGGTGCGGTCGCTGGAGTCGGAGCCGTAGCCGCCGAAGGCGAAGAAGCGGTTGAGATTGCCGCGGGCGAGCTTGATGTGGGCGGCGGCTTCGATGTTGCCGGTGACGATGCCGAGCAGCACGTCCTCTTCGACCAGCTTCGGCAGCAGCTCCTCGATGCCGGGCATCACCCGGTAGCCGCTGGACTCGTTGACGGCGTCTTCGAGGTGGCTGAGATAACCGGCGATCGCCTGCGCCCGCTCGGCCTCGCTGCCGTCCCGGCCGATCACCTCGCGGAAGACGATTTCGGCGATTTCGGGGTCGGTCATGCCGGCGTGGGTGTGCTCCCTGATGTTGGCGTCGATCCCGTGCAGCTCGCGGAAGGCGCGCTGCCAGGCGACGGCGCCCGCCCCGCCGGTGACGAGCAGGGTGCCGTCGATGTCGAAGAGGACCGCCTTGATCACGCGCCGGAACCTACAACCCAGCTCAGTGCTCGGCGTCGAGCAGATCGCGCTGGCTGAGCGTGTAGAGCAGCGCCAGCGAGGGCAGGACCAGCACCGCGGCGATCGCGAAGACGATGAAGACGATCGTCAGCGTCGGGTCCGGCGCCGCCGCCTGATCGATCCGCAAAGAGGTAGGGAGCAAATAAGGAAACTGAGCCACCCCCCATCCCCAGATCACGCCCACCACAGCCCCCGCCGCCAACGGTCGCATCAACAGGGGGCCGATGGGCCGATAAGTCGCGTCAGGCTCGACATTTCGGCCCATCGACCGCCGCAGCAGCAGGGCGAGGAGGGCGAGGCCGCAGAGGGCCGAGGCGATTACGAGGGGCAGGCCCTGGTCGACGAGGCGGTCGAAGACGTAACGGGCTTCGGCGTGGAGCGCGACCAGGCCGGCGGCGGCGAAGGCTCCGGCCACCGCGGCGGCCGCCAGCGCCCGCCGTACGAAGTAGCGCTCGAGGTCTCCCTCCCCCGCCCGGCGCGCGTCGCCGACCAGGAAGACGGCCGCGAGGTAGGCGCCGGTGGCGACGAACATCGCCCCGGTCAGCAGCGGCAGCGGCTCCAGCCAGCTCGAGAAGGCGTCGCCGTTGCCCCCGGCGGGGACGTTGCCGGAGGCGATCGCGCCGACCACGGTGCCCATGAAGAACGGGGTCAGGACCGAGGAGAGGGCGAAGGTCGCCCCGGCCGCCCGCCGCGCCCGCAGGCCCTCGATCGACTTGCGGAAGGCGAAGCCGGCGCCGCGCAGGACGATGCCCACCGCGGCCAGCGCGATCGGCACGTAGAGCGTCGTGAAGATCGCGCTGAAGGCGCTCGAGAAGGCGGTCCAGAGGACGACGAGGACGAAGATCAGCCAGACGTGGTTCGCCTCCCAGACCGGGGTCAGCGAGCGCTGGATCAGCCCCCGCGGCCGCTCCCCCTTCTCGGCGTCCCCGGCGATCAGGTCCCAGAACCCGCCGCCGAAATCCGCCCCGCCGAAGAGCGCGTAGAACGTCGCCCCGACCCAGAGGATCGCCGCCGCGGCATCGGCCTTGCTCATGGCGCCGCCTCCTCGGAAGGCCCGTAGGGGGCGCCCTCGGGGTCGGCGCCGCCCTCGCGCCAGCGCCGCGACATCCGCCGCAGGACGAGGATCGCGGTCGTGCCGAGCGCGGCGTAGATCAGCAGCACCAGGCCGAAGCTGAACCAGATCCCGTCGGCCTCCGTCACCGCTTCGGAGGTCCGCATGTAGCCCTGCACGATCCAGGGCTGACGGCCGACCTCGGTCACGATCCAGCCGCACCAGAGGGCGACGATCGCCCCCACCCCGGAGACCGCGACCGCGCGCAGGAACCAGCGCGTCCGGGGAATGTCCCGCCGTCTCCACCAGACGAAGGCGAGCCAGGTGGCCAGCCCCATCAGCGCCGTCCCGATCCCGACCATCGCGTCGAAGGAGAGGTGCAGCAGCGTGTTCGCCGGCGGCCGCTCGTCGACCGGGATGTCCTCCAGCCCGATCACCTTGGTGTCGGCGCTCCAGCCGACCAGGAAGGAGTTGAGGTTGGGGATCGGGATCGCCCACTTGACGCCGTCGTCGGTGCAGATGCCGCCGACGTACTCGGTCTGGTGCGTGCCGGTCTCCTGGATGCACTCCATGCCGGCGAACTTGGCCGGCTGGTGGTCGGCGATCGCCCGCGCCGCGGTGTCGCCGACGAAGAGCTGGATCGGGGTGGCGATGCAGGCGACGGTCAGCGGGATCAGCAGCCCCAGCCGGTGCAGGCGGTCGCGCCGCCCCTTCAGCATCCCGACCGCGTAGATCGAGGCGACGAGGAAGCCGGTGACCATGTAGGCGGCGAGGATCATGTGCGGCACCTCGTAGCCCGTCGCCGGGTTGAACAGCACCTGCAGCGGGTCGGTGTCGACGACCTTGCCGGCGGCGTTGAGCGTGAAGCCCTGCGGCTGGTTCATCCAGGCGTTGGCGGCGACCACCGAGAAGGCGCCGCCGATCCCGGTCACCACCATCGGCACCCCCGACCAGAAGTGGGCCCAGCCGGAGAGCCGCTTCCAGCCGTAGATGTAGATCGCCAGGAAGATCGCCTCGATGAAGAAGAAGATCCCCTCGATCGCGAAGGCGATTCCGAAGACGGAGCCGAAGCGGCCGGTGAACCCGGGCCAGAGCAGGCCGAACTCGAAGCTGAGCACGGTGCCGGTGACGGCGCCGACCGCGAAGGTCACCGCCATCGCCTTCGACCAGCGCTGGGCCAGCTCGAGCGCGCTCCCGTCGCCCTTTTTGAGCCCGATGTAGTTGGCGATCAGGATGATCGCCGGCAGCGCCACCCCGAGGCAGGAGAGGACGATGTGGAAGCCGAGGGTGAATGCCATCTGCTCGCGCGCGGCAAGCAGGTTCGAAGCCGACGCCGCCAGCGGGAGCGGGTCGAACGGGAGCACCGTCTACTCCTCGCGCCTCGCGTTGCGGTAGCGGCGGATCAGGGCGTTGGTGGAGCTGTCGTGGCGCAGCTTCGGCTCGCGACCGGCCTCGAGCTCGGGGATGATCTTCACGGCCAGGACCTTGCCCAGCTCGACCCCCCACTGGTCGAAGGAGTCGATGCCCCAGACGGCGCCCTGGGTGAAGGTGCTGTGCTCGTAGAGGGCGACCAGGGTGCCCAGCGTCTCCGGGGTGAGGCGGTCGGCGAGGATCGTGCTCGAGGGCCGGTTGCCCTCCATCACCCGGTGCGGCACGACCTCCTCCGCCGTCCCCTCCTCGCGCACCTGCTCGGCCGTTTTGCCGAAGGCCAGGGCCTCGCCCTGGGCGAAGACGTTGGACATCAGCAGGTCGTGGTGGCGGCCCAGCGGGTTGTTCGAGTGGCAGAAGCCGATGAAGTCGCAGGGGATCAGGCGCGTGCCCTGGTGGATCAGCTGGTAGAAGCTGTGCTGGCCGTTGGTCCCGGGCTCGCCCCAGTAGATCGCGCCGGTCTCGTAGTCGACGCGGGCGCCGTCGACGCTGACGTGCTTGCCGTTGGACTCCATCGTCAGCTGCTGCAGGTAGGCGGGAAAGCGGTGCAGGTACTGGTCGTAGGGGAAGACGCCGCAGGTCTGGGCGCCGAAGAAGTCGGAGTACCAGACCGCGAGCAGGCCCATGATCATCGGCAGGTTGGAGCCCGGTGGCGCCTCGCGGAAGTGCTCGTCCATGGCGTGGAAGCCGGCCAGCATCTCGGCGAAGCGGCCCGGCCCGATCGCCAGCATCGTCGAGAGCCCGATCGCCGAATCCATCGAGTACCGGCCCCCCACCCACTCCCAGAAGCCGAACATGTTGTCAATGTCGATGCCGAACTTGGCGACCTCGCCGGCGTTGGTGGAGACGGCGACGAAGTGCTTGGCGACCGCCGCCTCGTCGCCGCCGAGCCCGGCCAGCGACCACTCGCGGGCCGAATGCGCGTTGGTCATCGTCTCCAGCGTCGTGAAGGTCTTCGAGGAGACGACGAAGAGCGTCTGCTCGGGGTCGAGGTCGCCGGTCGCCTCGACGAAGTCGGTGCCGTCGACGTTGGAGACGAAGCGGAAGGTCAGGTCGCGGCGCGAGTAGTGCTTGAGCGCCTCGTAGGCCATCACCGGCCCCAGGTCGGAGCCGCCGATGCCGATGTTGACGACGTTGCGGATCGGCTTGCCGGTGTGGCCGAGCCATTCGCCCGAGCGCACCCGCTCGGCGAAGTCGCCCATGCGGTCGAGCGTCTCGTGCACCTGCTTGACGACGTCGACGCCGTCGACGACGAGCGAGCGGTGGCGCGGCATCCGCAGCGCCACGTGCAGCACCGCGCGGTCCTCGGAGACGTTGATGTGCTCGCCTTCGAACATCGCTTCGCGGCGCTCCTCGACGCCGCGCTGGCGGGCCAGCTCGCCGAGCAGCATCAGCGTCTCGTCGCTGATCCGGTTCTTCGAGAAGTCGAGGTGGAGACCGGCGCCGTCGGCGACCAGGCGCTCGCCGCGCTCGGGGTCGGCGGCGAACAGCTCGCGCAGGTGCTGGTCCTTGATGCCCTCGTAGTGGCGCTCCAGCTCCGCCCAGGCGGGCGTCTCCCGCAGCGACGGAGCGGCGCTCACTACGCCGTCACCCCGCGCTGGGAGGCGATTGACTTCAGCAGCTCTTCCCAGGACTTGTTGAAGCTCTCCTTGCCCTCTTTCTGCAGCCGCGCGGCGAGCGCCGCGACGTCGATCCCGGCCTCCTGGAACTCCTTCAGCACCTGCTCGGAGTTGCCGCCGTCGGCCGGCATCAGGTCGCCGACCTCGCCGTGGTCGGCGAAGGCGAGCAGGGTCGGCTCCGGCATCGTGTTGACCGTGAAGGGCGAGGCGAAGGCCTCGATGTAAAGCGTGTCGGAGGCGTTCGGGTCCTTGGTCCCGGTGCTGGCCCAGAGCAGGCGCTGGGGCCGCGCGCCCTCGTTCATCAGCCGCTGCATGCGAGCTGAGTCGAGCAGCTCGCGGTAGGCGCGGTAGGCGCGGCCGCCGACCGCGATGCCGAGCCGGTTGACCAGCTCGTCCGGCGCCTGCTCGGCGACGGCGACGTCCCAGCGGCTCATGAAGATCGAGGCGACGGAGGCGACGTTGGGGTCGAGCCCGGCCTCGATCCGCCGCTCGATCCCGCTCATGTACGCCTCGGCGGCGCCGAGGTACTGCTTGTCGTCGAAGAGCAGGGTGACGTTGATCGGGATCCCGGCGAAGATCGACTCCTCGATCGCCTTGCGGCCCGCCTCGGTGCCGGGGATCTTGATGTAGAGGTTGTCGCGCCCGGCCTTGGCGTGCAGGGCGGCCGCCTGCTCGATCGTCTCCCCGCCGTTGTCCGCGAGCAGCGGCGAGACCTCCAGCGAGCAGAAGCCGTCGACGCCGGCGGTGCGCTCGTGCACGCCGGCGAAGAGGTCGGTGGCGTCACGCAGGTCGGCCAGCGCCAGCTCGAAGAAGACGCGCTCGTCGGAGTTGGCACCGACACCCTCGCCGGCCTCGGCGGCGGCGCTGACCTCGGCGACCTGCTCGTCGTAGGCGTCGCCGCCGGAGATCGCCTTGTCGAAGATCGTCGGGTTCGAGGTCAGCCCGGTGACCGAGAGCTCGTCGATGTAGCCCCGCAGGGTGCCGTCGCCCAGCATCGTGCGGGTGATGTTGTCGAGCCAGAGGCTCTGCCCCAGCTCGTGCAGTCGTGCGGTTGCCTTCACGAGCGACCTCCTCAGATCGAAGATTTGACGGCCGCGCCCTTGGCGACCTCGCGGGCCACCTCGGCGACGTGGTCCGGGATGAAGCCGAACTCCGCCTCGACGTCCGCGAACGGCGCCGACTGGCCGAAAGTGGTCATACCGATGATCGCACCCTCGGTTCCCACGTAACGCTCCCAGCCCAGCGTCGAGGCCTCCTCGATCGCGACCCTGGCGGTGACCGCCGGCGGCAGCACCTCGTCGCGGTACTCGGCCTCCTGGCGTTCGAAGATCTCCCAGCAGGGGAGGCTGACCACGCGCGAGCGGATTCCCTCGCCGATCAGCGTCTCGTGGGCGCCCAGCGCCAGCTGCACCTCGCTGCCGGTGGCGATCAGGATGAGCTCCGGCTCGCCCTCGCAGTCGGCGATCACGTAGCCGCCCTTGCGCAGCCCCGCGGCGGAGGCATAGCGGGAGCGGTCGAAGACCGGCACCGTCTGGCGGGTGAGGACCAGCGCCACCGGGTCGTGGGTGCGCTCGATCGCGACGCGCCAGGCCTCGGCGGTCTCGTTGGCGTCGGCGGGTCGGATCACGTCGAGGCGCGGCATCGCCCGCAGCGAGGCCAGCTGCTCGACCGGCTGGTGGGTCGGGCCGTCCTCGCCGAGCCCGATCGAGTCGTGCGTGAAGAGGTGGATCACCGGCAGCTCCATCTGCGCCGAGAGCCGGATCGCGCCGCGGCCGTAGTCGGAGAAGGTCAGGTAGGTCGACCAGAGCGGCTTCAGCTTGCAGAGCGAGAGGCCGCTGCAGGCCGCGGCGGCGGCGTGTTCGCGGATCCCGAAGTGGATCTGGCGGCCGTCGTAGCTGCCGGGCTCGAAGTTGACGGCGCCGTCGAAGTTGAGCCGGACCGAGGTCGAGTCGGTGAGGTCGGCGGAGCCGGCGAGCAGCCACGGCACCTTCTCGGCGATCGCGTTCTCGACCTTGTTCGAGGCCTTGCGGGTGGCGAGGCCCTTCTCTTCGTCGGCCTCGAAGGAGGGGATCGCGGCGTCCCAGCCCTCGGGCAGCCGGCGGCGCTGCATCATCTCGATCTCAGCCCCGTGGGCGGACCCGGCGAGCTTCTCCCTCCAGGCGGCGCTGAGCTCGGCACCGCGCTTGCCGATCACCTCGTCGAAGCGCTCACGGACGCCGTCGGGGACGAGGAACTGGGCGTCCTCGGGCCAGCCGTAGGCCTGCTTGGTGAGCTTGACCTCCTCCGCGCCGAGCGGTTCGCCGTGGGCGGACTCGGTGTCCTGCTTGTTCGGCGAGCCCCAGCCGATGTGGCTGTCGATCACGATCAGGGTCGGGCGGCCGGTCTCGGCCTCGAACTCCTCGAAGGCGCGGGCGAGCAGCCCGGCGTCGTTGGCGTCGCCGACCCGCAGCACGTTCCAGCCGTAGGCCTCGAAGCGGGTCAGGGCGTCGTCGCCGTAGGCGAGCGCGGTGTCGCCGTCGATCGTGATGTGGTTGTTGTCGTACATCCAGCAGAGGTTGTCGAGCTCGAGGTGGCCGGCAAGGGAGGCGGCCTCGTGCGAGACGCCCTCCATCAGGCAGCCGTCGCCGGCCAGCGCGTAGACGTCGAAGTCGAAGAGCTCGGCGCCGAAGCGCTCGCCCTGCCACTTGGAGGCCATCGCCATCCCGACCGAGGTGGCGATCCCCTGGCCGAGCGGGCCGGTGGTGGTCTCGATCCCCGTCGTCCAGCGGTACTCGGGATGGCCCGGGGTGCGCGAGTGCAGCTGGCGGAATTCTTCGATCTCGTGCAGGCTGACCGCCGGCTCGTCGAGCACGTTGTAGTCGTCGTCGACGCGCTTGACGCCGGCCAGGTGGAGCATCGAGTAGATCAGCATCGAGGCATGGCCGGCCGAGAGCACGAAGCGGTCGCGGTTGGGCCAGATCGGGTCGGCGGGGTCGTAGCGCAGGTGGTTCTGCCAGAGCTCGTAGGCGACCGGCGCCATCGACATCGGCGTCCCCGGGTGCCCCGAATTCGCCTTCTCGACCGCGTCGATCGAGAGCGTGCGGATCGTGTTTATGGCGAGCTGGTCGATGTCCTGGCCCATGCGCGGCCTCCGATCCTAACCACAACCGGCCGATGGGCCTTCAACGTCCAAATATCGGACGTTCGAGGCCCGTCGGCATCAGGGTTCGATGCGGGTGATCGCGCCTTCGCCGTTGTCGGCGACCCAGACCGCGCTCTCGCCAACCGCGACGGCCCCCGGTTCGGAGCCGACCTCGATCGGGGCGCCGCTGCGCTCGCCGCTCTCGAGATCGATCCGGGTGACGGCGTCCTCGGCGGCGCTGGCGACCCAGACGGTGCTGGTGCCGGCGTCGATGCCGCCGGGGCGGCCGCCGACTTCGATCGGGTCGCCGAGCACCTGCCCGATCGAGGGGTCGACCTTGGAGACGGTGTCGCCGCGGCTGTTGGCGACCCAGACCAGGCCCTGGGCGA
>JBAQZI010000152.1:0-13970 GCA_049790835.1 Solirubrobacterales bacterium
GGCTCGACCCACCCTTCGTCGGCGGCCACTGGATTCCGGAGATGATCGCGCTCGCCGGGGGCGTCGACGTCGCCGGCCCGGCCGGGGCGAAGTCGCCCGAGGTCGAGTGGGAGGCGCTGGCGGCGCTCGCTCCCGACCTCGTCGTCGTCATGCCCTGCGGGATGTACGCGGAGGAGTCGCGGCGCCAGGCCGGGGAGCACCGGGAGCGGATCGAGGCGCTCGGCGCCGGGCGCGTCGTCGCGGTCGACGCCGCCTCCACCTACTCGCGTCCCGGCCCGCGCCTGGTCGACGGCACCGAGCTGCTCGCCCACCTGCTGCATCCCGATCTGCTCGACCCACCCGGAGGCATCGCTTTCAGCGCCCTCGACTAGGCTGGCACGACGTGCCCGGCGCCCCCTCCCGCAGCGTTCGCATCGCCTCGGTCTGCGCCGCCGCGCTGCTGCTCTTCGCCCTCTGGCTCGTCTTCGACACCGGCGCCCATGCCGGCATCGCCTTCTTCTACGCGATCCCGGTCGGGCTCGCGACCTGGTGGTTCGGCGCCCGCGCGGGCGCGGCGGCCGTGCTTGCCTGCTGCGCCCTCTATGCAATGGGGGCCCAGATCGAGCCGGTGCCCGATTTCGGCCTCTCGCTGGCGGTCCGCGCCCTCGCCTTCGCCGCGGTGGTCGCCATCGTCTCGGTGCTGCGGGGGCGGCTGATCGTGCTCGAGCACTCGGCCGAGGAACTCGAGGCGATCCGGGCGGCGCTGATGCCGTCCACTCTGCCGCAGCTGCCCGGCGTCGACGCCGGCGCCGCCTTCGTCGCCTCCGAATACGGCGTCTCCGGCGACTTCTACCTGCTCACCAACGGCCCCGACAACTCGACGGTCGCCGTCGTCGGCGACGTCGTCGGGCACGGTCCCAGGGCCGCCCGCCTGGCGACCTTCATCAGGGCCCGGTTCGCGGCCTTCGCCGCCAACACCAGCGATCCGGCCGAGATCCTCACCCTCGCCAATGCCGCGCTGCTCGAGCGACCGGGGCGCGACGAGGAGCTCGTCAGCGCCGTCTGCCTGCGCTTCCAAGCGACCGATTCGGTGCTCTCCTACGCGGTCGCCGGCCACCCGCCGCCGATGCACCTGCCGACCCTGGTGGAGTTCGAGCCAGAGGGCAGAACCCTGCTGCTGGGCGTCAACGCCGACCTGCCCCTGACCACGGCCGACGTCACGCTCGACCGCAGCGACGGCGTCTTCGTCTACACGGACGGCGCCACCGATGTGCAGCAGGGAGAGACCCGGCTCGGCAGCGACGGCCTCTCCCGCCTCCTCGGGCCCCTGGTCAGGCTGCCGGCGCGGGTGCTGGCGCAGGAGGCGCACAAGGCGGTGCTCGGCTGGGCCGACGCGCCGCTCGCCGACGACCTCTGCATCTTGGTGCTGCGGCCCAGCGCCGCGGCCGGTCCCTCCTAGAGGTCGCGCTCGTAGAAGAGCATCGAGGGACCGTCGGGCGACCCTTCGCGGTTGGTGAACCCGCAGCTCTCATAGAGCGCCCGCGCCGCGGTGTCGGTGGTGCCGGTGTTGAGGTCGATCCCGGTCGCGCCCGCCTCGCGGGCGGCCTCCATCGTCGCCTCCAGCAGCGCTCGGCCGATGCCGCGCCCGCGCAGCGCCGGCACCACGTAGAGCTCCTGCAGGTACGCTTCCGGGCCGCCGGTCCAGACCGAGTCGCGGAAGCGCAGCAGGGAGATCCCGTCCGGCCCCGCGCCGGCCAGCAGCACCGTCATCTCCCCCGCGCCGAGCAGCTGCCGCGAGTACTCGGTCAGCGCCTCGACGCCCGGCGTCGGTTCCGCGAACTCGCTGTTGAAGTCGTGCAGCAGCCGGGCGATGGCGCCGGCGTCCTCGACGCCTCCCCGGCGGATCCGGATGTGGTCGCGGTCCATCTCCACGGCCGGCGGCTAGGTGAACCGCTTCACGAACGCCAGCGCCGTGTCGCAGACCTCGCGCCAGCCGCTGTCGATCGTCAGCGAGTGACCGCGGTTCGGGATTTTGACGTCTGGCCAGACCGGCGTCACCGCCGCGTAGCCGGCCTCCTCGAAGACGCCCGCCCGGTTGCTCCAGCTGCTCGGCAGCAGCCAGAGCCCGTGAATGAAGGCGACCGGCGTTTTGCCGCCCGCGTTCGCCGCCTCGATCTGCTTCGCCTCGTGCTCGGTGATGGTGGCCATCGTTCGCCTTCTGTGGCGAGTGTAGCGCCGGGATCGAAGGGGTTTGTTGAGCAGATCCATCCACCCCTAAGGCCTCGGCGACCGAGGTTTCCTCCCCCCAGGTCGCCGGTGCGCCGGCCTGCTCGGTGAGGTCCAAGACGAGCGGGGGCAATATGGTTGGCTGGTGAGCCAGTTGGGACCGAGCAGCTCCGCCCTCGACCTCGCCGTCGCCCTGCGCGCCCGCGAGCTCTCCGCCGTCGAGCTGCTCGACGCCTGCCTGGCCGCGGTCGACGAGCGCAACCCGGAGTTGAACGCGGTGATCTGGCGCGACGACGAGGCGGCCCGCGCGGCCGCCCGCGACGCCGACGCGCGCATCGCCGCTGGCGACGAGGCGCCCTTCCTCGGGGTGCCGATCCCGATCAAGGACCTCACGGCGGTCGCCGGCTGGCCGCTGACCTACGGCTCCAACGGCGCCCCGGAGGGGGTGAGCGAGGCAAGCGAGCTGGTCGTCGAGGCTCTGCTTCGCGCCGGCTTCGTCCTCTGTGGCCGCACCAACACTCCCGAGTTCGGCCCGATCACCGTCGCGGAGAACACGCGCTATGGCAACAGCCGCAATCCCTGGGACAGCAGCCGCTCGCCGGGCGGCTCCTCCGGCGGCGCCGGCGCGGCCGTCGCCGGCGGCATGTTCCCGCTCGCCCACGCCAACGACGGCGGCGGCTCGATCCGCATCCCCTCCGCCTACTGTGGCCTGGTCGGCCTCAAGTCCAGCCGCGGCCGCGTGCCGCGCCGCGCCCAGGATTGGATGGGCGCCGTGGTCGAGGGCGCAACCACCCGCACCGTCGCCGACGCGGCGAGCGTCCTCGACGCCATCTCCGGCCCCGACCCGCTGGCCTGGAACAACGCGATTCCGCCAACCCGCCCCTTCGCCGAGGAGCTCGCGGCGGAGCCCGGGCGCCTGCGGATCGGCCTCATGGCGGAGGCGCCGCTGGGCCTCCCCACCGCCCCCGACTGCGTCGACGCGGCCCGCGACACCGCGGCGCTGCTGGAGAGCTTGGGCCATGAGGTGGAGGAGGTCGAGGTGCCGACGATCTCCGCCGAGCTCGTCCCCGCCTTCACGACGATGGCCGCCGCCGGCCTCGCCGCCTATGACGGCGTCGACTGGGAGAAGGTCGAGCCCCACAACCGCCACAGCTACGAAGCCGCGACCAAGGACATCAGCTCCTACGACTACGTGGTCGCCGCCCAGCAGCTGGAGCGCCTCTCCCGCCGCGAGGTTGCCCGCTGGGGCCGCGACTTCGACGTCATGCTGACCCCGACCTCGGCGATCCTCCCCCCGCTCGCCGGCTCCGTCCTCGAAGCCCAGCACGCCGCCCCCGAGCAGGCGACCTTCGACGTCGTCGCCTCGGTCGTCTTCGCCGCCTTCGGCAACATCACCGGCCTGCCGGCGATCTCCCTGCCGCTCTACTGGAACGCCGACGGCCTCCCGGTCGGGACCATGCTGACCGGCGCGCCTTTCGACGAGGCGACCCTCGTCCGCCTCGGCGCCCAGCTGGAAGCGGCGCGCCCGTGGGCCGATCGCGCCCCGGCGACGGCGAGCGCCTGAAGCTCTCCCCCCGACCTCGGACTCCTACCGTGCCTATAGGAGCAGTAGGAGTCCGCGTTCATAGGGACGAGGTGAGTCGCGCCGCCATCCTCCGCAATTCCGCCCTCACGTAGTCTGGTTCGTGGCACACCTGACCGTGGGTGAAGCGAAGGGTCGTCAGACCCGAGCTGGTGTGCGCGTTGTCGCGCCGCACGTCCTCCCCCTGCTTGAAGGCGGTGCGGTGGTAGCGGAGGCTGTCCGTCTCGACGACGAGCCCCAGCTCCGGCCAGTAGAAGTCGACGCGATGGCCGTTCCGTCGGGCCTGGGTCTTGGGAAGGGGGAGGCCGGCGTCGATGGCGAGGGGGAGGAAGCGGTGCTCCAGCTCGGTCGCAGTGAGGGCATGCGTGGCGGTGTCGAGCAGGTCGCGGAGTCGGCGCGCGCCGGGCCGCCGCACCAGATCGTCGGTCGCTGCTCGCAGGGCCTCCGGGTCGACGAGGTTGAGATGATCCGCCTCGTTCACCGCCGCTTCGAGCTGGCCCGTGGGCAGGCAGGTGGCGAGATCGACCAAGGTGACCACGGGACTGGTCACGGGAATGTTCGCGATCGTCCGGAAGCGCAGCGCCCGAGGATCGCGGCCGCTGCCATCCGTGCTCCAAGCCGTCCACGGTTCGGCGAGCCTGTATGCGTGTATGTCGGGCAGGCGCTTGCGAAGATGAGGAGGAACGACGACCTCGACCGGCCCCCGCCACGACTTGCGAATTCTCAGCAGAGCCGCGGCACTGCGGTGGCTGAGTCGCGCGTCCGGGCCGCAGACGAGTACAGCGGCCATCCAGCGAGCCCGGTCATCGACGCCTGGCCTTCCGACCACATAGACGCCCCGCATCAAGCGGCGCAGGCGGCCGCTGGTGAGTCGGTGGCGGATCGCCGCGGGGCTCAGCCCCAGCCCCCTCAGCTGCGAGTGCGTCACCACACCATGCTGCTTATCCGTCAGCTCCCACGCCTGCTGCGACCAAGCTCGGACTTTGACCGCTCCCATGGGAACGGTAAGAGTCCGAGCTGGTGAGATTCTCCCCCCGTGCGCTTGCCGCGCAGACGGCAACGTAGCGGCAGGCCCCGGGTCAGCCCGCGTCCACCTCGCGCGGCTCGAACACGAAATAGCAGATGGCGTCGCCGACCCTGTCCTTCCTGGTGAGACGCACCGGCTTCGGGTCGGCATCGCAGGCGAAGAGCTGCTTGCCGGTGCCGAGGAAGACCGGGTAGAGCATCATCCGCAGCTGGTCGAGCAGTTCTTCGTCGAACAGTGTGCGGACGAGCTCGGCGCTGCCCGGAATGACGATGTCCCCCTCCAGCTGGTCTCGCAGCATCAGCGTCTGCGGAACCACATCGCCGTGCAGGACCGTCGTGTTCTCCCACTCGGGCTCCTCCAGGGTCGAGGAGACGACGTACTTCGGCATCGTGTTGATCCGCTCCGCGAAGCCGAGATCGTCGCTCGCGTAGGGCCAGTAGGAGACGAGCGCTTCGTAGGTGACCCGGCCCATCAGCAGCGCCTCGGCGAGGAAGATCTCTTCCAGTTTGATCTGCCTACCGTCCTCGCCCTGGTCGATGCCGAGGACCCAGCCGCCGTGCTCGAAGTCTCCACCACCGCCCGGGTCCTCGATGACCATGTCAAGGGTGACCACCTCTGATGCAACGATCCTGCCCACCGCGCCCCCCTTCATTGGGTACTGACCGAGTCTCCGCAACTTGGCAAACGACGGCGCTCCGGTCAACTGCATTTACGCAATCGGTGCTCGGGGCAAGGCTGGCTGAGCCCCGCCGGCCGCACAGCCGCGCCGGCGGGAACCGCGGAGCGGGGCGCCTCAGCCGACCGTTCGCAGCTGGTCCACCGGCGCGTAGTCGTCGCTCAGTGGCTCCGCGTCGCCGACGAGCGATTCGACCGCGCGGTGGGAATAGGTGGCGGCGCCATCGGCGATCGAGCCGACTTCTGGCGCCAGCGCCCGGTCAGACGCCAGCAGCACCAAATTCCCCCCGACGAGCTGACCGCTCGGCTTCACGAACGCCACCAGACGCATACTGGCGAACGTGTCCAGCAGGGTCCTCGCCTGCGCCTCGAAGAAGTCCAGTGGGGGATAGTCGATCGTGTTCAGCGCGTAGAGGCCGCCGGGCCTCAGGACCCGCTGCACTTCCTCGAGCCACTCGCGGGTGGTGAGCTGCCAGGGGATCGTGTAGCCGCTGAAGGCGTCGCCGACGACGAGGTCGGCGCTGCCGCTCTCGACGTCGAGCATCGTCATGCGCGCGTCCCCGACCGAGGTGCGAAGGTCGGCGGAGGGCCGCAGCCCGAGCTCGTCTTCGACGACGTCGACGACCCCTCCGTCGACCTCCAGCACTCGAGCGCTGGAGCCGGGCCGCGTCGCGGGCCGCCACCGCGGCAGGGTGAACGCGCCGCCACCGACGAAGACCGCGTCGAGCGGCGCCCTGCCCCGGCTCATCCCGTTGACCGCGTCGGCGATCCAGCGCACGTAGCTGTACTCCAGATGGGTCGGGTCGTCGAGGTCGACGTAGGAGTTGCGCGCGTCCTCGAGCAGGAGCTCGTAGCCGCCGCTGGAGGCCGGGTCCGCCTCGACGCTGACGCAGTGGTAGTCGGTTTCCCAATCGCAGGGAGACTCCGAGGTCCCCGACAGGGCCCCGAGCGCGACCGCCACGAAGGCCAGGCCGGCGACGGCGGGCGGCGAAAGCAGCGGCGAGGCGGCGCCGAGGGCGAGGCCGACGAGCACGAGGACGGCGCCGATGATGAGCACGGCGGTGCCGACGGGCATCAGCGGCACGATCACGAACCCGCTGCCGAAGGTGCCGATCAGGGCGCCGGCGGTGGCCCAGGCCGAGAGCCGCCCGACGACGGTGCCGCTGGCGCGCAGGTCGTGCAGCTGCAGATGGGCGACGGCGGGGGAGACGGCGCTGAGAACGGCGGCGGCGGGCACCAGCGCGAGGACCGCGATCCCGAGCACGGCGAGGTCACCGTCGCCCCGGGCGCCGGGACCGAGCCAGCGCACCGCCGGGACCGTCAGCAGCGTAAGCAGCCCACCCCCGACCAGCAGCCCGACGATCAGGCGGCGGGTGTCCGTGCGGTCGGCGAGGTAGCCGCCGACGGCGGCGCCGAGAGCGATGCCGCCAAGGGCGGCGCCGATGATCGAGGTCGTCGTCTCCAGGGTCAGGCCGACGTACGGCGCCAGCAGCCGAACCGCGAGGATCTCCAGCATCAGCACCGCCCCGGCGGCGACGAAGACGAGCGCGGCGGCGGTCGGCGGGGGAAGGGCGCGCGGCAGCTCCGCCGCCGCCGGATCCACGGCAGCGACCTGCCCCTGCTCGGCTCCCTCCGGGTTCGCCATCGCGCCGATGATATGGAGGGAACGGCGGACGCCTTCTAGGATGAATCGATGGAAAGAGACAAAAACGGGTCGGTCAACTGGCGCGCCTGGGCCGTCGGCATCCTCATCGCCCTGGTCGTCATCGTCGCCCTGCAGAACTCCCAGCAGGTGCGCGTCGACGTCCTCCTCGTCACCCTCGACGCGCCGCTGATCGTGACCCTGCTGGCCGCCGTCGCGGTCGGCGCCCTGATCGGCTACGTGGCGCCGCTGGTCCGCCGCCACCGACGCGGCGAGCGCGCTCAGGACAAGGCTGGCTGAGCCGGCCGGCTGTACAGCTGCGCCGACGGGATCCCGATCACGTCGCCGCGGAAGCGCTTCTCGGTGCCGTAGACGACCCAGGTCGTGTCGATTTCGCCGATGTCGAGGTCGAGCCGCAGCTCGTCCGCGTGCTCCTCGACGTGCTCCATGTGGGTCAGCCCGGAGTCGTAGTCGCCGCGCAGCAGCCCTTCGGCGACGATCGGCTTCGAGGCGACGTCAACGACCTCCTCCCACTGGGACAGGTCGACGTAGCCCTTGGTCGCCGGCACGATCCCGATCGAGCGCGGCCGCTCGACGTCCCGCCGGCTGAGCAGAACCAGGTGCTTGGTCGGATAGATGAAGGTGTCGACGACGAAGACCTCGGTCCAGTGCTTCTCGGTTATCTCGTGGACCAGCGGGTGGGCGCTGCACTGCACCAGGAAGGCGTCGTCGCGCCCCCGGATCTTCTCCAAGCCGACGAAGAAGTCGGTGATGAACCCGAGGTCATAGCCCTCGATGCCCTGGAAGCGCGCGTATTCGTTCACCGCGCGCTCGTGGCAGGTGCCCTCGGGGCCGAGGGTGACGAAGGTGATTCGCCGCTGTCCGTCACGCGCCTCCATACGTTGCGCAAGAGTAATCGACTAAACAGGCATAGTCAATTTCGCTCACCCAGGCACGGCTTCGCGCTTTTGGTCGACAATCTTTGACACCTCTCAGGGTCCTTGCCATAATCAAGCCAACTTGACTGTTGCTGAAGTCAAACCCGGGGCAGCGAACGGCGCACGGGCTGGCACGCAGGTTCTGAGGCTACTTTCGACGCCGCTCAACGCCCATGTGCTCCAGGCGCTCGCCGAGGGGCCGAGGTCGCTCATGGACCTGCGCCGGGAGGCCGGTTCCCCGCCTCAGACCACGATGCGCGGAAATCTGCGGACGCTGGCCGAGACAGACGTTGTGGTTCGGCGCCGGCAGAACGACTTCCCGGGCTCGCTCGACTTCGAGCTGACGCCGGTGGGCCAGGAACTGTGGGCGGTGGCTCGAGTTCTCAACGGCTGGCTGCGGGCCGCACCGGAAGGACCGCTGCCACTGGGCAGCGCCGGCGCCAAGAGCGCGGTCAAGGCCCTGGTCGAGGGCTGGGGCACGACCATGGTCCGCGCCCTTGCCGCCCGCCCGCTTTCGCTGACCGAGCTGAATGGACTCATCAACGGCATCAGCTATCCATCGCTGGAGCGCCGCTTGGGGGCGATGCGTTTGGCGGGCCAGATCGAACGGACGTCGGGACCAGGGCGGAGCACCCCTTACGCGGTAACCGGCTGGCTGCGCCGTGCCGTCGCTCCTCTCGGAGCGGCCGCGCGCTGGGAGCGGTTGCACGCACCCAGACGGACGACGCCAATCAAGCGCCTTGACACGGAGGCAGCCTTCCTGCTCGCGATGCCGCTGTTGAGCCTGCCGGCAAAGCTGTCCGGCACATGCCGGCTCGCCGTCGAGATCGGGGGGTCGAACGGGGAGGGTTCGGCGGGAGTGTTGGTCGGCGTCCGCGAGGGACAGGTGGTCTCATGCGTCGCGGCGATCCGCGGCCACGCTGACGCTTGGGCCTCGGGCTCGCCCTCCACTTGGTTGCAGGTGGTGATCGAGCAGGACACCGATCGGCTCGAGGTGGGCGGCGACTGCGATCTGGTGCGGGCGCTGATCGACGGTCTGCATTGGGCACTATTCGAGGCGTTGCGACAAAGCTAGATCGACCGGGCTGGGGGTCGCCCTGATGCCGTGCGGAAGCAACTTGCCGAGATACGGATAAAGCTGCTAATTTACCAAGTAGTCAGAAAGTACCTAGCAATAGTGGTCGAAGAACTGGACGCCCTCGGGGCTCCAAAAGGGGGACGGAAAATGACCGAAGCGATCATCATTGGGATCGAAGGGGGAGTGAGGAGGGTCAAGGAGAAGGACCCCTACTACAACACTTCACTCGACTGCAGAAATGTCGGCTGAGCCAATGACCGCCAAGCTGGCTCCCATGCCGTTCGTTGCACTCCTCGTGACTGCGCTGTCGATCGCAGGCTGCGGCAGCAGCGACGATTCAACGCTCTCCAGAGCAGAGTTCCTCAAGCAGGTCGATGCTATCTGCTGGAAGGCACACAACAAGAGCTTCGATGGACTTCAGGAATACATAAAAAAACACCCTGAGGACTTCTCGAGTTCGGCTTCGCCTGTCGCAGCGCGGACCGCACTGGGGAATGGCGTCGTTGTCATTACCGTACCGGCCATTGAGCAGGGAACCGAAGAGCTGGAAGCCCTCGCGGCTCCCCAGGGTGAAAGTCAGAAAGTCCAAAAGTTCGTCGCGGCCATCGAAAATGCGAACAGGGCGATCGAAGAAGACCCTCAGAGCAGAAGGGTCACCTCTGGAGCCGTGTACGACAGCCCCAACGGGCTAGCTCGGAAATATGACTTTGGCCGCTGTGGCCAGCTGCCCTAAAGCTTGATTTCTTCGCGGCTAACCGCCAGTCGACTCATAAGCAAGGATACTTGTGTAAACTATACTTTCTGAGTATTCTCTCAAGACCATGCGTCCGTAGCTCAATCGGTTAAAGGCCATATGTCCCTTCTCAGAAGATGCTGTGCTTCGATCATCCAGTCGGCGGGTTCTACCCAGCCGACGATCTTTCGGCCGCTCCGCGGCTATTGCGCGGCCTCTCTTCTTGGATACGGCTTGGGCCCAAGAGCAGCGGCCTTTGGCGCCGCAGACACGGGTTCGATTCCCGTCGGGCGCTCTGCGCTACATAAATGATGAGCTCGCTCGCCGACAAGTACGACGTCGAGGCGATCGAGCTGAAGTGGCAGGGGCGTTGGCGAGAGGCGGAAGTCGAAGCAACGCCTGAGCCCACGGGTGAGGGTCACGGCACCTATGTCTTCAACACTCCTCCCTTCACCTCCGGCGAAGCGCACATCGGCCATGTCCGCAGCTGTTCGATCGGCGACTCCTACGCTCGCTTCCGGCGGCGGCAGGGCGACGCCGTGCTCTACTCGTGCGGGTTCGACGCCTTCGGCCTTCCCTCTGAGCTGGGCGCGCTCGACCACGACATGACCCCGGCCGAGTGGGTCGAGCGCTGCACCTCGCGCATGCGCGAGCAGTTCACCCGCATGGGCTTCTCGATGAACTGGAAGCGGTCGTTCGTCTCCAGCGACCCAGAGATGTACCGCTGGTCGCAGTGGATGTTCCTGAAGCTGCTCGAGAAGGGACTCGTCTACAAGCAGGAGGGCCAGGTCGAGTGGTGCGGCAGCTGCCGCACCGTGCTCGCCAACCTCCAGGTTGAAGACGGCCTCTGCTGGCGCTGCCACGAGCCAGTCGAATTCGTTAACCGCGAGCAGTGGTGGCTGCGCCGCAGCGCCTACAACGCCGAGAGCTACTTCCGCCTCGAGGAGCTGGCCGGCGAGTGGAGCGAGATCGCTCTTGCCGCCCAGCGAGCGAGCCTGGGGATCGTCGAGGGCGTCGAGTTCGACGCGCAGGGCCTCGACGGCTCCAGTCTGACCGTCTTCACGACCCACCCGGACGCGACCGCCGAGGGCGAGTTCGTGCTGGTTTCTCCCAATGATCCCGAGGTCGAGCGCTGGATCACCAGCCCCGAGGTGTCGGAGCAGCTGAAGCAGGCCCGCCGCGGGGGTGGGCGGCGAGAGGAACGCCGTGACGCCAGCCTCTGGGCGGTCGCATCCGGCGGCATGGTGATGGCGCCCGGCATCGATGATCCGATCCCGGTCCTGATCTCCCCTTCCGTCGACGCCCGGTACGGGCCGACCGCCGTGCTCGGGATTCCGTCCGAGGACGGCACCGACAAGGCACTGCGCGAGTTCCTGCCCGAGAAGGGCCTGAGCATGAGGTTCAAACCGCCGAAGGCGAGCTTCCGGCCGGCGACCCGCTTCCGTGCCGGCGACTTCACGATCTCCCGCCAGCGAGCCTGGGGCGCGCCGATCCCACTCGTCCACTGCGAGCAGTGCGGGACCGTGCCGGTCCCGTTCGAGGACCTGCCGGTGCGGCTGCCCGAGAACCTCGCCTCAGAGCCCGGTGCCGGGCTCGACCGCTTCCCCGACTTCATCGAGTGTGCCTGCCCCAGCTGCGCCAAGCCCGCCAAGCGCGAGGCCGACACGCTCGACTGCCACATCGACGCCTCCTGGTCCTATATCCCGCCGGCGGTGCCGCCGGATGCGCGCTCGGAGACCATGTTCGAGCACCCGGACCTGCCCTACTGGCTGCCGATGAAGCAGCTCGTTCAGGGCGCCGACAACGGCCAGTTCAGCCTCAACATGCGACTGGGGGCCAAGATGCTGCGCGATGTCGGCGCGCTCGATTTCCTCGCCGACGGCGAGCCCTTCGCGGCCTCGCTGATGCACGAGATGGTCCAGAAGGACGGCAGGAAGATGAGCAAGCATCTCGGCAACGTGGTCAACCCGCAGGACCTCGTCGAGGAATACGGAGCGGACGCGGTCCGCTTCGCCGTCCTCTACGCGGCCGCGCCCAGCCGCGCCTTCAACTGGAACGACCTGGCGCTCAAGCACTGCGCCTCTTTTCTCACCGGATTCTGGTCCTACGCGCAGCCCCGACTGGAAGTGAGGCGGGAACTGCGCGAGGGTGCCATGATCGAGGCTGACAGCAAATGGCGTTCCCGCCTCGCGCTGTGGTGTGAAAAGGGCGCCGAGCGAGTCACCCAGCACTTCGAACGGCTTGAACCGCACCAGGCGACCCGCAACATCATGCGCTTCGCCGACCGGGTCATGGATTTCGAGAAGCGTGTCATCAAGCAGCACGGCGAGCTGGCCGAGGCTGACGAGGACGCGCTCGCGATCGCCCTATTGCAAGTCGTGGCGCTGCTCGCTCCCGTTGCGCCCCACATGGCGGAGGAGCTTTGGCAGCGGGCCGGGCGCGAGGGTTTCGTATGCCAGGCGCCGTGGCCTGGGATGGAGGGGGAGTCGGCCGAGCGGCAACCCCAGCCGGTGCAGACCGGCGCCCCGACCTAGCCCTCAGCGCTTCTCTCCTCAAAGATCGGACACGAACGATGCGCAACGTCGAGTTATCCACATCTGTTACCAACCACCTCGAATCCGTCGCCGCAAAGGCTGGATTCGACGAACCACCCCGAAGCGTCGCCGCTCGCTTGGCGCCGCTGTTGCCGGACGACGTCCACGATGCCCTGATCGCCTTTCGCCAGGGTCACGACCAGGGGGCAGTGTTCCTTCGTGGCGTTGGGCCTGGTGAGGTTCCGACTTCGGCCGAGAACTACACCCACCTAAAGGTCGCCCCGCCCTTGCTGCTCGGCCTGGTCTCGCTAATTGCGACCCCGGTCTCCGCACGCAACGAGTGGGACGGGGGACCGCTGACCGACATCAAGGTCACGACGGGGCTCGAGGACACCGTCTCCAGCAAGGGCAAGGGAACCCTTCCCCTTCATCAGGAGGACCAGCACCTCGACAATCCACCGGACGGCCTGGCGTTGCTCACCGTCCGGGGAGGGTCTCCGACCAGGCTTGCGCCCACGCCGGAGATCATCGAGGCGCTCAGGGTCGAGGCTGGCGACGACATGGTCGAAACCCTGCGTCAGCCGAACTTCCGGCACCGCATGCCGGATAGCTTTGAAGGCTTGGGCTGGGGTGAAGACACCGCGATCCTCTTCGGATCTCATGAGATGCCCGAACTGAAGGTCGACCTGACGACCACGGAGGCGATCAGTGAAGAGGGCAGGGCCGCAATGGCCGCCCTGGTCGAGGCAACCGACTTGGTCGCGACAGACCTTGATCTGACCCCCGGCAACCTGTTGATTTTCGATAACCGCCGCTGGCTCCACGGCCGCGGCAAGACGATCCCCACGAGTTCGGAGCGCTGGCTCCTGCGGAGCCTCTTCGTCTACGACAGCTGGCGTACGCAGAACTCTGATGCCGATGGCGGAGAGAGCGAACTGGTCGTATACGCGTAGCTGCATCAATGTGACGACTACAGCCACATACTGAGGCAGTGGCTGCATGAAGGGCAGCACTATCTCTTGTCCGGGTGCCACAAGCCACACAAGAAGTATCAGCGTTCGGGCATCACAGTCTCCCAAATTGGGCCTCGCCCAGTCCCGGCGGCAACGGTCGTAAGCAGCCAAAGTTCTCCTCCCCAAGACAGCACAATTATCAAAGCGAATGCATTCGCTGGCTCGCAGCAGTGTTTGCTGAGCCGGGGGCGATCTCGGTCTTCTTCAACCAAATCACGTGTTGCACAGGTTGGCGCGCGCGAATGCCTGCCGCTGGAAATTTGCAGGGGGTTTCTCATGGCGACGGGCTAGAGAGTGGAAAACATTCGACAAACCTTGACTGCCATTGGGTGCGGCCTTATGGATAGAGCCGTCCTATCCGATGGCCGCTAGCCATCCAGCTAGCGGGTGTCGGCAACAAACGACAAAGGAGTTCAAATGATTGGCAAGATCAAGGCCCTCGGCCTGGCCTTCGTCGCGATCGCGGCGATGAGCGCGATGGCGGCCTCGGCGGCCCAGGCGGGGGAATTCGACATTGGCGCATCGCACACGGTCCTCAACGGC
>JBAQZI010000153.1:0-1934 GCA_049790835.1 Solirubrobacterales bacterium
GCGCGACGTGGTGCGTGCGGTGCCCGGCGCTGCCGGGGCGCGCATCGCCGCCAGCGCGGCGAGCGCCCGCTACTCGCTGAACGACGGCAGCGACGACTCGATCGCCGTCGACGTCAGCGCCGCCTGCCAGCAGGAATGCGACGCCGCCGACCCACAGGCGATCGCCAATTTCATCGGCACCCTGATTCACGGCCCCGAGGTCAACCTGCTGACGATCCAGCTCGACACCCCGTCCCAGCTGGCCTTCGACTGCGGCTTCGACGCCCAGGCCTGCTACTTCGGCGACGAGGGCAAGATCGTCCTCAGCGGCAACGCCGACTCGGCGCCCGACAGCGCCAGCCGCGAGTTCGTGCTCGCCCACGAGTACGGGCACCACGTCGCCCAGCACCGCGACATGCCCGCACCGTTCCCGGCCGCGATCAAGTGGGGGACAGAGCGCTGGTCGAGTGTCGTCAACGTCTGCGAGGGCCACCGCGCCGGCACCTTCTTCCCCGGCGACGACGGGTACCACTACTACGAGGATCCGGGCGAGGCTTTCGCCGAGAGCTTCGCCTTCAACCGCTTCCCCGAAGCCGCGGTGGAGTGGGCCTGGTCGCCGGCGCTGCGGCCGACCGCCACCTCGCTGCAAGCGCTGCGCAAGGACACCGTGCGCCCCTGGCTCGGCCGCCACAGCTTCACCGTCGCCGGGCGCGTGCCCCGCAGCGGCGCCCTCGTGCAGGAGTTCCGCACGCCCTTCGACGGCAAGGTCAGCATCGCCCCTGCCGGCGGCCGCAGGCTCGGCTATGAGCTGCTGATCCGCAACCACTCCGGCGAGACACTGCGCTCCTCGCGCCAGGGCGTCTCCTCCAGCCACCGCCTCGACTACACGGTCTGCGGTCAGTCGCGCCTGCGGGTCGCGGTCCGGGCGCTCGGGCGGGCGGGCAAGCCCTTCCGGCTGACGATCCAGCGGCCCTGACTGGCTCAGCCGGCGATGCGGGTCTCGAGCCGGCCCAGGGTGGGGGACTCGATCGCGATCTCGTCGCCGTCGGCGAGCCAGACGCGCGGCTGGCGCAGGCTGCCGACTCCGTCCGGAGTGCCGGTCGAGACGATGTCGCCCGGCTCCAGCGTCATCAGCTGCGAGAGGTGGGAGAGCAGCGCCGGCGCGCTGAAGATCAGGTCGGCGGTCGAGGCGGCTTGCATCCGCTCGCCGTTGAGGGTGAGCCGGATCTCGATCCCGTCGTGTGGCCCGGCCTCGTCGGCGGTGACGAGCGCCGGCCCGCAGGGAGCGGAGCCGTCGAAGACCTTGCCGGACATCCACTGCGGGGTGGAGAACTGCAGGTCGCGGGCCGAGAGGTCGTTGAGCAGCGTGTAGCCGGCGAGGTGGTCGAGCGCGTCGGCCTCGGCGACTTCCTTGGCGCGGCGGCCGACGACGAAGGCGACCTCGGCCTCGTAGTCGACCTTGCGGCTGCTGGTGGGAAGCTGGACCGTGGCCCCCGGTGCGGCGAGGGCGTTGCGGTACTTGCCGAAGATCGTCGGGCTGTCGGGCACCTCCATGCCGCCCTCGGCCGCGTGCTTGCCGTAGTTGAGCCCGATGCAGACGATCTTCTCCGGGTCGGGGATGGGAGGGAGGAGGGAGACGGCCGCCCGCGGATGCGACGGCGCGCCCGTGTCCCCGAGCCGCCCTCGTAGGTCGTCGACCCGGCCGGCCGCGAGCAGCTCCCGCAGCCCGCCCCGGTGCGGCTCGCCGAGCAGCGCCCAGGCATCGACGACGCGGTCGTCCTCGAGCACTCCGGCCCGCGTCCCGTCGCCGGCGTCGTAGCTGACCAGCCTCATGGGTTGCTCCTATGTCAAGCCGCCACCGCGAATTGCGGGGTCAGCTTGCCTCTCTGAGTGTCGACGGTGGTCATGGATATCTCTCTTTCAGGATTGACCAAAAGCTTCCAAACCCGGCGTGC
>JBAQZI010000154.1:0-6110 GCA_049790835.1 Solirubrobacterales bacterium
CGTCGGCGGCGCGCTCGAGGTCGGCGGGGTCGAGGCCGTCGACGTGGGCGAAATAGGTGGTGCCGCCGTCGACCACGCGGACCCCGGCGCCCTCCTCGGCGCCGGACTGGACCGTCTCGATCCGCGACTCGTCGATCGACATCGAGAAGCCATGGCGGCGTTCGGCGAAGACCTCGGCGAAGCGGCCGCCGTTGGCCAGCGCCCGGGCCAGCACCCGTTCGGCGACGGCGGGGTCGATCAGCTCGCTCACGGCTTCGGCCGCTTCCCCGCGACCTCGATCAGGCGGCCGGCGGCGACGAACAGCTCGGCGCCGGCGGTCGAGTCGTCGGCGTGGTCGGCGCTGCGCCCGTTCGGGTAGTAAAGACGGGCGAAGGGCCGGCGGGAGACGCGGCGCCGGCGCATATAGGCGGCCGCCTCATCGGCGTAGCCGGAGACGCGATCGAGCAGGACCCGGTGAGGCTTCGGCACCATCAGCCCTCCCCCGCGGTCGATGGGCCGATTTGTCGAGTCACGGACGACTTATCGGCCCGTCGGCCGGCTGTTGCGAGGTCGCGCAGGGTCGAGCGCATGTCGAAGAACATCAGCGAGGCGAGGGCGAAGCGCTCGGTCACCGCGACGGCGGCGAGACCGGCGTGGCGCAGGGCGAAGACCTCGCCCTGCTCGGTGGCGACGTGCAGCTGCTCGGCCGGCTCGCCGCCGGCCGAGTCGGCGACGGCGAAGAGCGCCGCGGCATCCTCCGCCCAGCGCTCGGGGTCCGCGGACGCGGCGAGCACGGCACCGCTCGCGTCGAGGATCGCCGCCCCGCGCAGGTCGGGCGACATCTCGCCCAGAAAGGCCAGCGCGGCCTCCGCGGCGTCGCCCGGGGCGACCTCTGTGACGGCAGCGTCGGCCATGTGAGTGAAAATACCGACCGTGCCCCTCGCCCGAGCCTCCTGGATGATCGTCGTCGCGGTCTGCGCGATCGCCGCGGTGCTGTTCGCAGTCAGCGGCTACACCGGCTACACGATCACCCTGGTCGCCGTCGGCCTCGCCGCCGCGGTCAACCTGCTGCCGCCTCCCTAGGACCTTCCTAAAGCAGCTAGCCGGAGCGGAACGGGCCCGAATCGCTGTCGTCGGGCTCGCGGAACGACGTCTCCGGCTCGGCGTGGATCAGCACCTCGGAGTTGGGGATCTCGGCCTCGATCGAAGCCCGCATCCGGTGCGCCAGGTCGTGCGCGCGCTCGAGGCTGGTGCCGGAGCGGTACTGGACGTGGAGGTCGATGTGGCGGTGGCTGCCGGCGCGGCGCGCGCGCAGCTTGTGGTAGCCGGCGACCTCCGCGGTGCGGGCGCTCGCGATCGCTTCCTCGATCAGGTCCATCTCGGCGCTCGGCAGCGCTTCGTCGACGAGCACGGCGGAGGACCTGCGGAGGATCCTGAAGCCCGCCCAGACGATCGCCATGGCCACCACCAGCGCCGTGATCGGGTCGAAGGCGGCGTTGCCGGTGACCTGCACGACGGCGAGCCCGAACAGGACCCCGGCCGAGGTCATCGCGTCGGTGCGCAGGTGCGCGGCGTCACCCTCCAGCGCCTGCGATTCGTGGGCCCTGGCCTGCCGCGAGAGGACCGAGGAGACGCCGAGGTTGGCGAAGACCGAGAAGGCCATCACCGCGATGCCGACGCCGAGCCTGTCGACCTCGGCGCCCACGACCAGCTGGTGGGTCGCCTCGTAGACGATCACCCCAGCGCCGACCAGGATCAGCATTCCCTCGATCGCCGCCGCCAGGTTTTCGACCTTCTCGTGGCCGTAGGGGTGCTCGGCGTCGGCCGGCTCGTCGGCTTTGCGGACCGAGAAGAAGGCGATGACCGAGGCGACCAGGTCGATCAGCGAGTGGATCGCCTCGGTGATGATCGCGATCGAGCCGGTGATCGCCCCGGCGGCGAGCTTGAGCGCGATCAAGAGCGCGTTGGAAGCGATCGAAAGACCCGCCGCCCGGCTCTTGGTCTGGATCACGGTGCGCCGGCCGCCGTCAGGCCGAGGTGGGCCGCGAGCTTGCGCACGGCACGGCCGCGGTGGCTGATCGCGTTCTTCTCGGCGGCGCTCAGCTCCGCATAGGTGCGCCGATCGCCGGGCCCGGTGTCGTCGGGGACGAAGGCCGGGTCGTAGCCGAAGCCGCCGCTGCCGTGCCGCTCGGCGAGCAGATACCCCTCGCAGCGCGCCTGGAAGACGTGCTCGGCCCCGGCCTCGTCGATCAAGGCGATCGCGCAGACGTAGGCGGCGCGGCGATTGCCGCCGGCGGCGTCGACTTCGCGCAGCAGCTTGTCGAGGTTGACCTCGTCGCCGGCGCCCTCGCCGGCGTAGCGGGCGGAGTAGATCCCCGGGGCGCCGCCGAGGTCCTCGGCGGCGATGCCGGAATCGTCGGCGATCACGACCTCGCCGGTCGCCTCGTGGACGGCCCGCGCCTTGATCAGCGCGTTGGCCGCGAAGCTGTCGCCATCCTCGGGCGGCATCTCCAGCCCCGGCGGCAGCGGCCTCAGGTCAACCGTCGGCAGCAGCTCTTCCATCTCCGCCAGCTTGTGCCGGTTGCCGGTGGCGAGGATCAAGCGGCCCGCTCCTGCACCTCCCGCAGGCGGGCGATGCCGCCCTCCGCGAGGACCAGCAGCTCGTCGAGGGAGGTGCGCGAGAGGGGCGTGCGCTCGGCCGTCGCCTGCACCTCGACCAGGCCGCCGTCGCCGGTCATGACGACGTTGGCGTCGACCTCGGCGTTGGAGTCCTCGACGTAGTCGAGGTCGCAGAGCGGCCGCCCGTTGACCATGCCGACGCTGACCGCGGCGACCGTGCCGTTCAGCGGCATCGTCTCCAGCGCTTTCTTGTCGATCAATTTCTGGAAGGCCTGGCGCAGCGCCACATAGCCGCCGGTGATCGCCGCGCAGCGGGTGCCGCCGTCGGCTTCGAGCACGTCGCAGTCGACGTAGACGCTGCGTTCGCCCATCGCCTTGAAGTCGACGACGACCCGTAGCGAGCGGCCGATCAGCCGCTGGATCTCCACCCCGCGGCCGTCCTGCTTGCCCTTCGAGATGTCGCGCTGCTTGCGGTCCCCGGTCGACGCCGGCAGCATCGCGTACTCGGCGGTGACCCAGCCTTTGCCCCGGCCCTGCATCCAGCGCGGCACCGTTTCGTTGACCGAGGCGGTGCAGATGACCCGCGTTTTGCCGAGCGAGATCAGCGCCGAGCCGTCGGCGCTGGCGACGAAGCCGGGGTCGATCGTGATCGGCCGGATGTCGGCGGGAGCGCGGTCGTAGCTGCGGGAGGCTGGCATCGCGCGAGTCTTTCACGCGGGCGCGCGACCGGCTACCTGGCCGCCGGATGCACGCGCAAGCCACGCTGGACGAAGTGGGCATCGAAGGCGAACGCCTCGCCGCCGCCGTCACGCTCGATCAGGGCGAAGGAGGTGGCGTCGACGTAGCTCCACTCCTTGTCGTCGTGGCGCTCGAGGATCTCCCAGGCATCGCCCTCGACGTCCTCGTCGAGGCGGACGAGCTCGATCGCGCCACTGGCGCGAAACCGCCGCCCCCACTCGATCGCCTCCCCACGCCCGACCCGAACCAGCAGCGCCGTGTAGGTCTCGGCGAAGACGTAGTTCGAGGTGAAGAGGGCGGCGCCCTCGGCCAGCAGGCTCGAGAGCGCCGCCCGCGCCGGCTCGTGCTCGGCCTCGGCGGAATTGCGCAGCGCGACGAAGGCGCTGGTGTCGACGAAGACCGACCTCATCGGCCGTAGAGATCGCGGTCCAGCGTGGTGACGCTGGTGCCCTCCCGCCCGCGCCCCGGAGACTCGTCTACCAGGTAGCGGAGCAGAGGATCCGCGGCCAGGTCCGGTCGACGGGCGCGCTCGGCGTCGATCAGCTCGCGGACGACCGCCGCGATGCTGCCCGACTTGCCGGCCCGCTGCCGGAGCCACCGATGCTGAGCCTCGTCCAGATATAGCTGCGTTCGATGTTTCATGCTGTCATACAGCATACGTCGCAGAGAGGACGGAATCGCCGTCGCTGTGGCTTGTGCAGTGGTCATCCCATTTCTCGCTTTCCGATCCATCAGCAGGCAAAACGTGGTCAGCCGCCGCCGCTCCTACTTGAAGGCGACCTTGTCCACCGCCTCCTTGATCTTGTTGACGATCACGTCCGCCAGCTCGGTCCCCTGTTTGCCGTTGAAACCTTTCATCGCCGCCACCATCCCCACCATCAGCAGCGAGACCAGCAGGATCAGGCCGACGTACTCGACCGTCCCCTGTCCCCTCTCGCTCGCCACGAGCAGCTGGATGCGCCGCACCCGCCGCTCGATCGCCGCGTGCAGATATCCCATCGCCGCATAGATCATCGAAGCCTCCTCTTTTCGGTTGGAGGCCAATGCTCGGCCGGGGAGGCGCACCGATCCAGACCCGAATGCCACAAGTTCGCCACATGGGCGGGTCGAAACGCCGACTTCGGCTTTTTCACCGGCGGCGCGCGGCGCGGATACCCTGACCCGGGTGCGCGTCCTGGTCGTCACCAACTTCGAGCCCGACGACGCCGCGCCGCAGCGCGGGCGCTGGGTCCGCGACCAGATCGACGAGGTCCGCAAGCGCGGGATCGAGGTCGACGTCTTCAGCTTCCCGCCCGGCCGCAACCAGTACATCCCCGCCACCCGCCGGCTGCGGGCGCTCCTGCGCCGCCGGCGCTTCGACCTCGTCCACGCCCATTACGGCCTGCCGGGTTGGTGCGCGCGACTGGCCGGGGCGCGGCCGCTGATCGTCACCTTCCACGGCACCGACGTCCGCCACGGCGTCGTCGGCCCGCTCTCGCGCCGCCTCGCCTGGCGCATCGACCTCGTCGCCGCCGTCTCGCGGGCGCTGTTCGCGCCGGAGGACGGACGCCCGGGCCTGCCGCCCGTCCCCGGCTCGGCGGTCCTGCCCTGCGGGCCGGACCTTGCTCGCTTCGGACCCGAACCCCGGGCCGAGGCGCGCCGCTCGCTCGGTCTCGATCCCAGCGGCCGCTACCTCTTCTTCCCGGCCAATCCCGCCCGGCCCGAGAAGCGCCACGATCGCGCCGCCGAGGTGGCGGCCGCCTGCGGGGCCGAGCTGCTGACCGGTGGGGCGATCGAGCCGGAGCTGATGCCGGCCTGGATCAACGCCGCCAACGCCGTCCTCGTCACCTCCGGCTACGAGGGCTTCGGGATGGCCGCGGTCGAGGCGCTGGCCTGCGAGGTGCCGGTTCTCTCGACTCCCGTCGGCATCGCCCCCTACGCCCTGGCCGGGGTCGAGGGCTGCCTCTGCGCGGACTTCGACGCGGCGGCATGGGCGACCGCGGCGCGGCCACACCTGGACTCCCCCGACCCGCGCGTGGCGGGCGCGGAGCGGGCCGCCACGCTCTCGGCGGCGAGGATGGCCGAACGCGCTATCGCGGCCTACCACGACGTCACCGGCATCCCGGTATTAGATTGAGCCTGCATGAGCTCTCCTGAAACCGGTGGCCACAGCGCGAGCCTCAGTGCCCAGGCCGAAGAGGCCGAGCGCAAGCTGCGAGCCGCGGCCGACGTCGCCAGCGCCGCCGAGCGCCGCGCGATCGCCGAGATCGAGGCGCTGGAGGCGGACCTGGAGCGAGAGCGCGCCAGCGCCGAGCAGATCCGCGAGAAGCTGCGCCTGGCCCACGAGCAGGAGCTGCAGCGCGAGCGCGAGGCCAAGGAGCGAGCGATCGCGGCGGCCGAGGATCGCCTCAGCCAGATCGAGGCCCAGGCGGAAGCGGCGGAGGAGCGGGTCGGCGAGGCCGAGCGCCGGGCCGAGCGGGCGGAGGCCAGCGTGGCCGAGGAGAAGGCGCGGGCGCGCGAAAGCGCGGCCGCCTGGCTGCGCGAGCAGCTGGACTCGATCCGCCGAGAGGCTGAGGGGCGATAACCGCCGCATCCGCGGAGTTCGACGTCGCCGTCGTCGGTGGCGGCGCCGCCGGCCTGTGGACCGCGTTGCGCGCGGCCGAGCGCGGCGGCAGCGTCTGCGTCGTCTCCCGCACGCCGCTTTCCCAGAGCGCCAGCTTCTGGGCCCAGGGCGGACTGGCGGCGGCGCTGGAGCCGGACGACTCGCCCGAGCGGCACGCCGCCGACACGATCGC
>JBAQZI010000155.1:0-4513 GCA_049790835.1 Solirubrobacterales bacterium
GTGCCGAGGCGCTGCTGAAGATCCTCCCGGTCGACTCCACCTCGCGGGTGCCGGAGCGCTGGGCGATGCTGACTCCCTTCCCGGAGCTGTAGGGGCATGGCGCTGGGGGGAGAATTGGCTGAGGCGCAGGTCTTAGGCGCGAGTGCGCTTCAGTCGACACGCAAGAAACGCGATGAGGCTCTACGCGATCCTTCCCGCCGATGTCGAATCGACGATGGCGCGTCCCATTCGAAGGGCCGTGGACGAAGACGGCAATCCAGTCTTGACTGGATTGGTCGGCGGGGGCCGTGCCATCATCGTGGTTATTGCCAAGGACGACCCCGGCTTTGTCACGACGTTTCCGGAGCACTGATATGCGCGCCGACTACGACAGCGAAGCGAACGCGATCTCGATCACTCTCGTTCAAGGTGCCCATGCCCAAAGGGCGGACCAGCGCCATCCGCGGGCCATCGTGGCCCTTCGAGACGACAAGCCGATCGAGTTGCAGCTCCTCTATCCAGACCTTGGAGTCAAGGAGCCCATGCGGGCGGTTGCCGACCACTACGGGCTCGACCCGGAGGCCCTCATTGCGGCCGCCAACGCTGCTCTTGCCGCGCCCAACCGTGTTGTCACTCTTGAGGTGGCTGTGCGGTCCACCGCCTGACCGGTCGGCACAGGGGGCGTTATGACCCCGGGGTTGCGGCGTCTCTATGCGCCCGAGCCGGTGGCGGTGAAGGCCGCTGCCGACGGCTCGGCGCTGGCGGTGGAGGGGATCGCCGTCGCCGCTGTTCGCGAGCGCTGGGAAGTCGACGATCGCTGGTGGATTCCGGAGCGGCTGCGCCGCGAGTACTTCGAGCTGGCGCTCGTCAACGGCCGCTCCGTCGTCGTCTTTCGCTGCGCCCTGAGCGGGCGCTGGTACCGGCAGCGAGCCTGATGCCCGCCACTCCTTACATAGAGCTGCACGCGCACTCGGCCTTCTCTTTCCTCGACGGTGCCTCGACCCCGATGGAGCTGGCCAACGCCGCCGCGGACCTCGGCTATAGGGCCCTCGCCCTCACCGACCACGACGGCATCTGGGGCTCGCGCGAATTCGCGGAGGTCTGTGGGGGGAGCCCGCTGCGCGCAATCACCGGCGCCGAGCTAACCGTCGCACTGCCCGCCGATGGGCCGATAAGTCGAGCCAGGGACGACATTTCGGCCCATCGGCCCCAGTCCGGCCGGGAGCTCGTTCATCTCACGCTGTTGGTGGAAGAGGCGACCGGTTATCGCAACCTCTGCCGGCTGCTGACTGCCGCCCATTCCCACACGCGCGACAACCCGGGGCGCAGCGCCGGTCGGCCGTGGGCGACGCTGGAGCAGGTGGAGGAGCACGCCGCGGGGCTGGTCTGCCTCTCCGGCTGCGCCCGCGACGGGGCGCTGGCGGGGGCCTGGGAGCGCGGGGAGACGGGGCGTGGGGAGCAGCTCGGCCGGTGCCTGCTCGGCGCCTTCGGGGGCGAGCGCTTCCGGGTCGAGCTGCAGCGGCCCTACTGGCGCCACGACCGCGCCCGCAACCGCTGGCTCGCTCAGCTCGCCTCCCGTCTCGGCGTCCCCTGCGTGGCGACCGGCAACGTCCACTCCCACAACCGCCGCCGCGCGCGCCTGCAGGATGCCTTCGTCGCGGTCGGGCTGGGACAGACGCTGGAGGAGTCGGAGCCGCGCCGCCGCGGCAACCGCAGCTCGGCGCTGGTCTCGCCAGAGGAGATGGCCGTCCGCTTCGAGGAGCACCCGGAGGCGGTCGCCGAGACCGTGCGCCTGGCCGAGCGGCTCGAGTTCGACCTCACCGAGGACCTCGGCTACCGCCACCCGCGCGAGGGCGATCTCGCCGCCGACGAGGAGCTGGCCGAGCTCTGCGCACAGCGGCTCGCCGCGAGCTACGCGGGCAGGCCCAGCCACGCCGAGGCGGAGGAGCGCCTCGAGCACGAGCTGGCGACGATCCGCCACCGCGACCTCTCCGGCTTCTTCCTTATCCACCACGAATTGCTGGAGCTGGCCCGCGAGGTCGCGGTCGAGGTGCGCGGCCGCGCCTCGGCCCGAGCGGTGCTGCCACCGGGCCGCGGCCGCGGCTCCAGCGTCAGCTCGATCGTCTGCTACCTGACCGGCCTCTCCCACATCGACCCGGTCGAGAAGAAGCTCTTCTCCGGCCGCTTCCTCAACGAGGAATCGCGGACCCTGCCCGACATCGACCTCGACTTCCCGCGCGACATCCGCGAAGTGCTGATCCCCCGCGTGCACGAGGTCTACGGCGCCGACCGCTCGGCCCTGGTCGCCGCCTTCCCGACCTACCGCCCGCGCGGCGTCGTGCGCGACCTCGGCAAGGCGCTGGGATTGCCGCCGCGGGAGATCGAGAAGGTGGCGAAGACGACCGGCTTCCACGAGTCGGCGCGGGAAATGGAGCAGGACGTGATCGCCGCGATCGGCGCCGAGCGGGCGGCGTCGCCACGCTGGAAGGCGCTGCTCTGGCTCTGCGACGACGCGATGGGCCTGCCCCGCAACGCCTCCCAGCACTCGGGCGGCATGGTGATCTCCACCGAGCCCCTGATCGACGTCTGCCCGATCGTGCCGGCGGCGATGGCGGGGCGGCAGATCGTCCAGTGGGACAAGGACTCCTGCTCGGACGCGGGCCTGCTGAAGATCGACCTGCTGGGGCTGGGAATGCTCTCCGCGGTCGAGCGCTGCGTCGACGAAGTCGCGACCACGCGGGGGGAGGAGCTCGACCTCTCGCGGATGGCGCTCGACGATGCCGAGACCTACGAGTCGATCCGCGCCGCCGAGACCACCGGCGTCTTCCAGATCGAGAGCCGGGCGCAGATGCAGATGCTGCCGCGCACCAGGCCACAGAACCTCGACGATCTCACCGTGCAGGTCGCCCTGGTCCGGCCCGGCCCGATCCAGGGCGGTGCCGTCCACCCGTATATAGAGCGCCGCAAGCTGCAGCGCCAGTGCGAGCTCGAGGGCCGCGAGTACGAGATCCCCTACGAGCACGAGTCGCTGGAGCATGCGCTGAAGGAGACGCTGGGGACGATCGTCTACCAGGAGCAGGTGCTGGAGGTGGCGATCGACTTCGCCGGCTTCAAGCACGCCGAAGCCGAGCAGCTGCGGCGGGCGATGAGCCGCAAGCGCTCGCGCGAGGCGATCGAAGAGCACCACCGCAACTTCATTGCCGGCGCCAAGCGGAAGCACGGGGCGCCGGAGGAGCTGGCCGAGCAGATCTGGGAGCAGATCCAGGGCTTCGCCGGCTTCGGCTTCCCGAAGGCGCACTCGGCCGCCTTCGGATTGCTCGCCTACCAGTCGGCCTGGCTGCGCGTCCACCGCGGCCCCGAGTTCCTCTGCGCACTGCTGAACGAGCAGCCGATGGGCTTCTACCCCCCCGACGCCCTGATCCAAGAGGCCCGCCGCCGCAACATCACCATCGCCCCACCCGACACCAACCACAGCCGCGTCCCCTGCCACACCGAACCAGCCGGCCGATGGGCCGAAAAGTCGAGTGTGGGACGACAAATCGGCCCATCGGCCCCTGGTTTGGTGGTGCGGATTGGGTTGGGGTATGTGAAGGGGGTGCGTAGGGGGGAGATGGAGGTGCTGGTGGCGGAGCGGGGGCGGGGTGGGGCCTACGCCGGGATCGCCGACTTGGCCTCGCGCTCGGGGGCCGGGATCGCCAGCCTGGAGCGGCTGGCCTGGGCGGGGGCGCTGGACGGCATCCCGGCCAGCGGCGGCGAGGAGCGGCGCGAGGCGCTCTGGAGCGTCGGGGTCACCGCCAACGGGCGCGGCGGCCACCGCGCGACCCAGCTGGCGCTGCCGATGGAGCCGCCGGCGCCACCGCCACTGGATCCGCTCGGGGAGTGGGGAAAGACGATCGCCGACTACCGCTCGACCGGGATCGCCCTCGGCAGGCACCCGATGGAGTTGATGCGCCCGGGCCTCGAGCCGGCGCTGCTTTGCAGCCGCGACCTGGAGCGAGCCGAGGACGGCAGCACGGTCGAGGTCGCCGGCATGGTCGTCGCCCGTCAACGCCCGGAGACGGCCAAGGGGATCGTCTTCATGACCCTGGAAGACGAGCACGGGATCGTCAACGTGATCGTCCCCAGGCGCGTCTACGAACGCCACCGCGCCACCGTTCGCGCCGCGGTCATGGTCCGCGCCCGCGGCCGGCTCGAGCGCCGCGAAGGCGTCGTCAACGTCCTCGTCGACAGCGTCGAGCCGCTGGAGCGCGGCGAGGCGCGGGCCCAGCAGCCTGCTTCGAGCGCCCACCCATCCGCCGCTCCGCCGCCCACCGAGCCATCACCCCATCCCAGCTCCAGCCGCGCCCGCGAGCTCGCCGTCGCCGAGCTGCGTGCGGTCGCTCCCGCCGGGCACAGCTTCGGTCGTCGCGGCCACTGAACGAGCCGCTGCCGCTTTTCGGCGGCTAGGGGACCCGCAGCACGATCTTGCCGCCGGAGTGGCCGGCTTCGGCCAGGCGGTGAGCCGCGGCTGCCTGCTCGAGGTCGAAGACGCGGT